>JAZLBL010000057.1:0-5993 GCA_045613685.1 Candidatus Fimenecus sp. | reverse complement strand
CATTTTTTCAATTTCTTCCATAGGTAAGAACGTGAGCATTCTGATACATTTAAGAACGTCAGCATCATCAACATTTCTCCAATACTGATAGAAATCAAAGGGACTTGTCTTTTTAGGATCAAGCCAAACAGCACCGGACTGAGTCTTGCCCATCTTCTTACCTTCTGAGTTAAGAAGAAGAGTAATTGTCATAGCGTGAGCATCTTTACCGGGCTTTCTACGGATAAGTTCTGTACCACCAAGCATATTGCTCCACTGGTCGTCACCACCGAACTGCATATTACATCCATATTTCTGGAAGAGTTCATAGAAGTCATAACTCTGCATAATCATATAGTTAAATTCAAGGAATGAAAGACCTTTTTCCATTCTTTGTTTATAACATTCTGCAGAAAGCATTCTGTTAACACTGAAACAAGCACCAACTTCACGAAGTACATCAATATAGTTAAGGTCTAAAAGCCAGTCTGCATTGTTAACCATAAGAGCTTTACCTTCTGAGAAATCGATGAAACGGCTCATCTGCTTTTTGAAGCAATCGCAGTTGTGTTGAATTGTTTCTTTTGTCATCATCTGACGCATATCACTTCTGCCCGATGGGTCACCAATCATAGCTGTACCACCGCCGATAAGAGCGATTGGCTTATTGCCAGCCATCTGCAATCTTTTCATAAGACAAAGAGCCATAAAGTGACCAACGTGCAAACTATCTGCTGTTGGGTCAAAGCCGATATAGAAAACCGCTTTTCCTTCATTTACAAGATTTTTAATTTCTTCTTCGTTTGTTACCTGTGCAATAAGTCCACGAGCAACGAGTTCTTCATAAACTTTCATAATATCCTCCTGAAAATATAAAAGTCCCCTGCAAAATGCAGAGGACGAAAAAATTCGTGTTACCACCTCATGTTTACTGTATTCTCACAAATACAGCCTCAACGAGTAACTGACATTACTCTGTACTATAACGGGTACGCCCGACACTTCCTACTACTATTTCAAAAGTGCAACTCCACGATGTATTTCATAAGTTTTGCGTATGTTCTTACACCAACCGAACACTCTCTGTAACTGCAAAGGTCTTATTACTTCTTCGCTTCAAAGTCATTGAGAATATTATACACAATAAAAATTAAAAGTCAAGTTAATATTTCTTTGCATTTTCAATCATTTCAGCAGCAGCATCAAGTGAAAGCTGAGTTGCTTCAATTCCACCAATAATTCTTGCTAATTCGCGTATTCTGCCGTCATTATTAAGTGGTTTGACTTTTGTATATGTTTTATTATCACTTTCTGATTTTGAAATCAAGAAATGATTATCAGCAAAGCAAGCAATCTGTGCTAAATGGGTTACACAAAGAACTTGCCTATTTTTAGAAACTTCTTTAAGCTTGATACCAATCTTTTGTGCCGCACGACCACTGACACCTGTATCAACTTCGTCAAAAATAAGCGTTTGCACATTATCTTTCGACGCTAACACATTCTTTATTGCAAGCATCATTCGTGATAATTCACCACCAGATGCAATCTTTGAAAGTGGCTTTGGCTCTTCTCCAGCATTGGCAGAAATCAAAAAATAGATTTCATCTGCACCTGTTTCATCAAATTGTTTTCTATTTTGAACAATTTTAAATGAAATTGATGCCATATCAAGAAAAGACAATTCGTCTTTAACCTGATTAATAAAAATTTCACCATATTTTTGACGATTTGCTGACAACTTTTTGCTTGCTGTATCCATTAAGTCATATTTTTTATTTAATTCAACTTCAAGTTGCTCTTTTAGTTTATCTGAGAATGTAATGTCTTCAAGTTCCTTTTGTGCTCTGGCAAGAAATTCAAGAATTTCAGTTTCGTTTTGACCATATTTCTTTGACAATCTGAATAAAATATCAAGTCTTTCTTCAATAATATCAAGTTCATTTGGATCAACGTCAAGTGAATACAAGAAACTATTAAGTTCACTTGCACAATCTAAAATATTATATGACATTTCTGCAACTGCATCAGAAACATTATTAAGTGTTTCGTCAAAAGCAGATGCTTTCACAAGTGAGTTTGATGCAGTATTAAGCATATCTGCGACACCTGAAAAATTGTCATTACCGTTTATTATTTCAACAGCATTATTTACAAGTGCGAGAAGTTGTTCAACATTTTGCAATATCTTTTTACGCTTTTCAAGTTCTTCCCACTCACCTATTTTAATGCTTGCATCTTCAATTTCTTTAATCTGATATGTAAGCAAATCAATTTTTCTTGCTTTTTCACTTTCGTTTACAATTAAATTATCGTATCGTCTTTTAAGCGTTTGATAATCATTATAAGCTTCAAGATATCTTTCAAGAATATCATTGTTTTCAGCAAAATTGTCTATGTAAGTATAATGCAACTCTTCATTAAGAAGATTGTGGTTATCCATTTGTCCGTGAACATTTATAAGTGATTGTCCAATCTTTTTAAGCATTGAAACGGTTACACTTGAACCATTAATTTTACAAATATTTTTACCATCTTGTGAAATTTTTCTTGAAATAAGTAACGACTTGTCTTCTTCACAAGTAATTCCAAATTCATCAAGTATTGAAACAACATCATTATTTATGTTTTCAAAATATGCTGAAACTTCCGCATTACTGCTACCTGTTCTTATAAGTTCGCGAGATGTTCTTTCGCCGAGAATTGCGTTAATAGCGTCAATGATGATTGATTTACCTGCACCTGTCTCACCAGTCAGCACATTAAGACCGTTATCAAAATCTATAACAGCCTCTTTAATAATTGCAATATCTGATATTTTAAGATTAGAAAGCATAAATATCAGCCTTTCAATATCAAATTAATTGAGTGCATTGCTTCTGTGGCATAGTGCATATCCTTACAAGCAACAAAAATAGTGTCATCCCCTGCAATTGTTCCGACAATACCAGAAAGATTCAAATTATCAATAGCCATACAAGCGGCATTAGCAGTACCAGCATAGCATTTGATAACAATAATATTCATAGCAAGTTCAACAGAAAGAGCTGAACGAGTCAAAATAGTTTTAAAATTATCAGAATTATCATTTTTACTACTTACTGTATATTTAATCTCATTTTTACCGAAATGCTCTTTTATTAGCTTCAATTCTTTGATGTCTCGAGAAATAGTTGCCTGTGTAACTTTATACCCGTTATCAGCAAGCATCTTAATAATTTCTTCTTGAGTTGAAACTGCATTATTTTTTATGAAATTCAAAATAAGTTCATGTCTAGATTTTTTCATTTTTAAACTCCTCTTTGAGTTAATTTGCTATTGAGTATATCAAAAAATTCATCTGATTTAATTCTAATAAATTCTGCATATAAATTTGATTTTGAAATGCTTATTTCTGTGTTACTTGGCAATATAACAGTTTTTTCTCCATCAGTTGAAACAGAAATTTCCTGATTAGAATTATTAGATGACTTAACAGTTAAACAAGATTTATCATTAAACACTAATGAACGATTCAATGGTGAATGTGTGCATATTGGTGTCAGCATTATGCATCGAAGATTAGGGTCAATGACAGGACTACCAGCTGACCATGCATATGCAGTTGAGCCAGTAGGAGTTGAAATTATAACCCCATCTGCTCTATAACTGTTAATCTTTCTACTATCACAAAAAACGTCAAGGTCAATAAGTCTGATGTCTTTACCACGAGCAACAACAACATCATTCAGGCAATATCCCATGAATTGACATTCATCAACAGTTTTAGCAGACACTTCAAGCAAAAGACGTCTGTCTGTTGTAAAATCGCCTGAAATAAGCTTTTCAATAAGTTGTAACTCATTACCTTCAAGACCAGCTAAAAACGCCAAATTACCCGCATTTATACACAATACAGGTTTTTTATGTAATGCAGCAGTTTTGGCTGCATGAATAAATGAGCCGTCACCACCAATAGCTATAATAACATCAACTGCTTCATATAAGTTATCTAAAAATTTCTCACTATTAATTGTAATTTTGAAATCATTAATTGCAGCTTTATCAAAATAGTATTCTATATTAAGTTTAGCAAGATATTCTATTATATTAACAGTTACTTCAAGAGCTTTTTCTCTAGTGAAGTTTGGTACAATACCAATTTTCAAATTAATCACCACTCAATATTTGATGTGAACTTTCTGTGATTTCGAGTATTTTTTCGCTAGTAATCGAATTAAGTTTTTCATTACTTTTTGAAATATAAAGAAGATATTCAATATTACCCTCAGGACCACGAATTGGTGAGAAATCAAGCCCTAAAACCGAAAATCCAGTTTCAAAAGCAAAATTCACTATTTCAGTTACAACTTCAATATGGGTTGACAGTTCTCTGACAACACCTTTTTTACCCACTTTTTCACGGCCTGCTTCAAACTGGGGCTTAATAAGAGCAACGCATTTGCCGTTCTCTATTAAAAAATCATACAAAACGGGTAAAATCTTTTTTAAAGAAATAAAAGAAACATCAATACTTGCAAAATCAATGTCATCAGAAACTATCTCTTTTGTTAAATATCTGAAATTGGTTCTTTCAAGATTTACAACCCGCTCGTCAGTTCTAAGTTTCCAAGCGAGTTGACCGTATCCCACGTCAATAGCATAAACTTTGCTTGCACCACATTGAAGCATACAATCAGTAAAGCCACCAGTTGATGCACCAATATCCATGCAGATGCAACCATCAAGTTTTATAGGAAACATCTTCATTGCCTTTTCAAGTTTGTATCCACCACGACTTACAAAAGGCATTTTTTTCCCTTTAAATTCAATTTTGTCAGATTCTTTTACAGAATACCCTGCTTTGGTCTCTTTTTGTCCATTAACGAATACTTCGCCTGACATAATTAAAGCAGTAGCTTTTGAACGCGTTTCAGCAAAGCCTAATTCAACTAAAACAGTATCAAGTCTTTTTTTATCAGCCATTTGTTATCTCCATTATATTTTCAACAATGCTTTCAGCATCAAAACCATATTTTTTCATCAAAGAACCAACTGATGCATGAGCAACAAATTCATCTTCAACAGCAATATGCTCATAGTCACCTTTAAAACAAACAGAAAACAACATTTGCGCAAATGACTGTCCAATACCGCCTGATTTTTCTGATTCTTCGTAGAAATATATCTTTTCAAAATCTCTTGCAATTTTTATAACTTCTTTTGGAATTGGTTTGATTTTATTTAAAACAATACAACTAACTTCAATATTTTTATCTTTTAATATTTCAACGGCTTTTAATATTTCAGCAGTCACTCTACCATAAGAAACTAATAAAATTTTGCCATTACCAAAAACATCAAAATCATTTTCTGTTATTTTATAGCCATCTGGTAAAACAGATTCACAACCTCTTGGATAACGAATAACTGTCAAATTATTTGCATTATCTATTGCATTTATAAAATCATATTTCATTCTTTCATAAGTAAAGGGTGAATAAATTGTGATGTCTGGTATGCTGTTTAATAATGGTACATCTAATAGACCTTGATGAGTGACACCGTCTTCACCAACAAAACCTGCACGGTCAACTGCTAAAATCAACTTTTGTCTTTGAAGTGTACCATCATGTACTAATTGGTCATAAGCTCGTTGAACAAATGAAGAATAAAGCGCTACGACAGGCACCATTCCACCTTTTGCAAGACCTGAGGCGAATGTTATTGCGTGTTCTTCTGCAATTCCTACATCATAAAATCTTCCAGGATATTTTTCTGAAAAATCTTTAAGTCCAGTGCCTAGTGACATTGCAGCAGTAATCGCACAAATATTTTTGTTTTTCTCAGCAAGATAACACAAATTCTCACCAAATTCAGCAGAGAAGTTTGTGCCACTTGATTTAGGTTCACCGGTTTCAATATCAAATTTTGAAATACCATGATAAATACTTGGTGATTTCTCTGCGAAGTCATAACCCTTACCTTTTACAGTGCTTATATGTAAGAGTACGGGGGCATTAACAACTTTTGCA
>JAZLBL010000056.1:0-40002 GCA_045613685.1 Candidatus Fimenecus sp. | reverse complement strand
CGTCAGAAATATGAACATATTCATCGTTGATGTCACACATTGAAACTGCTGCAATTGTTGTAAGACGAGTTTTATCCATATCGTGAACAAGGTCATTTAGGTCTTTGTGGTTCTTGATAAGGTTAGGATTTGAACCTGCAATAGTGATTTCATTTGAAAGTCCCCAAACAACGATTGATGGGTGGTTATAATTTTGAACAATAAGCTCTTTCATCTGTGAAATTGTGTTTTCACGACCTGTTGGCATATGCTTTGAAATATATGGGATTTCAGCCCAAATCACCATACCATATTCGTCGCAAAGGTCATAAAAATATTGGTCATGCTGATAGTGTGCAAGACGGATTGTGTTTGCACCCATTTCATAGATGAATTCCATATCTTCTTTGTGGTGTTCAGGTAAAAGAGCATTACCAAAGCCCCATCTATCCTGATGACGAGAAACGCCACGAAGTGGATACTCTTCACCATTGAGGATAAATCCTCTTTCAGGGTCGATTTCGAATGTGCGGCAACCGAAACGAGTTGAAACCTTGTCGATTACCTTGTCACCGTCAAGAAGTTCGATTTCTGCTGTGTAAAGATATGGATTTTTTCTACCATTCCAGAGAACAGCATTCTTAATTTCGATTGTCTCAACTGCTTCGTCAGTTTTGAGAGTTGTTACAACATCACCCAATTTGTCTTTAATGATATAGTTAATCATCTGACCTGGCTTTTTGTTTGTAACAAAAGATTCAAATGTAACCTGTGCATCAGTACCCACAACTTTTGGTGTAATTGCAATACCACGGCCACCATAATAATCAAGTTCAAAGTGGCTTTCACTCACGGCAATAAGGTTAACATCTCTGTAAAGACCACCATAGAATGTAAAGTCAGCCATCTGTGGATAAACTGTTTCATTTGCAGAGTTGTCAACAAGAATGCCAAGTCTTGTACCCTTTTTAAGTGCTTCTGTAATATCAACTCTCCAAGTAGAATAACCACCGTCGTGAGATGCTAATTCTTCACCATTCATAAAAACAGTTGCTGATGAATTTGCACCATTGATTTCAAGATAATATTTATCTGCTGTTGGAATTTCTTCTCTATCAAGGTCTTTTACATAACAACAAGTGCCACGGAAATAGTCGTTTCCACCATCTTGACCATCAATAGCATTCCAACAATGTGGAACATTAACAAAATCCCAATCAGCAGGTGTAACTGTTGGAACTTCATTAACACCCTTACGGAATGACCATTTGTTGTTTAAACTGATAATTTTTCTCATAATATGCGCTCCTTTTCCTTTTGTTAAAAGTATAATAATTTACTCTTATATTTTAACTCAAAAAATTGCTTTTTGTGAGTATAATTTTTATTGGTTTGTGTATAATTTTTTATAAAAATAAGGTGAGAGTTAACCCTCACCCTATAAAAATATAATTATTCTTATTTTTCAGCAGGAATTGCCAATTCCTCTTCTTCTTTTTTGCCGATATTATAAATAAAAGCCATTGAAAGAAATGCAATAAGTGAGCCTGCTGCAAGAACGATAAAATAAAGCGATTTAACTTTACCACCAAAATCAGCAGCCTGAACTGCGTTTTCACCTTCAACAAATCCGATAGCAACAAGGCCTAATGAAACAACCGCTTGTCCAATGCCCTGTGCAAGTTTACGGAAGAATGAGTAAAGAGCATAAAGTGAGCCTTCTTCGCTCTTACCTGTTTTTCTGTAGCTAACTTCAATACAGTCAGCAACGATTGCCCAAACAGAAATTTGGAACACTGCATTACCAACATTAAGACCCATAAGGCAAACAATGTAAAGAAGCATACCAGTCATATTCGCTGTCATTGGAACAAACAATGAAATTATACCTGAAATTGCACCGATAAGCATACATGTTACAATAACCTTCTTCTTACCGAATTTAGCAGTAATTTTGCCCAAAATTGCCATAAATACAATCATTGGCGCATAAGAACCAATCATTGCAATACCAACTTTGCTTGTATCCTGGAAGAAATACTGGAAAACCATATTGTTAAGCGCCATTGTTGAGTTGAAAAGAGCAACTGATGCAACTGATGCAATTGTAGCACCTACCATAGCTCTGTTTGTAAAGAATGATTTAAATGCAGAGAAGAACGCCTTAACACCTGTTGTGTTTTGACCATCGTCTTCACGCTGAACTCTTTCTTTAACAAGCTTCGTTGTGCCCCAAAGAGTTGCAAATGCAATAACTGACATTACAAGAGCAACAGGGAGAAGTGTTTCACCTTTAAGAATTTCTTCTTCAATACCTGTTACAGGATTTTTAACTTTGTTATAAACGATACCAGGAAGAACAATCATAATAACAATTGCTGGTAACGCAGCACCAACGCTACGGAATGTTGAAAGAGAAACTCTTTCCTGAGGGTCACTTGTGATAACACTGTGAAGTGAACCATAAGGCACGTTAACCATTGTGTAAGCGATGGACCATAAACAATAACCGATAAGACACCAAGCATATTTACCCGCATAAGAGAATGATGTTATAGGTGCAAACAACATTACGTTGAAGATAACAAGAATTAATCCACCTGCAATAATCCAAGGCATATACTTGCTCTTTTTGCCAAGTCTTGTTGTATCAACAAGATTACCGATAACAACATCATTGACAGCATCAAAGGCTTTTGAAATAAGAATAATTACTGCATAGTCTGTAGCTTTGATACCTATGTATTGAAGATAAAAAAGCTGCATAAATGTTGAAACAAGTTGGAATGAAAATCCGCAACCCATATCACCCATAGCGTAACCCAATTTATCACGCCAACCAAATGGTCGGATATTTTGTTCTTTCATTTTTTCACATTCTTTCGTTTATTCGTATTAGCCATTTGCTTGCTTATTATTTTATCTTAACTGTACTCAATTTTCAAGTGTTGCTTTACAAAAAAAGAACGGTGGTGGATTTTACCATCACCGTTCTGTGAATATTAAAGCTAATTATTCAACAACTTCTGCTCTTTCGCGTCTTGCTGCACGTCTTGCTTCAAGGTCTGCAGTCATTTCAGCAACCTTTTTCTTGTTAAGGTCGTAAACAAATGCGATTGAAATAAACATAACAGCTGCACTAAATGTATAGAGAGCAGCTACAAGCCACTTCATATTTTCAGCAACTTCGAATGGCTGAGCTGCACCGAGTGAGCCATCGTAACCGAGAGCACCCATGATAAGAATAACAAGTGAAGGACCTACACCCTGTGCGAGTTTTCTGAAGAATGAGTGAAGTGAGTAAACTGTACCTTCTTCTTTTGTGCCATTCTTCCATTCGTTGTAGTCAATAGCGTCTGCCATAAGAGCCCAAGATACACAAGTATAGAAACCAAGACCGAAGCCGAAGAATACCTGAGCAATTATGTAGCCAAGAAGACCTGTTGCGCCATTACCGAGTGGAAGGAAGAGAAGGAGTGCACCGAATGTAGAAACACCTGCACCAACTGCACAAGCTTCTTTCTTTCCAAACTTGTTAACGATTTTTGTAATGAAAGGCATAAACAAGAACATTGGAAGGTAGCTGATAAGCATAATGATACCTGATGCTTTAGCGTTTCCAAAGTATGACTGGAAAAGAACTGTTGTAGCTGTGCTTGAGCCCTGCATACCAATGAACATAGCCATAGCTGCAAGTGTAGCACCAACTGCTGCACGGTTCTTTAAGAAGTTACCAAATGCCTTGAATACGTTGAATTTCTGTTTTTCTTCACTGATTTTAATTGAAGATTCTTCAACACGGATTTCTGTTGTCTTGAGCATAAATAAGAATGATACAAGACCAATAGCGCCCATTACAAGAGCTGCAACGAATACTGTTTCACCCTTAAGGTTGTTAGATGCGTCGTAGCAAAGGATTGGAAGAAGTACCATTGGAAGAATGTTACCAACCATTGAACCGATTGAACGCCATGTTGAAAGCTGTGAACGTTCTGCACCATCAGTTGTAATAACTGACATCATTGAGCCGTAAGGAACGTTAGCAACTGTGTAGAATGCATCCCAAAGAACATAACCAAGAACGAAAAGAACGCATCTCATAGCTTTTGGAGCGTTAGGAACAGGAAGGAAGAAGAACAATCCTGAGAATAAAAGACCTAATGCACCGATAAGGATATAAGCCTTGAACTTGCCTCTCTTATACTTTCTCTTGTCTGCGTCAAATAATGAACCAAGAAGCGGGTCGTTGATTGCGTCCCAAACCTGAACAACTAAAAGCAAAGAAGCGTACATTTCTTCTCCAAGTGCCATAAACTGTGTCCAGAAAATTGCCATAATTGAGCTCTTAAGTGCAAAGCTCATGTTACAACCTAAGTCACCAGCAGCATATGATACTTTATCAAGCATACCAAACTTGCGGTAACCATTAGCATCGAGTTTTTTCTCTTTTGCCATTGTGGAAATCCCCCTTAATTTTTTCCTTTTTAGTCAAATCAGGGCATATTGCCCCAGTCATTTGCTATGTTAATATTTTAACTTATATATATCATTTTAAGTGAGTATTTTTTTCATTTTTTTGTGTAAAATTTTTAGTTTTTTATTGATTTTTACCAAAATTTGTACGATAATATGAGCAGATACAAATTTATGAGGGACGAACTATGTATTACGATACCAAGTTAGATTTTTTTCGTGAAATTCTTGACAATTACAGAATAGGCTCTTGCATTATTTCTGCGGGGGATACTTCTTTTCGTTTGGCGGACCGTGGTCTTCGCGACTCTCTCGGACTTAATGAAGACTATGACCAACTTTTCTGTACTCGTCACGAAACCTTAACAGAAAATACTATTTTGAAATTTACTGACAATTTCGGTTGCAACTATATCTTTATTCTTTTACCAGAAACAAACTGTCAGAAAACATTTATTGCAGGACCATATATAGACCACGAAGTTACACAGAAAATGATTGTGGAATCTGCCAGTCAATATGATATGTCCCCTTCACTTCGCAACCAGATAGAAAAATATTATACTAGCGTTCCCGTCTATGCCGATGGTGACATTATCCGTTCTCTTTTCAATGCATTGGGTGTAGCTCTTTGGGGTAGTATGGATAATTTTACAACTAAAAAATTAAGCCTTATTACTTTTGAGAACTCATTCCCTGAAGTTGTTGAAAGATTAAGTCATCAAATTGACGACCCACTTCTTGCAATGAATATGCTTGAAAGTCGTTACGAGGGCGAAAGACAGTTAATGCAAGCTGTGAGCCAGGGCATTTCTCATAAAGCAGAACAAATAATCAGCAATTCATCTGAACTTATGCTTGAAATGAGAGTGGCCGACCCTGTTCGTAATATGAAAAACTATGTAATTGTTGCCAATGTGCTTTTCCGTAAAGCTACTGAACAAGGCGGTGTGCATCCCTTTTATATTGATAGCGTTTCAACAGACTTTGCTAAAAAAATTGAAAAAATCAAATCTGTGCAAGAAGGAATTGATATGATGCACGATATGATTTATAAATATTGCAATCTTGTAAAACAACACTCAATGAAAAACTATTCTTTGCTTGTGCAAAAAGTAATCACATTGATTGATTCTGACTTAACCGCTGATTTAAGTCTGCACAAACAAGCAGAAATGCTCAATGTAAATGCTAGTTATCTATCGTCACTTTTCAAAAAAGAAACAGGCATAACACTCACCGAATATGTTTCTAAAAAGAGAATTGACCACGCTGCATTTCTTTTAAAATCCACAAATATGCAAATTCAGGCTATAGCACAAAGTTGTGGTATTTATGATGTAAACTATTTTACAAAAACATTCAAAAAATTCACCGGTAAAACACCGAAAGAATATAGAGAAAATGCATTGAAATTTTAAGTGCAAAATGAAAGACTTGCTGAAAAGCAAGTCTTTTTTTATTGATTATCTACGCAAATTTTATATGCAATTTCTTTAAGTTGGTCTATGTTTTCAATAGTGCCCAATTCCTGACGATACTTTGCAGCACCGTGAAGACCCTTTGTGTACCACCCTGCGTGTTTTCTTGCTTCACGCATTCCAACATAGTCGCCCTTATATTCACAAAGAGTTTCAATATGTTTAATCATTACTCTCATTCTTTCAGTTACAGGTGGCTCAGGGATTACTCTGCCATGCTCTAAATATGCATTGATTTGAGAGAATACCCAAGGACGCCCCAACGCACCCCGACCGACCATAATCAAATCACAGTTTGTTTCTTCAAGCATAATTGCCGCTGACTGCTCGTCGATTATATCTCCGTTACCAATCACGGGAATTGAAACACTTTTCTTCACTTCTGCAATAATATTTCTGTCAACGGGTGGAGAATACATCTGTTGTCTTGTTCTGCCGTGAATAGTTATTGCACTTGCCCCCGCATTTTCGGCTCTTTGTGCCATTTCAACTGCATTGACATTTTCAAAATCCCAACCCATACGGATTTTTACAGTAACAGGCACGGGTGAAGCACCCACAACTGCTTTAACAATTTCTTCTGCAAGTTGTGGATTTTTTGAAAGTGATGCGCCACCACCATTACCTGCAATTTTAGGTGCGGGACAGCCCATATTTATATCAATGATTTCAGGACTAAATTGCATAACCTGTTCAACACTTTGTGCCATAATCTGTGGGTCAGAGCCAAAAATCTGAATAGCCGCAGGACGCTCTTTTTCTGAGAGAAATGCTAAATCCTTTGATTTTCTGTCGCCCATAGACACACCCTTTGAACTTATCATTTCGCTGACAACATAGCTTGCGCCATAATCAACACAAAGCTCACGAAATGCTCTGTCTGCGACACCTGCCATAGGTGCTAATACAGTTTTTCCTTTAATTTCAACATTACCGATTTTCATAAATTACCTCGTTTGGATTTATGTGCATATTCTATCACAATTTTCTCAAATTGTCGATATATAACCATTGCTTGTCATATTATTATTTCTCCCATCATACATTTTGATTGAAATGCAAAGACGATAAAGGAGAGATTATATGGATTTCAATGTGCATAAAGACCAGATTTCAGTCTGTGAAACCAATCTTCAGGGTAGTGCGGAATATTCAGTTGACTGCGACATCACCTTGCCCGAATATTTACCCGATATTGTGAGAATTCTCAGATGCACCTGCACACCTGGGGTAACATCTCACCAGATTAATGGCGATAGAATTTCTGCCGAGTGCACTTGCCTTGTGCGTGTGCTTTATATCTGTGAGCAAGGCAAGGTCAGAAGTTTTGAGCAGACGCTGAATTTTTCAAAGCAACTTGAACTTAAAAGCACTGATGCAACCTGTATCTATGTTGGTGCAAAAACAGATTATGTGAATTACAGGGTGTCAGGACAACGCCGTTTTGAAGTGCATGGTGCTGTTACAGTTTTTGCAAAGGCAAATTGCAAAAAGCCTTGCGAATTCATTGCATCTGCCGAAGGCGACGGCATAACAATTTGTCAAGAAAAAAACGAAATTTGTCATCTTGTCTGTGTTTGTGAAAAATCCTTTTCAGTTTCAGAAACCCTTGACCCATCGGGGATTACCGAGCCAATCGGTGCAATTATTTCATCTTGCGCCACACCAATTATCAATGAAATTAAGGTCATCTCAAATAAAATTTTCTTGAAAGCCGACCTTAACATTAAAACTGTGCTCACATTGCAAGATAGTTGTGATATTGAAATCTTTGAGAGCATAATCGCAATTAATCAGATTATCGAAGCACCTGAAATTACTGATGATTGTATGCTCGACGCTAAACTTTCACTTGTGAATTTAGATATCCGTAATCGTTTTGATTCTGCGGGCAACAAGAACCTTTTAGATGCTTCTGCTGTATTGGATTTATCCGTTTGTGGCTATAAAACCAGAAGCATTTCTGCTATTAAAGATGCTTATTCAACCAAATATGAGTGCGACATTAAAAAAGCCATAGTTTATGTGCCCACACTTGAAGAAAAAATTGACGACACATTTCTTTGTCGCGGGGTTTGTGACCTTGGCACATCAGGAGTTGCAAAAGTACATAGTTTCATCTGCAACGATATTACATCAAAATTTATTATCGGGGATGGTGTTGTTAATATCAACGGTGAGATTACCGCTGACATAATTTATGATGACGCTAACGGAGACACCCTTTTTGCCCAAAGACAAATTCCATTTGAATATTCAAAACCTTTGCAGTGTGACAATGATGTGATTTCTTGTCACCCCGTCTGTTCAGTTTCTGCTTCAAGCTTTATGATTAGCGATAGCAATAAGCTCGATGCAAGAGTTGAAATAAATGTGCACGGATTTATATTTGGTGAAACTGAAAAAAGTGTTGCAACTGAAATCGCAGTTGATAAATCGAAGTGCAAAAAGGTCAAAACAGCGTCTTTAACTATCTATTTTGCCGAAGCAAATGAGAGCCTCTGGAATATTGCAGAGAAATACAACACAACAGTTGATGCGATTATCCGTGAGAACAATATTTCTGACGGAATTATCGAGAAAAAATGCAAACTGTTGATACCAAGAATGTAAGGGGTGACGAAAATGAGTAACACAAGTATTTATAATGATATTGCCGTGCGTACGGGTGGTGATATTTACATAGGCGTGGTTGGTCCTGTGAGAACGGGTAAATCAACATTTATTAAAAAGTTTATGGACTCAGTTGTGCTTCCGAATATGGAAAATGACGCTATGCGAGAGCGAGCAACCGACGAGTTGCCCCAATCTTCTGCAGGGCGTACAATAATGACAACCGAACCGAAATTTATTCCTGAAAATGCCGTTAAAATCACATTGCCTGACAACGCAAGTTTTAATGTGAGAATGATTGATTGTGTTGGTTATATTGTTCCAAGCTCGTTGGGATATATCGAGGGTGACCAACCAAGAATGGTGCGCACACCTTGGTATGAAAACGAAATCCCATTTAATATGGCTGCTGAAATCGGCACAAAAAAGGTTATAACAGAACATTCAACAATCGGATTAGTTGTTACAACTGATGGTAGCATCAGCGATATTCCCCGTGATGAATATGAAGAAGCAGAA
This sequence comes from Candidatus Fimenecus sp., assembly GCA_045613685.1. Taxonomy (GTDB): domain Bacteria; phylum Bacillota; class Clostridia; order Oscillospirales; family Acutalibacteraceae; genus Fimenecus. Next base: position 30,937 of record JAZLBL010000056.1, on the reverse strand, counting down.
GAGCGAGTTATCAACGAGTTAAAAGAGCTTAACAAACCATTTGTGGTGTTGCTTAACTGTATGTATCCCCATGGTGAAAGCGCACAGAAACTTTGTGGTGAATTATCTGCAAAATATCGTGTACCTGTTATGGCTGTCAACTGTCTTGAACTTCGCGAGCAAGAAATAAAAGAGATTATTACACAAATTCTTTTTGAATTCCCCGTTAAAGAAATTGGTGTTGACTTACCATTATGGTTGGTATCTTTGCCACAAGACCACTGGTTGAAAACAGAAACTTATAAATATGTTTTAGAGTCTATCCAAAACATTGAATTTGTTCGTGATATCAGTTTTATGACCGAAAGTCTTTGCGAATGCGAGCATATTTCAGGTGCAAAAATAAAGAATATGGATTTAAGTATCGGTAGTGCGTGGCTTTCTGTCCAGATGAATAATGGTTTATTCTATAAAATTCTAGAAGAAGAAACGGGACTTTCAATCGACAGTGAGCAAAGTCTGTTAGCTTGTCTTAAAGAATTGTCGGGCATTAAAAATGAGTATGCTCGAATCAAATCTGCACTTGATGAAGTCGAATCGACGGGCTATGGCATTGTTATGCCAACTCTTTCAGAGCTCACCCTTGAAGAACCCGAAATAGTGAAACAAGGTGGTCGATATGGTGTTCGTCTTTCTGCATCAGCACCATCAATTCATCTTTTAAAAACAAATATTCAGACCGAAGTAGCCCCCATTGTGGGTAGCGAAAGCCAGTCGGAAGAACTTGTCAGATATTTGCTTGAAGGCTTTGAAGAAGACCCGCATAAAATATGGGAATCAAATATTTTTGGCAAATCTCTCAATGAACTTGTCAACGAAGGACTTCGCAACAAACTTTATCATATGCCAACAGATGCGCGCATGAAATTCCAAGAAACTCTTGAACGAGTTATCAACGAAGGTTGTAATGGTCTTTTGTGCATAATCTTATAAAAATCAAAGCAGAATTCTACATTTTGAATTCTGCTTTTTTATTGCTTTTATCCCCTTTTATTGCTATACTAAATCCATAGGAAAATTTTTAATTCTTGGGGGATTAATTATGGCTATTCATATTCTTAAAAACAATATTTTTGTGCTTGAAACAAAAAACACCCATTATGTTTTAGGCATTGATAAAAACGGAAATAATCGTCATATTCATTGGGGTAAAAAGTGCCTTGTTTCTGACTATGAAGTAAAAGAAATTTGGGATGAAAACTCAAATCATACAAGTCTTGATATGGCTCGTCAGGAATTTTCCGTTTTCGGCGGTATTATGTATCGTGAAAGCAACTTGAAAGTGCAATTTCCTGACAAATGCCGTGAAATTGAGTTGGAATTTGTTGATGCAAAAACAGAAGAAAACACACTTACAGTAACTCTCAAAGACAAGGTTTATCCTTTGCAAATTGCACTTAAATATAAAATTCAGGATAATGATGATATTATCACCCGTTGGGCAGAAATCACAAACACAGGTGATAGCACAATTAACGTTGATAGGGTTTTCTCTGCTGAACTCACTCTCCCATCACAATATCCATATACATTTAAAAACACAAACGGATCTTGGGGTGGTGAATTTGTTGAAACAGAATCAACACTTGAAGGTGGAGCACTTGTATTCGATAGCAAACGTGGCACAAGCGGTCACAACCAGTCTCCATATTTCATAGCATATCAGAACGCTGATGAAAATCAGGGTGATGTTTATTTCGGCACTCTTGCATATAGCGGCAACTTCAAAGTGCTTTGCACTCGTGACCTTTTCTATACAACAAGAATCTCATTGGGACTTAATGACCACGATTTCAAATATGAATTAAAGGCAAACGAAACTCTCACTACACCTGTTGTATTTTGTGGTTATTCTTCACAAGGCTTTGGTGAAATGAGCCGTCAGATGAACAGATTTGCAATTAACCACGTGTTACCAAAACAGTTTAACGACAAGGTTTTACCTGTTCTTTATAACTCATGGGAAGCAACTGAATTTGACGTTAACACAAAAGACCAGACAAAGCTCGCAAAACTTGCTGCCGCAATGGGCGTTGAACTTTTTGTTATGGACGATGGTTGGTTTGGTGCAAGAAACCACGACAGAGCAGGTCTTGGCGACTGGTTTGTTAATAAAAAGAAATTCCCTAAAGGACTTGATGAGCTTATTAAAAACGTAAATAAACTCGGCATGGATTTTGGTCTTTGGTTTGAACCTGAAATGGTAAATCCCGATTCTGATTTATTCCGTGCACATCCTGACTGGGCTTATCATTATGACACCCGCACAGCTCACACTCTTCGTCATCAGTTAGTTCTCAATATGACCCGACCTGATGTTCAAGAATATATTTTTGACAGACTTGATACAATGCTTACCGAACACAACATCAAATATATCAAGTGGGATATGAACCGTCCACTTTCTGAAACAGGTGCAGAGAATCTTGATTGTCCACAAGAATTGTGGCTTCGTCATACACAAGCGGTTTATGATATTGTTGACCGTCTTAAAGAAAAACACCCTGACGTTGCTTTTGAAAGTTGCTCATCAGGTGGTGGACGTAGTGACTATGGTGCACTTTTACATTATGACCAAGTATGGACTTCTGACAACACTAGCTCTGTTGACAGAATGATGATGCAAAAATGGTTTACATATCTTCGTCCAACAAAGGTTATGCGTGCTTGGGTAACAGATGTTAACTGGTATAACCCACCAATGAGTCTTGATTTCAGATTCCACGTTGCAATGCAGGGCTCTCTCGGTGTTGGTGGCAAACTTACAAAATACAGTCTCGCTGACTTGGCTATTGCCAGAAAGAATGTTTCACTCTATAAAGAAATTCGCCACATTGTGCAACTCGGCGACCTTTATAGAATTCTTGACCCAGACAAAGACGAAATTCTTTTCAATCTCTATGTAACAGAAGATAAAACTGAAGCAGTTGCTTTCTTGTCATCAGTCGTTACAAGATTTATGCAAAAAGAAATCCCATTAAGATTTATGGGACTTGATGACGAAAAGATTTATAAGCTTAAAATCGGTAGTGCAAAATTCGAAAAGAGTGGCGCATATCTTAAAAATGTTGGTATTCCGGTAACCGTTCGTGGAATGGGATATAATGAGATTATTAAGATAAAAGCTAAATAAAAACACAAAAGAAAAAGGACAGACTAAAAAGTCTGTCCTTTATTTTTTTATCCTTTAAGCACTTCTTTGTAAAGTCTTATATATTCATTTGCTGATTTGCCCCAGCTATTGTCACATTCCATTGCTCGTTTAACGAGAATATTCCATCCGTCTTTGTTAGCATATCCGCCGATTGCTCTCTTGATTGTATAGAGCATATCGTGTGCATTATATGTTGAGAATGTGAAGCCGTTACCCTCTCCGTCACCTGAATCTTTGATACTGTCACGAAGACCACCTGTTTCACGGATAATAGGAATTGTTCCGTAACGAAGTGAAATCATCTGTGAAAGTCCGCAAGGCTCACTCTTTGATGGCATTAAGAACAAGTCACAGCCTGCATAGATTTTCTTTGAAAGTGATGGGATAAATCCAAGCTTGAGTCCCATTTTTTCTGGGTATTTCTCAGCCATTTCTTTAAAGAAGCTTTCATATTGATATTCACCTGAGCCCAAAACTACAAACTGAATATCTTCTGTTGCAAGCAGTTCTTCAAGAACTGCTTTAACAAGGTCAAGACCTTTGTGGCCAACAAGACGAGTAACCATACCAATCATTGGTACATCTTTACGCTGTGGAAGTCCAAAGTATTCTTGTAACTTTGCTTTGTTCACAGGCTTATCCTTTTTAAATGTATCTACAGTATAATTTTTTTCAATGTCTTTATCTGTTTCAGGGTTATAAAGAATTGTGTCAATACCATTGAGAATACCTGAAAGCTTCCAAGAGCGTTGGTTGAGAATTGGGTCAAGGCCGTGTGAATACCAAGGGTCAAGAATTTCGTTTGCATAAGATGGAGAAACTGTTGTAACTCTGTCTGCACACTCAATAGCGCCCTTCATAAAGTTGCAGTCGCCGTCATATTCAACGAGAGATGCTGCACTTTCAGGAATACCAACAACTTCGCCCAACAATTCCATACCATAAGTGCCCTGATATTGAATATTGTGAATTGTGAAAACTGTTTTGATGTTTTCATAGCCTGGTCGAGTTGCATAAAGTGTATTGTAATAAACAGGTGTCAATGCTGACTGCCAGTCATTACAGTGGATAATGTCAGGTTTGAAATCAATGTGTGGAAGGATTTCAAGAACTGCACGAGCAAAGAATGCAAAACGCTCTGCATCGTCATAATAGCCATAAAGACCGTCGCGCTTGAAATAATATTGGTTGTCAAGAAGATAATAGATAACTCCCCCTGCTTTTGCTTCAAAGATTCCACAATATTGTCTTCTCCAAGCAACTGGCACTGAAATGCTTGTAATGAATTTCATTGTATCTTTAAGCTCTTGACTGATTGTGTCATATAAAGGCATTACAACCCTTGCGCCGATAAGTCTTTTGCGAAGTGCCTGTGGCAAGCTGCCGGCAACGTCACCAAGACCACCACTTGCTTTAAAAGGGAGCGCCTCACTAGCAACATATAAAACTTTCATTAGATAACAATCTCCTTACCAATATATACAGGATAATTTTCTGCTCCAGATAAAGTTTTGTTAGGTGTAATAACAACGCTCTTATCTGCAACAACACAGTTAACTGTTGAATCTTGTGCAACGAATGTGCCCTGCATAAGAATTGAGTTCTTAACAACTGCGCCCTTTTCAACTCTGACACCGCGGAAGAGAATTGAGTTTTCAACTGTACCTTCGATAATACAGCCGTCTGCAACAAGTGAATTCTTAACATCTGAGCCGATGCCGTAAATTGCAGGCATATTGTCACGAACTTTTGTATAAATTGGACGCTCTGGATTGAAAAGGTCATCACAATTTTCAACATTCAAAAGCTCCATATTTGCTTTATAGTAACTCTGCATTGAATCAATTGTAAATGAATGTCCCTTTGCTTCAAAGCCATAAATATTAAGCTTTGCAACATTGCGCTGAATCAAATCTGCTTCAAAATCAGCATAATTTAAGCTCACTGCATCATTGAGAAGTCTTTCAAGAAGTGACTTCTTCATCAAAATCATATTGAGTGAATAATTCACACTTTCATCTGTTACAGGTGAAACTGAAATCTTCTTTGCTTTGTTGTCAGCATCCATATCAAGAACAACAACATCTGTAAGATTTGGCATTTTGCCATTCTTATAAACAATTGTCATATCAGCATTCTTTTCAGTATGATAATCCATCAATTCTTCAATGTCGATATTGAGAACAGAATTACAATCTGCGAAAAGAACATATTCTTCTGTTGAACGGCTAATAAAATCATGAATACCTTTCAATGCACCAAGCTTATCAGCATTGCCATTTGCCTCATTTGTTGAGAATGGAGGCAAGATGAAAAGACCGTTATTTTTACGAGATAAATCCCAAGGCTTACCGTTACCAACGTGGTCCATAAGTGACTGATAGTTAGCCTTTGTTACAACGCCCACCTTTTCAATGCCACCATTTACCATATTTGAAAGAGCAAAGTCAATAAGACGATAACGAGATGCAAATGGAACAGAACCCATTGTTCGAATTCCTGTAAGCTCACTGATGCATTCGTCATAAGCATTTGAGAAAACGATACCTACAATATTCTTACCTGTCATCTTATTTGCCCTCCTTTACTACATCTGTGTCAACCTGTGTTTGTGGTGCAACAAATGCGCCTTCACCCACATTTACACCTGCGCCAACAACTGCAACACCCCAGTCGTCACGATTATCCATATCTTCAGGACTCTTACCAACAACTGCATCTGATTCAATTACTGCATTTTCTGCTACGATTGAATATTGAACAACTGCGCCCTTTTTGATAACTGTGCCAGGCATAACGATTGAATATTTAACTTCTGCGCCTTCTTCAACTGTTACATTGTTAAAAAGGATTGAATAGTCAACATCACCATAAACTCTTGAACCCTCTGAAATCATTGAGTTCTGCACTTTTGCATTTGCTGAAATATAGTGTGGTGGTGCAACAGGAGTTTTTGCATAGATTTTCCAAGTTGGGTCTGACAAATCAAGGTCAACCTTTGGATTAAGAAGGTCAAGGTTAGCCTCCCACAAGCTATCGATTGTTCCAACGTCTTTCCAATAACCATCGAAAAGATAAGCGAACATTCTCTCGCCGTCTTGGTGCATCTTTGGAATAACATTCTTACCAAAGTCGTTGCTTGAATCCGGGTCAGCTTCGTCTGCAATAAGATATTCACGAAGCTTGCTCCAAGTGAAAACATAAACGCCCATTGAAGCTTTGTTACTTCTTGGATTCTTTGGTTTTTCTTCAAATTCTTTAATTGAATTATCATCATTGAGAATCATAAGACCGAAACGGCTTGCTTCTTCCCAAGAAACTTCGAGCATTGCGATTGTGCAAGCTGCGTTCTTTTCTTTATGATATTCAAGCATCTTGTTATAGTCCATTTTATAAATATGGTCACCTGAAAGGATAACAACATATTCAGGATTATAACGGTCAATGAAATTAATATTCTGATAAATTGCATTTGCTGTGCCTTTATACCATTCTGTGCCCTTAATCTGCTGATAAGGTGAAAGAATGTGCACGCCGCCGTTTGCACGGTCCAAGTCCCATGCCTGACCATTACCTATGTAATCATTGAGTTCAAGTGGTTGATACTGAGTGAGCACACCAACAGTTGAAATACCTGAATTTACACAGTTAGAAAGTGGGAAGTCAATGATTCTGTATTTTCCGCCGTAAGGTACAGCAGGCTTTGCAATGTTTTTTGTAAGGATACCAAGACGGCTTCCCTGACCGCCGGCAAGAAGCATTGCAAGGCATTCAGTTTTTCGTGCCATTGTAAATTCCTCCGTTTATAATAAGTTTATTTTGTTAACATATATCAATTATCTCGTCTTTTTGAGATAAATTGTTGACATTGGTGGTAAATCAAGAGCCAAACTCTGCTCAAATCCGTGCATTGCTTGTTTTTCTGCTTTGATTTTATCTTTTTGTCCGCGACCTTCACCGCCATAGATTTCGTCGTCAGAGTTAAATACAATCTTGTAGTTACCTTTCTGTGGTACACCGATTCTGTAATTATCTCTTGCCACTGGCGTGAAATTGCAGACAGCAATAATTTCTTTGCCCTTTTCGTCAATTCTTCGGAATGCGATTACTGAATTGTCATTATCGTCCGCTGAAATCCAAGAAAAGCCTTCCCAAGAGTGGTCAACTTGCCACATTGCAGGAGTATCTTTATAGAAATGGTTAATGTCTTTGAAATATTTGTGCAATTTCTGATGCATATCATAATCAAGCAATAACCAGTCAAGCTCTTTCTTGAAATCCCATTCAATAAACTGACCGAATTCAGAGCCCATAAACATAAGTTTTTTGCCAGGATGAGCCATCATATAACCCATAAATGCTCTTACCCCTGCAAACTTTTCTTCATAAGTACCGGGCATTTTATTGATAAGAGAACATTTGCCGTGAACAACTTCGTCGTGTGAAATTGGCAACACAAAATTCTCTGAGAATGCATAGAAGAATGAGAATGTGATGCATCCGTGATTTCCTTTTCTATAAAGTGGGTCCATTGAGAAATAACGAAGAATGTCATTCATCCAACCCATATTCCACTTATAGTTGAAACCAAGTCCACCCATAAACACAGGTTTTGTAACCATTGGCCAAGCTGTGCTTTCTTCTGCTATCAATAAACTGCCGTGATAATCACGGAAAACATTCATACTGAGTTTATTCAAGAATGCAACAGTTTCAAGGTTTTCAACGCCACCGTCTTTGTTTGCTATCCAATGACCATCTTCTCTGCCATAATTGAGATAGAGCATAGACGCAACTGCGTCAACACGAAGACCATCAATATGATATTTATCAAGCCAGAACATTGCGCTTGAAATCAAGAATGACTGAACCTCATTTCTGCCGAAATCAAAGACCTTTGTGCCCCATTCAAGATGCTCGCCTTTGCGCACATCTGCATATTCATAACAAGGTGTGCCGTCAAACTCTGCTAAGCCGTTAGCATCCTTAGGGAAATGAGCAGGTACCCAGTCAAGAATAACACCGATATCGTTTTTATGACACATATCAATGAGATACATCAAATCGTCAGGTGTACCATAACGTGATGTTGCCGCAAAATATCCTGTTACCTGATAACCCCAAGAGCCGTCAAAAGGATATTCTGTAAGTGGCATAAATTCGATGTGGGTATATCCCATTTCTTTCACATAAGGGATTAACTCATCTGCCATTTTTCGATATGAATAGAAGTTGCCATCGGCATATTGTTTCCAAGAACCAAAATGAACTTCGTAAATATTTACAGGTCTGTCATATTGTGCTCTCTCGCGTTTTGCTTTTTCCCATTTGGCATCAGTCCAATTATAATCGCCAAGCTCATAAAATTTTGTCGCATTATCGGGACGGGTTTCCATATGATAACCATAAGGGTCACTTTTCATAAGTTTTCTACCGTCGTGAGTATAAATGCAATATTTATATGAGTCATATTGATTAACGCCATCAATATAAGCTTCCCAAATGCCACCTGCTGTTATACGGGTTGCAAGGTTTGCATTTTCGCTCCAATTATTGAATGTGCCACAAACTGCAACCGCTTCTGCATTGGGTGCCCACACTCTGAAAACAACTGTATTTTCATCAATTCTGTGTGAGCCCATATATTCATAAGCACGGGCATTGTTGCCCTGATGGAAAAGGTAAACAGGAACCTGAGATTCATAATTATTAAAATCTGACATCTCTCTACCTCCCAGAAAACATAGTTATACAGATATATTGTAACACCCCCAAAAAGCTTTTTCAAGCATTTTTTGAACAAAATAGTCAAATTGCTAACAAATTTCATTACGGGCATTTGTGCAGTTTGTTACAAAAAATTACCAAAAATATATAAAGTAAACAATAAAAAATATCAAATTTTGTCGAAAATTAAAACCGAGTATAAAATCTACTCGGTTTTTGTAGGTTTATTCTTTAAAATCACCAGTGTACAACTGATAATATTTGCCTTTTTGATTAATTAAATCATCGTGGTCACCACGCTCAATAATTTTTCCGTTTTCAAGAACCATAATTGCTTTTGCATTTCTTACAGTTGAAAGTCTGTGAGCGATAACAAAAACTGTTCGGTCTTTCATCAAAGCATCCATACCCTCTTCTATAAGTTTTTCTGTTCTTGTGTCGATTGAGCTTGTTGCTTCATCAAGAATAAGCACTGGTGGGTCTGCAACTGCTGCACGAGCAATAGAGATGAGTTGTCGTTGACCTTGTGAAAGGTTTGAGCCATCACCTGTGAGCAATGTATCATATCCATCAGGAAGATTTTCAATAAATGAATGTGCATTTGCAATCTTTGCCGCTTTGACAATTTCTTCGTGAGTTGCATCAAGATTACCATAACGGATATTATCTTCAATCGTACCTGTAAAAAGATGTGTGTCTTGCAAAACAATACCCAATGAGCGACGCAAATCATCCTTTTTGATTTTTTGGATATTTATGCCGTCATAACGGATTTTACCTTCTTGAATTTCATAGAAACGATTAATAAGGTTTGTGATAGTTGTTTTGCCCGCACCTGTTGAGCCGACAAAAGCAATTTTCTGGCCTGGTTTTGCATAGAGCGAAACATCGTGAAGAACAGTTTTTTCATCAGTATAACCAAATGTGACGTTTTCAAAAACGATGTCACCCGCAAGACGTGTGTATGTGATTGTGCCGTCGCCGTGAGTGTGTTTCCATGCCCAGATACCTGTGTGCTTTTCTGTTTCTTCGATTTCACCCTTATCATTGAGTTTTGCATTAACAAGAACAACATAACCCTCATCAATTTCAGGTTTTTGGTCAATAATTTCAAAAATTCTTTCTGCACCAGCAAGAGCCATAAGTGCGTTATTGAATTGTTGAGTTATGTTCGAAATTGGTTGAGTGAAACTTCTGATATATTGCAAGAATGCAACAATATCACCTGCTGTCATTGCTCGTTTAATAGCTAAAAGTCCACCAACAGCTGCCGTGAGAGCGTAAGTTATGTGTGAAAGGTTGTTCATAATTGGTCCTAACATATTTGCAAAGCTATTTGCACTTGTTGCGGACTTACGAAGATTTTCATTGATTTCATCAAAATGAGAAGCAACTTCTTCTTCGTGATTAAACACCTTAACTACCTTTTGTCCTTCAATAATTTCTTCAATATATCCGTTAACTGCACCAAGTTCTTCCTGTTGTTTCTTGAAGAAAAACGCACTCTTTTTGCCGAGCGTTTTTGTAACAAACACCATTACAGCAACCATAACACAAACTATTAATGTCATTTGCCAACTAAGGAATAACATAATGAAGAATGAACCTAAAATCATAACGCCAGATGAAATAAATTGTGTTACACCCTGACTGATAAACTGACGAAGAGTTTCAACGTCATTTGTGAATCGGCTCATAATCTCGCCATGTGGACGAGAGTCAAAGAAGCTGACTGGCAAATCTGCAATAGCGTCAAAAAGGTCTTTTCTCAAAGTATTGAGTGTGCGTTGCGTAAGCCAGACTGAGCATTTTGATTGACCGTAAGATGCCAATGCGCCAAACAAGAATACGCATCCCATAATGCACATTATTTTAATAAGTGGTGCTATGAGTTCACTTGTAAATTCTTTGCCTATCATCGGTGTGAGATAATCGTCAATAATAGGTTTGATAAAAATCGAACCTGAAACTGATGCAACCGAACTGATTGCTGCAAAAACGAGCATACCGATAAACAAAGCTTTATGCTTTAAGATATAACCTAAAAGTCTTTTGATTGTTCCTTTCATATTTTTAGGTTTTTTGACTGGTCCCTGAGGTCCGCGTCTTCTACCACCCATTGGTCCTGCCATTATAACGCACCTCCCATCACGTCAAAATCGTCACTACCCTTTTGCTGGGAGTTATAAATATCCTGATAAATCTCGTTGCGAGCAAGCAATTCTTCGTGATTACCTATATCGTTTATTCCACCTGCATCAAGAATAATGATTTTGTCGCAATCCTGAACTGATGAAATTCTTTGCGCAATGATAATTTTTGTTGTATCAGGAATACATTCACGAAGTCCTTTTCGAATTTTTGAATCTGTAAAGGTATCAACCGCACTTGTTGAGTCGTCAAGAATAAGAATTTTTGGCTTTTTGAGAATTGCACGAGCAATGCAAAGTCGTTGTTTTTGTCCGCCCGAAACGTTGACACCACCCTGACTCATATCTGTGTTGTAACCATCAGGGAATGATGATACAAATGAATGAGCGTCGGCAATTTTACAAGCTTCAATTAATTCTTCATCAGTTGCATTTTTATTACCCCAACGAAGATTTTCTGCAATTGTGCCAGAGAAAAGAACATTTTTCTGAAGCACCATACTAACTGCATCACGAAGATTAAAGATTTTGTAGTCTTTAACGTTTTCGCCACCAACAAGCAACTCGCCATCAGTAACATCATAAAGGCGAGGAATCAACTGCACAAGACTTGTTTTAGCACTACCGGTTGCACCGATAACACCTACCATTTCACCACTTTTAATTTTGAATGTAGCATTATTTATTACATTATGTTGTGACCCTGCATATTTAAATGAAACGTTTTTAAATTCGATTGAGCCATCTTTAACTTCTGTAATAGTTGCATTATCATCATTAATATCAGGAATTTCATCCATTACTTCTAAAATTCTCTTTGCACTTGCTTGTGACATAAAGAATTGAGCAATAAGCATTACAATCATAAGGAAGTGAATGAGAATCTGCATAATATAAGTAAAAATCGCAGAAAAGTCACCGATAAGTATTGTTTCTTGTGTAATTTCTCTTGCTGCAATATAGAGAATTGCGAGAATTGTGCCATACATAATAATTGTGAATGTTGGCATACCCATAATCATAAGTTTTTCTGCATGTAATGCAGCATTCATAAGGTCGTCATTTGCTTTTTTGAATTTTTTCTTTTCAAAATCCGAGCGAACAAACGCTTTTACAACTCTTATATTAGTAAGATTTTCTTGAATTGATGCATTGAAAGAGTCAAACATCTTAAACATTTTCTTAAATCTGCCCAAAGTGATTGGAGCAAAAATTATAAGAATAATTGCAATAAGTGGCAACGCAACTGTAAATGGCATCGCTATCTCTCGGCTCTTTGTAATTGTAATTGCAAGTGCCACCACAAACATAACAGGTGCACGGAACAGCATTCTTATCATCATAACAAATGTATTCTGCACAGAGTTTACATCAGTTGTGATTCTTGTAATAAGTGACGCTGTTGAAAAATGGTCAATATTTGAAAATGAAAACCTTTGAATTTTGCCCATTATTTCTTCTCTCAAAGTTGCGCCAAAGCCCATACCTGCAACCGCAGCCATTCTCGCCGCCATTGCACCACAAAAAAGAGAACCAAGTGCAAGGAGAAGCATTTTAAGTCCAAGACGAAGGATAACATTCATACTATCTTCTGTCATTTCACTCTGAACAAGGTTGACAATTTCAGCCATAACAAGCGGAATTAAAAGTTCAAGCACAACTTCACCAATCATTAAAACCGGTGACAAAATTGTTGGAACAATATATTTTTTTGCATGCTTTAAAAGTTTAAACATTTTATTCTCCCCTTTCTGCAAATTCTGCAAGATTCTTGTTCATTCTTTCAAGGAATTTAATAAGTATTTCAATCTCTTCTTCTGTAAAATCTGAAAAAGTTGCTTCATCCATTTTTAAAAACAGACTATCTGCATATTCTGAAAGTTCTTCACCTTTTGGAGTAAGTTTCAAATTATTACATCTCGCGTCGTGTTTATCTGCTACACGCACAACAAGGCCCGATTCTTCCATTCTTTTCAGTGATGTTGCAACAGATGGTGGAGAAATGTGCAAAAAATCTGCAATTTCTTTCTGTGTTGCATTATCATTTTCACTTAGATATTTTAAAATTGGTGGTTGACCAAAATATATTCCGTTTTCACGAAAATTCTTGTCAATTATATTTCGGTGATTGCAATGATATTCTCTGAAAGATGCTCTCACCTTTGAAACATTGTTTTTCATTTTATACTCTCTTTCAACAGTATTCGACTTTTAGTTAGTCGATTTATAATTAATCGGTTAACTATTTTATTATATATTAATATTGTATATTGTCAAGCCATCAAAAAACGCCAGTTGTGAACATTTTGTAAACAATTTGGCGTTTTTTCAATTTTGTCTCGCAAAACCTGAGACAAAACTCCTTGTTTGCACTATATATGGAAGGCTTTTTTCAAAAGTCTTCTGAAAGGAGACTAAAATGAACGGAAATAAACTCACAAAAAAAGAACTTGATTTTTGCCGTTGGTATGCAAGACTTCAAAACCCAAAAGAAGCCGCAATCAAATCTGGTTACACAGTTTTGCCTGAATATCGTGGCATTAATCTTTTGTCAAAGAAACACATTGTCTGCAAAATCAAAGAGTTGGAAAAAGAAAACACAACTGATTCAAATTTAGTTTCAGCAGGACTTTCTCGCCTTGCTTTCGGCTCGATTTCAGATGCTGTGAAACTCATTCTCTCTGCTAATGGTGATAATCCCCCACAACCTGACACTCTTGACCTTTTTAATGTGTCAGAAATCAAATTCACAAGCGGTAAGGGTATGGAGATTAAATTCTTTGACAGACTCAAAGCGCTTGAACAACTTTCTAAACTTTCAGAAAGCAGTTTGAATTCTTCGGCATTATCTTTCTATGAAGCTCTTGAGAGAAGTGCAAGTGGTGAAAAAAATGAGTGATATCAAGTTTAAAAGTTTTTCACGAAAGCAACTCACTGTGCTTAATTGGTGGACAGAATCAAGCCCCCACAAAGATTTTGACGCCATTATTTGCGATGGTGCCGTGCGAAGCGGAAAAACAATTTGTATGTCCCTTTCGTTCATTCTTTGGAGTCTCTATCGGTTTTCAGATTCATCCTTTGCACTTTGTGGCAAAACAATTTCATCGCTTCGAAGAAATGTGGTCACCCCACTCTTACCCCTTCTAAAAAGTATGGGATTTACAGTCACAGAAAAACGCTCTGCAAATCTTATTGAAATCGGCAACGGAAAATGCATCAACAGATTTTATCTTTTCGGTGGAAAAGACGAGTCTTCTGCATCACTCATTCAAGGAATGACGCTTTGCGGAATATTGATGGACGAAGTTGCTCTTATGCCCCGCTCATTTGTTGAACAAGCAATGGCAAGATGCTCTGTAAATGGTTCAAAATTCTGGTTTAACTGTAATCCCGAAAATCCTAATCATTGGTTTTATAAGGAATGGATTAAAAAACACTACGAGAAAAATTGTTTGTATCTTCATTTTCTTATGGAAGACAACCCCTCTTTATCCACAAAAATCCGCGAACGTTACAAATCACTTTATTCAGGTGCTTTTTATGAAAGATTTGTGTTAGGCAAATGGGTTGCCGTTGACGGATTAGTTTATCCATTTTTCAACGAAAAAGAGCATATTGTAAACACCTTGCCACAAAATTTTGATAAATATTACATTTCTTGTGACTATGGCACAGTCAACCCTGCTTCTTTCGGATTATGGGGACTCAATAATGGAATATGGTACAGAATTAAGGAATTCTATCACGATTCAAAAGCAAAAGGCTTTCAAATGACAGACAAAGAATACTATGACAAATTAGTATCTCTTGCAGGTGACAGAAGAGTTGAAGCGATGATAGTTGACCCCTCTGCCGCATCCTTTATTGAGTGTATTCGTCGTGAAGGCAAGTTCAGGGTTATCCCTGCCAAAAATGATGTTGCAGACGGCATTCGCAAGGTTTCTGAAAAACTGAAAACCCACCAAATTTTAATTGGGAGTTCTTGTGCAGATACAATCCGTGAATTCTCGATGTATCGTTGGGACCCCAACAGTGTAAAAGACACACCAAAAAAGGAATATGACCACGCTATGGATGATATTCGTTATTTCGTGGCAACAATTCCAAAAACTTATGATGATGCACTCTTCGCATTATCAGTTGCAAGAAAATAATTATATTTAATTGTTTGAAAGGAGGTATTCAATGTCTATATTTGATAAAATCGGCAATCGAAAAGTTTGCACAACCACACCACAAGTCAGGTCAAACCATCATTTTGATGTTTTAAACTCTTTTCCCACATCAGTTTGTCAACCTGATATTTATAAAAAACTTCGAGAGTCAATCCCCGTTATTGACACGGCTATTTATAAGCTTGTTCGTCTCACAGGTGGATTCACCGTAAAATCCAACAACAATAAAAATCAAGCACAACTTGATGACTTTGTAAAAAACATTAACACAGGTGTTGCAGGTCGTGGTCTTCAACAGTTTATTGACCTTTATTTCGAGCAGCTTCTTACCTATGGCACAGCGGCAGGTGAAATCATCACAGATGGTTACAATATTGACTCTCTTTATAATGTGCCAATCAGAGACATTTCTCTTAAACGAAATCCCAAAAACTTCAATGAGATTTTAGTTTGCAAGCCTGATGCTTTTGACGGTACACCTGTCCCCTATCAGGAACTGGTTATGTATTCAACACTAAATTCTGAGCCAGGCTCACTTGTTGGCAACTCGATTCTTAAAAGTTTGCCCTTTGTGTCATCGATTCTTATGAAAATCTATGATTCAATCGGACAGAATTGGGAAAGAGCAGGTAATCTTCGTTTTGCAGTTACATATAATCCTGGCTCAGATATGCTTGACCGTGCTTATGCAAAAGAGAGAGCACAACAAATCGCAAGTGAATGGGCAAGTGCAATGGAGTCGGGCTCGGTTAAAGATTTTGTAGCAATCGGTGATGTGCAAATCAAGGTAATCGGTGCCGATAATCAGATACTCAACAGTGAAATACCCGTAAGACAAATGCTTGAACAGATAGTTGCAAAACTTTCGATTCCACCATTTATGTTAGGACTCTCTTGGTCAACAACCGAGAGAATGTCATCACAACAAGCAGACGCACTCACCACAGAAATCGACGCTTATCGTCGCATTTTAACACCTGTTATTGAGAAAATCGGTTCTCTTTATCTCAGATTACAAGGCAATAGCAGTGGTGTTAGTGTCATCTGGAATGAAGTAACGCTTCAGGATTCGGTGGAACTTGCAAAAGCAAATCTCTATAATGCTCAAGCACAAAGTTTAATCTCGGGAGGTGAAAGTGATGATTAAAAAAAGTCACTCATCTGCAAATACAATCAACACAATTAGTAATGAAGATATGTCATTTATTAACAGTTTTGCTCTTCGTGAACTCTCAAAAGATGAAATTTTCTCTTTTAGTGTGATTCTCTGTGACAATGATATTGACCGTGATTTTGAGCGTTTTAGTGAAGAGTCACTCAAAACACTAGAAAAACTTTTTGTTGGTAAAACGGGAATTCTAAATCACAGTATGAAAAGTGAAGACCAATCTTGCAGAACTTACAAAACAGAACTTATTACAGATTCTTCAAAGAAAACTGTTGACGGCAAGCCATATGTTTATCTTAAAGCGTGGTGTTATACCATTCGCAGTGATAAAAATGATGCTCTTATCCGTGATATTGAAAGTGGAATCAAAAAAGAGGTTAGTGTAAGTTGTTCTTCATCTTCAAGAATTTGCTCAATCTGTGGTGAAACTCATTGCAATCATATTGCGGGTCGCAAATACAACGGCAAAAGATGTGTCAAGACAATCGATGGTATCACTGATGCTTATGAATGGTCTTTTGTGGCTGTGCCTGCTCAAAGAAAAGCAGGTGTTACAAAGGCTTATGACAAGGAGAAATCTATGGAAAATATTTTAAAATCAATCAAAGAAGAGAATCAGGTAACTTTGAAAAGTTCAGAACTCAAAAAGCTTTCAGATTATATTGATTCTCTTGAAGCAAAGAGTTCCGACGGTGAAAAATATCGTGCTTCTCTTTGCGAAAAGGCAAAAAAGGGATTTTCTCTCGCGTTGCCTTCATTAAATCAAGAATGTATTGACGAAATTGTCAATAGTCTTTCTTCTACAGAACTTGAAAATCTTTGCAAGGCTCTTAAAAAAGAGAGCGCAAAGGTTGTTCCAATATCTCAATTTTATAAAGAAGAAAAAACAGAAAACAATCAAAACAGTCAGTTTAAATTTTAAGGAGGTTTTATAATGGCTAATTTTGAAACAATTAAACTCGATAAAGGACTTTATCACACATCTAAAGGCTTTCTTCAGGAACTTGAAAGCATTGACCCATCAGAAAATTACAAAGGCACTTCACTTGAAGGTCTTGACGCATTTGAACGCCAGTTAAAGCGTTTTGATATTAAGGTAAAGGGCGCAAACAGCGACACAATCGAAAAATTCTTCTCAACAACAGATTCTGCAGCACTTTTCCCTGAATATGTTTCTCGTGCTGTTCGTCAGGGTGCCGAAGAAGCAAACACGCTTGATTCTATCGTTGCAACAAAAACCAACATCAACAGCTATGATTACCGTAGCCTTGCGTCAGACATGACAGACAATGCAAAGAAACTTGTTGAAGTGGAAGAAGGTGCGCAGATTCCAGAAACCACAATCAGTGTTCAGGAAAATCTTATCAGACTCAAGAAATACGGCAGAATGCTCTCTGCATCTTATGAAGCACTTCGTTTTCAGAAAATCGACCTTTTTACAATCACACTTCGTCAGATTGGCGCACATATTGCACGCACACAGTTTGATGACGCTATTAACACTCTCGTTCTTGGAGACGGTAACATTGCTGAACTTACACCAATCACTGCGGTTGATGGTGCAAATGGCTTATGCTATGCAGACCTTGTTAATCTTTGGAACGCCCTTGCACCTTATGAAATGAATACTATTGTTGTCAACAAAGATTTAGCAACAAAAATTCTCTTGATGCCTGAGCTCCGCGATGCAAATGCGGGTCTTAATTTCCATGGCACAGGCAAAATGTTGACTCCACTTGGTGCAAAACTCATTGTTTCAAATGTGTTGGGTAGCGATGTTGTTGCTACTGATAAAAATTATGCTCTTGAATTCATCACAGCAGGTGGAATTCAGACAGAATTCGATAAGCTTATTGACCGTCAGCTTGAGCGCGTTGCCATTACACAGATTTCAGGCTTTGCAAGAATCTTTGCCGATGCTGCAACTTGTGTTTCTTTCGTATAAGGAGTGATTTCCTTGATTAATACATCAAATGTATTAGGGATAATCTGTAATTCAGAACTGATTTCAGAAAGTGAATTTCAAAAAATTGAACCTTATTGTCAGACAACTTGTGAACAATTATCACAAAGGCTTAAAAGTGAAGACTATGCTGATGTTTATGCTGTAATTATGGCTTGTGTAGGAGTAACTCTTTATAATTTCTTGCTCGCTAACAGCACAATCGATGATTTTTCATCATTCAAAGCCGGTGATATAACTGTTACACAAAACCGACAGTCAAGAATTGAAAATGCCGTGAAATTCAAGAACGAAGCGCTTGTATCAGCCGCGCCTTATCTTACGGATGTCAACTTTGTATTCGAGGCGGTGGAAGTTTGAGCATAGACAAAATTATTGAAAAATTTGGTATGTCGGTTTATTTGAAAAATAATACCGATTGGAGTTCACCTGTTTTTAATGCTTTTATCCAACCACTTCGATATAAAAACAAGCTCTATATGACAGGTGACTTCACCCCTATCGGAAGAAACCCACAAGATGTTTATCTATATATGGGTCCTAAAAATCATGACCTTACCAAATTCGATTCTTCTTACAGAATTTGCGATTCAAATGGCAACGCCTATATGATTGACCGAGCAGAAAAAATAACATTTAAAAATGAAGTTGTCTATATCTGGGCAATTATCAGAAAAGTTACGGAGGTAAGAAATGGAAATTAGTGGAAATGCAGCACAAGAAATGGTTAATCGTCTCAGCAAAGACGACCAATTCAGCGACCTTAATTTTGTTGTTGCTTACGAAAATGAAATTAAACCAACTCCCCTTGATAAACCCATTGTGGCAGTCTCAGTTAAAAGCTGTGAAATTGGCGATAAAAGCACCACTACACTTGAGACGGGCGAAATTATTAAAATTGATAGCAGAGCAATAAGCTTAACTTTAAGCACAGATGTCTATTTGCCATATTCTAAAGGTGGTAGTGAAGGTCATAAGATTTTTGACAGAATTGCAACATTTTTGTTATATACAGAAAAGCTTCCAATAACAAAAGCTATTTGCTATGGTGCTAATTACGATTCAACCTGTCAAGCAATTATTGTACGCACGAATTTCACTTTATCAAGTATAATTCCAGCATAAAAAAGCCCGTCGGGAATTTTTCTCGACGGGTGATTTTATTTTACTGATTAGTCAGCGTTTTCTTCTTCAATTTTATCAACAATTTCTTGTGGAATTGCTTCGCCGTGTTTAACAAAGAGAATACAAAGAATACTCAAGATAAACATAATTGGGCTATAAACGAAGAGTGACAAGTATGTGCCTGAAAGCATTCTAACAACACCATAAACGATTGGAGAAGCAATCTGTGCTGAGAATGTTGCTGTGTAATAGTAACCTGTGAATGTACCAACCTTGTCGATACCACCGATTTCAAGAACAAGTGGCAATGTGTTAACTGTGATGAACATATTTGCAGCACCACCGAGAATGAGTGCAAGCCAGATAACAGTCATACTACCTGTTACAACATAGAGAAGGAACACAGCCATAAATACTACAAGACCAATGAGAATTGTCTTTTTACGACCAATCTTTTTACCCATTTTACCTGCAGGAATTGCAGCCGCAGCAGAGCAAACAGCAAAGAGTGTTGTCATAATTGTAGCTTCACCAGTGTTCTTACCGAGAACTTCCTGTGCAAAGAGTGCGAAGAATGTTGTGATAGCGTTTGTGCCACAGAAAAGGAAGAACAATCCACCGAGCATAAAGATAAGGCTCTTTCTTTCACCCTTTGAAAGTTTTTCTGCTTTTCGTGCTTCTTTTTCTGCTTTCTTAGCAGCTTTTTCATCCATAGCTTGATTTGTAGCTGCAACTTCTTCAAGACTTGAAGGCTCTTTAACAAATATACGAACAACAAGCATACCGATAATCATAACGATTGCGCCAAGCAAGAATACATATGGGAAGCTTGTCTGCTGTTCGTTTTCAGCAGTAACCTTAACACCAGTTACAAGAAGGAAGATTGCACTAACAAGAGTACCAGCTACCATACCAAGAACTGAACCAACGCCACCCATAAGGTTGATGATAGCGTTACCTTCTGAACGAAGATGTGGTGGTGTGAGTGCAGGCATCAATGCAACTGCAGGAGCGCGCCAGAGTGACATTGAGAAAACGAAAAGGATGATAAAGAACATTGTTACAGGGAGAGTTGATTTCAATGCAACCCAAGGAATAAGTGCAAAAAGGACTGCTGAAATAGGAGCACCATAAACAATGAATGGACGACGTTTACCAAGTTTTGAACGGCAACGGTCTGAAAGCTTACCGAATGTTGGCTGGAAGATAACACCGAAGATGTTATCAAATGTCATAATAACACCGATAAATAATGGAACAAGTGTAATTCCACCACCTGCTGTGTTAACGTCCTGGCCCTGTGTTTTTGCAAATTCTGCAAGAACTGGGAATGCTTCGTTCAATTTTGCACTAAGATTTGTAATGAAAATTGATTCTGTAAGCAATCTGTTAAGAATTTTTGTAATATATGGGTCATAAATTGCCCATGCGATTGATGTTGTGAGAAATGCAAAACCAGTGAGTATGGTATGCCATGTATAGAGTTTGCCGTTTTTCTCACAGAAAAGTTCTGTTCTGTTACTCATAATTTTTGCCTCCTGGATAAAATCCAAAATTATACATTATGATTATACTATATCTTATTTAAAATAGAAATATGTAAATAGCCTAAAATAAATTTATTTTTTTGTGTAGAGTGTCGAAGAAAAGACTCTCGTTATTCTTGACAAACCAATTAAACAACTGTATAATTACACTTGCGTTTGGGATATGCTGCTATGGCTCAGGTGGTAGAGCACGTCCTTGGTAAGGACGAGGTCACCGGTTCGAGTCCGGTTAGCAGCTCCAAAAACGAAGGTGTTTCTTTTGAGGCGCCTTTGTTTTTTTATTAGGGCTCGAACCCTTGGGTCTGTGCGTCAAGAAAACAATTCGGTGAATTGTTTTTAGCACAGAGTGGTGAGACGGGTACCGAATGCAAAGCATTGGGTCGTCGAGCCATTCAGTATGCAAGGCGTAGCCGAAGCAGACGGTCGAGTCCGGTTAGCAGCTCCAAAAATAAAAAGAGGACTATCATTTTTTGATAGTCCTCTTTTTATTTTACATATTCAAAAATTCTGAATTTTGTGGCACAACAAATGTAATTGCACTTTCTAAAAGTTTGAATTCTCTTTCGGTTACATAATCGCATTCACCGTCAACATTGACTGCGGCTGGATTTTTACTTTCAATTTTGACCTTTTTGCAATGACGGAAAGTTGTAATATCAAGGTCTAAATGCTCACCATTTTTGTAAACACTAATAAGTGGTAAAAGTTTTATCGGACTTCTGTCACTACGCACCATTACACAGTCAATGAGTCCGTCATTTGGCATTGCATTTGGTGCTGCTTTGTATCCACCACCATACCAACGAGAATTACCGATATAGCAGAAAAGATAATCATCCTCAAAAACTTCACTATCGTCAATAGTAATTCTGAATTGATTTTTGGTCTTGCCTTTTGCAAGACAGCCAAGTGCTGCAAGTGTGTATGCTAATTCTCCATTTACGCCCGGAATCTTTTTATAAGAATTCTGTCTTATGCAAATTTCAGAATCAAGTCCCATTGCACATTCGTTAATAGCAACTGTGCCATTTGTTTCAATCAAGTCAAGTTTCATTGGTATTCCATTAACGTGGTCATCGAGATTTGTGTTTTTGCTGAAAAGTCTGCAAAAGTCATTTCCTGAGCCCAACGGGATATTTGCAACCTGACAGTTAGGATATTTATAACATCCATTGACAACTTCATAAAGAGTGCCATCACCACCGCAAGAGTAAAAACGAATTTCTTCGCCTGTTTTTACTTTCTCTTCAACAAAGCGCAAACCATCACGACTTGCTTTTGTCACATAAATCTCTGCATCAAGGTTATTCTCTTTAATATAATTTTTAATTGTTGAGATATAAGCATTAACTGCTTTGCCTTTACCCGCTACGGGGTTAACAACAAAAATATGTCTCACAAAATCACCTTATTTATAATACATATAAAGTTGGCATTTTATCATACCATTGTAAAGTTTTCTTCTTTTATCAGCTTTTCTTCCGAAACATTTTTCAAACGTCTCGTCAGGACTGATAATATAGTATGCCCAACCTTTTTCAGGTGTAAAGATTTTACCCATTGTACGATAAATGTCTTCCGCAGCTCTGATGTCAAGCATTCTCTCACCATATGGTGGATTGCAAATCACTGTACCCTTTTCGCTCTTGCGTACGAAATCTTTTAAATCTCTCTTTGACAAGTCAATTTTCATTGATACACCTGCTCGACGAGCATTTTCTTTTGCCACTTCAAGAGCGTGAAAATCAATATCAGAGCCATAAGCCATAAAATCAGCATCACGGATAACCAAATCCATCGCTCTGTTTCTCTCTTGTTGCCATACAGAAGAATCAATGTTCTGGAATCTTTCGCAAGCAAATGAACGACGAAGTCCTGGCGCAATATTAAGTGCTTTCATAGCACCTTCAATAAGAATTGTACCTGAACCACAGCACACATCATAAAGAGTGTGATAATGACGAAGTCGTGCAAGCTCTGCCATTGATGCTGCAAGTGTTTCTTTGATTGGCGCGGCATTTGCAACAGGTCGATATCCACGCTTGTGAAGTCCTGCACCTGATGTATCAATAAACACTGTAACAACGTCTTTCATAATTGAAAACTGAATTTGATATTTTGTGCCTGTTTCTTCAAACCATGAAATTCTGTATTTCTCTTTAAGTCTTTCAACAACGGCTTTTTTAATGATTGCCTGACAATCACTTACAGAGAAAAGCTTTGAGTTGAGAGAATGTCCTTTAACAGGGAATTCATCATATTGACCAATCCACTCTTCCCAAGGAAGTTTCTTAACACCCTGAAAAAGTTGCTCAAAGGTTACTGCTGTGAATTCACCCATACGGATTAAAATGCGTTCGCTATATCGTGAGCAGATATTTGCACGGACAAGAATACTCTCATCGCCTTCAAAATCAACTCTGCCGTTTTTCGCTTCAACATTTTGCGCTTCAATATCTTTTAATTCCTGTGCCACAAGACCTTCAAGCCCCAAGAGACAAGGCGCAGAAAATTTAATGTTCATATTATTTCTCCATTCAAATAGTCAAAAGTTATCCATTATAAATAAAGTATAGACTTTTTTAAAAGTTTTGTCAATTAAAACACTTTGACAAATTGGAAGTTGTCGAAATCTTTTATATGGTAATGTAACCTTGTAGGGGTCATTCGTGAATGACCCGTTCCAAAATGCGAGATGTAACCTTTTCGGGCGATTCGTGAATCGCCCCTACATTATTTGATGGTCGATTTTAGTGTGATGTAAAATTTAAAAGGGTTAGACAAATTCAAATTTACGCCAACAAAAAAGAGCAGATTTTTACATCTGCTCTGCTTTTTATTCAAATATAATTGTTGTGATGCTTTTTTCTGGAAGTGTGATTTCCGTTTTTGCACCTTTATAGATTTCTTCCATTTGTTTTTCTTGTGTTGTTGTGTAAACAGTCATATCGTCGCGGTCAACTTTGAGTTTTAATTCTCTTTCGTTACCTTCATTTACGACAACTGTAACGATTTTACCATCAGGTGTGAGATATGAAACTGTGTTAACCAAATATTTCATTGTAGTTACATTTGTTTCACCGTTTTCATTGGTTTCTTTAACCAATGTTACATCGTTGATATTCTTTTCTGACTGGATTTTTGTGCTACCAATAGGAATAAACTTACTAAAATGAGCAACTGCATAATATCTCATTGCGATTTTATATTCACTTAAATCTGCATTACCCACTAAAAGTCCGTCAGAATATTCTTTACCATCTTCACCAATACCAATTCCGTTAAGTCCAACCCACGCTGTCCAAGAATTGATATTGCTGAAATTTAAATCGTTTGCCATTGTTCTTGCCTGTAAAAGCGCACCGTCGATTGAATCGATTGGTGAATTGCAAGGAAGATGACACCATTCTGACATTTCAATAGGAATATCAGGTGTTTTTTCATTTATCCAGTTACCAAGTCCGATTTTATTCTGAAGATTATCATCTGTCCAATAACTGTGATATGACAAATTAGCAAGATATGGACGAATTTCTGCATCATTATAAAGATATTCAAACCACTCATAAAGTCTAAAACCGATTTCACCTGACTCAGGACCTGAAAGTTTAACATCGAGATTTCTCTCTTTAATCTCTTTAACAAACGCACGATAAACTCCATAAATATCTTCTGAGTTGTAGAAGCATCCTTCTTGATGTTGTCTTTCTGCACCCCAAGACCAGTTTGGTTCATTAATTGGACTTATGTATTTAACAGGCACACCTTTTTTGACAAAATATTCTGTAATTGTGCAGAAATATTCAGCATAAGCTTCATAATTTTCTTGTGGAAGGTTAGATACCCACCAGTTTTTGTTGCCGTATGTATCACCATTAAGTGTCATTGAATAATGTGGTGAGTTTGCAAAAAGCACAACTGTGTCAACACAACCATAAGAAAGTGCTTTATCAAGCATTTTCTGTGCATAAGCGTCACGAGTGAAATCATATTCATATTCACCTGTTGTCTCATTATAAACATAAAAACTTTCTGTCACACGCCAAGGGTCTTTAATTTCTGAATTTATATCAGCAGAGCCGCCACCGATATTATAACGATAAATATTAAGTCCAAGACCATCTTTGCTATAAAGAAGTTTGATAATTTCTTCACCATTCTTACTTTGTCCTGCAATCTGTGACCACCAACAAGCAGAAGCACCGAATCCGTCAAGAACTCTTCCTTTTTCGTTTTCGTCAATGGTAATTGTCAAATCAGCAGTCTGTGATTTTTCAATAAAGCCGTCGGTATTCCAGAAAATCTTTTCAAAGAATACTGAAAAAACAATTATTAAAGCTGCTAACAAAACCGCAACTATTGGGATTAATTTTTTCAATGCCTTTTTCATATCTTTCTCCTTAACTCTTTACAAAATCACCGTTTTATGACGAGTTACATGGCAACCAACATTAACTGCAACAGGAAGTCCTGCAATATGAGTCGGTGCAGTTTCAATATTAACTGCAAGAGCAGTTGTTTTTCCACCAAAGCCCTGCGGACCAATATTGGTTTCATTGATTCTTTTGAGCAACTCTTCTTCCATATTTTTATATAATTCTTTTGAATTTCTCACTTTAACATCTCTGCAAAGTGCTTTTTTTGAAAGAAGTGCACAAGATTCAAAATCCCCACCGATTCCAACACCCAACACGATTGGTGGACAAGGGTTGCCCCCTGCTATTTTTACAGTTCCAACCACAAAATCCATTATATCTTCTTTTGTTGCAGATGGTGTGAACATTTTAATTCTGCTCATATTTTCACTACCAAAACCCTTTGGTGCAACTGTAAGTTTTATTTTATTACCCGACACCAGTCGAGTGTGAATCACGGCAGGTGTGTTGTCTTCGGTATTCACTCTTTCGAGAGGGTCTGACACGATTGATTTTCTCAAAAGACCGTCAACATAACCTTTTCGCACACCTTGGTTGATTGCATTTTCAAAGTCGCCGATTATGTGCACATCCTGACCGACTTCTGCAAATACAACAGCCATACCTGTATCCTGACAGATTGGAATATCCAATTCTTTTGCACAATCAAGATTTAAAAGCAAGTCACCCATAATGTTTTTTGGCAATTCTTTTTCTTCGTTTTTGTATCCACAAGAAATGCAGTTAACCAAACTCTCGGGCAAAATCTTGTTTGCTTCAACACAAAGTTTTGCGATTGCTTCTGTTATTTGCTCTGCTTTGATTTCTCTCATTTTATCATCACCTAATAAAAAAGGGCAGTATTTTTGATTACTGCCCCGTTTTTTATTTTGAACCTCTGCGATAGCCGTTGCTACCACCGCCACGTCTGTCAGTGCTACGTTTAATATCGCTCATTTTGTCTTCGCTTTGAGCCTTAAACTTTGCCATCATATCTTCAAAAGACATTGGAGCTGACTGTTCTTCTTGTGGTTTGCCCTGCCAACCACGATTAGTATTTTTCTGTGGTCTTGGTTTTTTCTCAAATTTTGGCTTTTCTGGTTCAGGCATAGCTTTTTTGATTGAAAGACTTGCTTTGCCCTTTTCATTAATTTCAATTACTTTGACTTTAACCTTGTCACCTTCGGCAAGGTGCTCAGAGATGTCATTTACATACTCATTTGAAACCTCAGAAATATGCACCATTCCTGTTGTTCCGTCTTCGAGCTTAACAAATGCTCCGAATTTAGTCAAACCTGTTACTATTCCGTCATACACAGAACCGATATCAATCTGCATAAAACTGCATATCCTCCCCAATTAAAGCTTTCGCTTTATGCTCCCGGTGTTACGTCGTAGAACACCTTTTCACCCGGCATAACAAAGCCCAATTTTTCACGAGCAACCTGTTCAATATATGAACTTTTATCTTCATTTTGAACGATTGATTCAAGTCTCTCGTTTTCTTTGAGTTGTTGCTGATATGCAGCGTTTTTCTCATTCAACTCAGCTTTTTGTTCTCTGATGTCAAGTTGAAGTCCAATAAAAGTAATCACAAAATAGCCAATGAGCAAAACAAGCGCCAATGTGAGAATAAAGCTCTTTGACTGAACACGTTTTGTCTTCTTCGCTTTTGTGCTTGCCATTTATTACACTTCCTTTTCTTGTGAAACTACGTTTTTCACCATTTTAACACCTTGATTATACAACAAGTGCTTATGTAGTTTCAAGTGAAATTTTGATTTATTTTTAATCTTTTTGCTCTTTTTGTTCCATTTCTTTGCAAATTTTTCCAAAAGGGATTTCAGTTTTTTGAAAACCCAGACAAACGGGAAGAAAACTATCTTTAAAAACTTTAATATAACCTTTTTAATTGTGTCCACTATTTTTTCACTTGCTGTGAAAACTACAATGCCTAAAGAGAAATAATAAATCGCAAATCCTATGCCTTCACCCAAGAGCAAAAAGCCACGAATGTCACCCTCATTCACGACAAGAAAGAAGATATATGAGCAAAATCCAAGAAAGATACAATATAGCAAATCAAATATAAGAATTAATTTTTTGCTTTTTGAAATGCTGATTCTTACAATTCTCACAAGGTCATATAATATCCCCATTAAAAAACCAAAACCCAACGACAATAAAAACCCTTTGGTCTGGTCAGCAAGGCTCAAAGAATAAATATAATCTGTCATCTTAATACCTTTGAGAAAAAGCCTTGTGCTTTTGGTCGCACGTCAGTATAAGTCAGTGACGAGATATCCCCATCAACCATCAATTCACTTTGTTCAAGATTAAGCCGTGTGATATGCAAATTCCAACCACGAATTGTCAGCTCACCCAAATCTGTTATTGCGATTATTGTCTGCTCATCAAAAGAATCAATATCAGTAACCCCTGAAATCGAAAGCTTTTTTCGGTCTTCCATAATTATATTGTGTGGCAATTTGTGTATTGATTTTTCATCTGTAATCATAATAAACCTCCGTATTTATACATTTTACTAATAAATATGCAAACACGGACAAATCTATTACAAAACAAAAAGCGGATAGAAACTATCCGCTTTAAAATTAGTCAATATAATCAAGACAAAGGTTAAGAACACGCATTGCTGTTCTCTGCATTTCACCTGATGTGATACCGTCTGTCTTACCGAATGTTTTAAGAAGTGTACCGTCAGGTTTTTCTTTGCCTGTACGCTTGCCACCTGGCATAAGCACATCAACTGATGAACGCACACGATAAGCCTGGTCGTGAAGACTTGGGAATTCAGGACATTCTGATGAACGCATCCACCAGTCTGTCATAACCATGCCCTTAAAGCCCCATTCATCACGAAGAACTCTCTGACAAAGTTCATAGTTATAATGACCCCAAACACCATTAATCTTGTTATAAGATGTCATAATTGTCTTTGGATTTGCAGTTTTAACGCAAATTTCAAAACCTTTAAGATAGATTTCACGAAGTGCTCTTTCAGAAACCCTTGAATCATTATGAGTTCTGTTATATTCTTGGTTATTACAAGCATAATGCTTAGGACAAGCTGCACCACCATAGGCTTGAATTCCCTCAACTGCAGCAGCACCCATTACACCTGAAAGAAATGGGTCTTCTGAATAATATTCAAAGTTTCTGCCACAAAGTGGACTTCTGTGAATATTCATACCAGGTGCTAAAAGAATGTCGCTACCCTTATCTTTCATTTCTTTACTGATAAGTGCATAAACCTCTTTCACAAGGTCAGTGTTAAATGAGCAGGCGAAAGCAGTGCCGATTGGAATAAGTGAGCAATATGATAAAAGTCTGATACCTGATGGTCCGTCAGTTGTGATTACAGGTGGTACACCCTTATCACGAAGGCTTTGTGTTACACCACCCAAAGCACCCGCATTACCACGAGCACCCAAAGGCGAATCCATTTTATAAGCACCACGAGAAATTGCTTCAAGCTCGTCAAGGTCAAGCTGAGCAACAAAAGTTTCCATCGAAATTTTGCCGTCTTTAACATCTTTGAGCTTATATCCTTTATCACCTGTTGTGATTACAGGTTGTGGGAGTTTTTCAATAATAATATGGCGAAGGTCATATTCACGACACTTAACAGTTTCTTTTTTTAGACCTTTTTCTGTGTTGATAAATCTGTCAAACTTTTCTTGTGGAGCAGAAACCTGTTTAAGTTGTTCTACAACAATAGTTTCGTCCTGATAATAACTCCACACCTTTTGTGCATTGCGAACGTCATTACCGAGATAGAGTGAATATTCACCCTTTTCCATTACATAGCAATGAGCATATCCACTTGCGCCGTTGTCGTCATAAGAAGCAAACGCAGAATTTGGAATAACAATTTCCAGTTTCTGACTCTTGCCAGGTGCTAAAACATCAGTTTTTGCAAAGCCAACAAGTTCACGAGCAGGGTTACCAAGATTTGCGATAGGTTTTCTTGCATAAAGCTGAACAACTTCTTTACCGCTATATTCTTTACCGATATTTTTAACTGAGAATTCAACTGTTACATTCTTTTTAGTCTGTTTTGCTTTCTTGAACTTGATTTCAAAATCAGTATAAGACAAACCAAAGCCGAATGGATAGAGAACTTCACTTCTCTTGAATGTTTCGAAATAACGATAACCTACATAAATATCTTCTTCATATTCGTTGAATTCTTTGTGTCCGAAATTCTTTGAAGATGGATAATCGTCATATTCTTCTGCGATTGTGTCAGGGAGCTTACCACTTGGTGTAACATCACCGCAAAGCAAGTCTGCAATAGCGTTACCACTTTCCATACCACCCTGCCACACAATCATAATTGCGCCGATTTTGTTTTCGTAATCTTCAACCCATTCCATATCGATAATGCTACCAATATTGAGAAGGACTGTTACTTTGTCAAAATATTCTGTTATTAAATCAAGGCTCTTCTTTTCGTTATCTGTGAGATAGAAACTACCCTTTTCGAGAGCATTTTCACGGTCTTCACCTGATGAACGACCAATGATGAAAATTGCATTATCACTATTTTCAGATGCATTTTTTACAATATCATCTGTAAGCTCCATATCAGGATAATAGCGTGGCCAATGTCCCCAGAAACCATGGTCGATTGGATTTTTCTCTGTCCACTTTGTATATGTATCTGCTAACTCTTCATTGATATTAATTTTTTCACAGTTTTTAAGTCCGTCAATCAAATTTACACCATAAGGTTTTTTAACGTCACCACCGGAGCCATAGCCTGTGAAGAACCAATCAATTTGTCCACGACCAAAAACTGAAACCTTGTTTTCTGCTTTGTATGGAAGAACTCCGTCATTTTTAAGAAGAACTGCTGTTTCTGCGGCTGCACGGCGTAAAAGCTCAGGCATACCATCAGTAATTGTAACTTCACCTAACGCTTCAAGTGCTTCTTTTTGAGAAACGCCACTTATTAAACCCTCGCCGATTGCGAAAGCCTTGCTGACGATTTTACTAAAAATACTCATTGCAAAATCTCCTTTAAGTATGTATCCTTGTTATTTTATCATAAAAGGAAATAAATAACAATAGAAACAAACCAAAAAGAGCAGGTTTTTACACCTGCTCTCTGTATTCACTTAGCTTTAAGAATTAAAGTTCTGCGAAGTATTTGATTGTTCTAACCATCTGTGATGTGTAGCTGTTTTCGTTGTCATACCAAGAAACAACCTGAACTTCATAGAGGTCATCAGCAATCTTAGCAACCATTGTCTGTGTTGCATCGAAGAGTGAACCGTATTTCATACCGATAACGTCTGAAGAAACGATTTCGTCTTCATTGTAGCCAAAGCTTTCTGATGCAGCAGCCTTCATAGCAGCGTTGATGCCTTCCTTAGTAACGTCAGCACCCTTAACAACAGCTGTAAGGATTGTTGTTGAACCTGTTGGAACAGGAACTCTCTGTGCAG
>JAZLBL010000055.1:0-29048 GCA_045613685.1 Candidatus Fimenecus sp. | reverse complement strand
GGTTGAAAAAATGGTAATTGTAACTCAGAATTATCATTTGTATCGTGCAGTTTATAACGCACGAAAGCTTGGAATTGATGCCTATGGCTTTGCGGCAGATAAATTGGAATACCCGATTTACAACGATGTCCGCGAGGGGTTGGCAAGAGTAAAAGATTTCTTTTATTGTATAGCACAGCCCGAACCAACATATTTGGGTGACCCGATTTCAATTCACGCAAATGGTTCATTAACTGACGACAAAGACAAAGTATAGAAATAGGTGATACTATGTACGAAAATCCAAAATTTAACGAAAACAACGAAAAAATCCTTTGTGAGATGAATGGTAAAAATGCCAATATGCTCATGAATATTAAAACAAAAATTCTAAAAGCAGGTGAAAGCGTTACAATCTGCGATGAGAATAACGAAACTGCAATTCTTTTGCTTTCAGGTGATGTTACATATTCATTTGACGGCAAAACAGAAAATGCCAAAAGAGAAAATCAGTTCGTGGACAGACCATATTGTGTTCATTTCTCAAAAAATAATACAGTAAACGTTACTGCAAATGCTGATTCAAGAATTCTCATTCAGCAGACAGATAATGACAATGACTTCGGTTTTGTCTGGTATAGCCCTGAAAATGTAATTTTACAGGAATTTGGTAAAGACCAGTGGAATGGCACAGCACATCGTCAGGTGCTTACACTTTTTGACTATGAAAATGCACCATATTCAAATATGGTTCTTGGTGAGGTTATTCACAAGCCAGGTTGCTGGTCAAGTTATCCACCACATTACCATCCACAGCCTGAAGTTTATTACTATGAATTCGATAAACCACAAGGTTTTGGCGTAGGTTTCAATGGTGATGATTGTTACAAGGTTGAAGACCAAGGTGTACTTTGCATCACACCAATGAAAACACATCAGCAGGTTGCAGCAGCAGGCTACTCAATGTGCTATGTATGGATGATTAGACATCTTCCTAACGACCCTTGGATTAAAACAAGAATTGACGACCCAGACCACAAATGGCTCTTAGATTTATAAACAAACCTTTTTATAGGAGATGATATTATGGCAAAAATGACAATGGCTCAGGCACTTGTTAAGTTCCTTGATAACCAGTATGTTTCATTTGATGGCGTTGAAACAAAATTTGTTGACGGAATTTTCACAGTTTTCGGTCACGGTATTGTTTTAGGTCTTGGTGAAGCACTTGATTCTGATAAAGGCGGACTTCGTGTGTATCAGGGTAAAAATGAGCAAGGTATGGCTCACGTTGCAACAGCTTTTGCAAAGATGAACAACAGAAGAAAAATTATCGCTTGTGCATCTTCAATCGGCCCAGGTGCTGCTAATATGATTACTGCGGCTGCAACTGCAACAGTTAATAATGTGCCACTTCTTTTATTCCCTGCTGACACATTCTCAACTCGTCAGCCTGACCCTGTTCTTCAACAGTTTGAGCAGGAAAATTCACTTGCAACTACAACAAATGACGCTTATAAAGCAGTTACAAGATATTGGGATAGAATCAGCCGTCCTGAACAGTTAATGTCAGCAATGATTAACGCTATGAGAGCATTGACAGACACAGCAAACGCAGGTGCAGTTGCAATTTGTCTTTGTCAGGATGTTGAGGGCGAAAGCTATGATTACCCTGAAAGTTTCTTTGCAAAAAGAGTACATAAAATTGTTCGTATGCCAGTAGCTTGTGAAGAACTTGAAGATGTTGTAAATGTTGTGAAGAATGCTAAAAAGCCACTTGTAATCTGTGGTGGCGGTGTTCGCTATTCAGAAGCAGGCGAAACACTCGAAAAGTTCTGTGCAGAATTCAATATTCCTTTCGCAGAAACACAGAGTGGTAAAACTGCTTGCCTTTCATCCGACAAATATAACCTTGGTGGTCTTGGCGTTACAGGTAACTCAGCAGGTAACGTAATGGCAAAAGATGCAGACGTTGTTATCGGTATCGGTACTCGTTTCTCTGACTTTACAACCGCTTCAAAATCACTTTTCAAAGATGATGTTAAGATGGTAACAATCAACACATCCCGTTTTGATGCATACAAGCTTGATGCAGTTAAAATGGTTGCTGACGCAAAACTTGGTATCATTGCTCTCGGTGATGAACTTCGCAAAGTAGGTTATAAGTCAGCATATACAACAGAAATCAAGGACGCAAAAGCAGCTTGGGACAAGGAAATGGAATTCCTTAGCAATTATAAATATGACGAAAACTTCAAGCCACTTATTGAAGCTCGTGATGAAAAGACAATTCCTGAATTTGTTGAGAAAATCGGTGGTGTGATTACTCAGACAGCAGCTCTTGCACTTATCCGTAAACTCATTCCAGCAGATGCACTTTGCACAGGTGCGGCGGGCTCGCTTCCAGGTTGTTTACAGAGAATGTGGACTTCTGACAAGCGTTATTCATACAATATGGAATATGGTTATTCTTGTATGGGTTATGAAATCGCAGGCGCATTGGGTAGCAAGATGGCTCACCCTGAATGCGAATCCTATGCAATGTGCGGTGACGGTAGCTACTTAATGCTCCACTCTGAGCTTGTAACTTCTCTTCAGGAAAAACAGAAGATTAACGTTCTTCTTTTCGATAATAGTGGTTTCGGTTGTATCAACAACCTTCAAATGTCAAATGGTATCGGTAATCTTGCAACAGAATTCCGTTATCGTGATGACAATGGCGACCTTTTAGGTGATTTGATTCCTATTGACTTTGCTATGGCTGCTGCGGCTTATGGATGCAAGACATACACAGCAAAAACAATGGAAGAGCTTGAATTCGCTCTTATCGATTCACAGAAACAGACAGTTTCAACACTTATTGACATTAAGGTGCTTCCAAAGTCAATGTCTGATGGTTATGGTGCTTGGTGGCATACAGGTGTTCCATCTGTTTCAAGCAATGAAAAAGTAAACAATGCCTTCGCTGAGAAGGAAGAAAATAAAAACAAAGCAAGGAGATATTAATATGTTGGATAAGAATAAAGTAAAGCTCGGTATTGCACCTATCGCTTGGACAAATGACGATATGCCAGACCTTGGTGCAGAAAATACATTTGAACAGTGCATTTCTGAAATGGCACTTGCAGGCTTCACAGGCTGTGAAGTTGGTAACAAATACCCAAGAGATACAAAAGTTCTTAAAAAGGCACTTGAGCTTCGTGGTATGCAGATTTGCAACGCTTGGTTCTCAAGCTTCCTTATCACAAAACCTTATGAAGAAGTTGAAAAGGACTTCATCGAGCACATCACATTCCTTAAAGAAATGGGTGCAAAGGTTGTTGGTATTTCAGAGCAAGGTCACTCAATTCAGGGTACAGACCTTTCAATCTTTGATGACAAATATGTTATGAATGACGAAGAATGGGATATGCTCTGCACAGGCATTAACAAACTTGGTAAAGTTGCAAAAGATATGGGCATCGCACTTTGCTTCCATCATCACATGGGTACAGTTGTTCAGACAGCAGCTGAAATTGACAGAATGATGGAAAACACAGACCCTGAACTTTTTGGTCTTCTTTTCGACACAGGCCACCTTGCATACTGCGGTGAAGATTATATGGCAGTTCTCAAAAAGTATGCAAAGAGAATCCGTCACGTGCACTTAAAGGATATCCGTCCTGATGTTGTTGCAAAGGTTAAAGCTGAAAAAATGAGCTTCTTACAGGGGGTTCGTGCAGGTGCATTTACAGTTCCTGGTGATGGTATAATTGACTTCAAGCCAGTTTTCGATGTTCTTGAAGAAACAGGCTATGAAGGATATGTTCTTGTTGAGGCTGAACAAGACCCAGCAATCGCAAATCCATTTGAATATGCTTTGAAGGCACGTAAATACATCAACGAAGTATCAGGATTATAATTTTTGCTCTTTTTCCGTTTAACTTCGTTACGCTCGCTCGGAGTATCTTCATACGCTGTCGCTCGCAAGCCTTGTTAAACGAAAAAACACCTAAAAATTTGTAGGTTCTATTATTTTGCAAGAAAAATCCTACAAATTATTATGGGGTTATTTGTAGGGGCGATTCACGAATCGCCCGTCAAAATCATAAATAAAATCCAATTAAGGAGAAAATAAAATGTCAGTAGAAAAATTACAATATTTTGTGAACGGTCAGTTCAAAGATTCAAAAACTGATGTTTGGTATGACCTTCACAATCCAAGCACAGGTGAAGTTGTTGGCCAAGCACCTTGCTGTACAAATGACGAAGTTTTAGAAGCTATCGCAGCAGCAAAAGCGGCATATCCAGCATGGAGTGCAACTCCTGCAATCAAGAGAGCACAGATTCTCTACAAAATCCGTGAACTTATCATTCGTGATATGGAAGAACTCACAATGTGCGTAGCTTGTGAAAATGGTAAAGTTTGGGGCGAAGCAGAAGGCGACGTTCTCAAAGCAAAAGAAGGCACAGAACTTGCAACTCAGGTTCCATCACTTATGATGGGCGAATGCCTTATGGACGCTTCAAAGGGTTACGATACAGTTAAATATCGTGAATCTATGGGTGTTTTTGCAGGTATCGTTCCTGTTAACTTCCCTGCAATGATTCCATTTGGTTGGATGGCTCCTGTTTGTATCGCAACAGGTAACACAATGGTTCTCAAAGCAGCATCTTTTACACCAAAAACAGCAATGAAATTTGCTGCAATCTATAAAGAAGCAGGCGTTCCTGACGGCGTTATCAACGTTGTTACTTGCTCAAGAAACGAAGTAAACACAATTCTTGACCACCCAGATGTTAAGGGTATCACATTCGTTGGTTCAACTCCTGTTGGTCTTAAAATTTATTCTCGTGCAGCAGCTGCAGGCAAGCGTTGTCAGGCTCTTACACAGGCAAAGAACCACGCACTTGTTATGTCAGACTGTGCACTCGAAAGAACAGTTGCAGGCGTGCTCAACTCTGCTTATGGTTGTGCAGGTCAGCGTTGTATGGCTCTCACTTGCTGTGTTGTTGAAGATGCTATTGCAGACAAATTCGTTGCAGAGCTTAAGAAACAAGCATCACAGATTAAGGTTGGCCCATCTTGGGAAAAAGATTCAAAACTTGGCCCAATTACATATAAGAAACACTATGAAGAAGTTCTTGCAGATATTCAGAAGGGTATCGACGAAGGTGCAGAGCTTGTTCTTGATGGTCGTGGCGTTAAGGTCGAAGGCTACGAAAACGGTTACTTTGTTGGCCCTACAATCTTCGATAAGGTTACAGCTGATATGACAATCGGTCAGGAAGAGGTTTTCGGACCAGTTCTTTGCGTAAAACGTTGCAAGGATTTCAAAGAAGGCCTTGCAATTATGAATGCAAACCCATATGCAAATGGCTCAGTTATCTATACACAGAGCGGTTACTTTGCACGTGAGTTCCAGCGTCATACAGATGGTGGTATGGTTGGTATCAACGTTGGTATTCCAGTACCAGTTGGTTTCTTCCCATTCTCAGGACACAAGCAGTCATTCTTCGGTGATTTACACTGTCTTGGTAAGGATGCATATCGTTTCTTCACAGAGTCAAAGTCAGTTACAACTCACTGGTTTGACGAAGAAGAAAAGACAACAACAAACGTTTCTACATGGGACGGCACAATCTAAATTTTTGATATTTTTCCGTGATACTGCGTTACGGCAACTTGAAATATCTACATATTCCTTCGTTGCCGTGCCTTGTCTAACGAAAAAATCTCTAAAAATTTGTAGGATTATTCTTTACATTATCTTACAAAAAAATCCTACAATTTGTTATAAGGTTTAATGTAGGGGCGATTCACGAATCGCCCGTAAACTATAAAATATAAGGAGAAATTATTATGCTTAAAATCGGTATTATCGGTGCTGGCCGTATTGGTAAAGTGCACCTTGAATCAATTTCATATCACGTAAAGGGTGCAGAAGTTGTTGCTATTGCAGACCCATTTATGAATGACGAAACAAAAGCTTTCTGTGAAGGATTTGGTGTAGAAAAAATCTACACAGATTATACAAAAATCATTGAAGATGCAGAAATCGATGCAGTTCTTGTTTGCTCATCAACGGACACACACGCTCCAATTTCTATTGAAGCAATCAGTGCTGGTAAACACGTTTTCTGTGAAAAACCACTTGCAAATACAGTTGATAAGATTCTTGAAATTGCAGATGCTCTCAAAGCTCATCCAGAAGTTAAATTCCAGGTTGGTTTCAACCGTCGTTTTGACCACAACTTCGCAGCAGTTAGAAAAGCTTATGACGATGGCAAAATTGGTGAAGCACAAATTCTTAAAATCACATCTCGTGACCCACAGGCGCCACCTGTTGGCTACTGTGCAGCAAGCATCTTCCTTGATATGACAATTCACGATTTCGATATGGCTTGCTTCCTTACAAACAGTGATGTTGAAGAACTTTATGTTTATGCAGATGCTCTTATCAACCCAGGCATCCGTGAATATGGCGATTTCGACACAGCTATTATCTCAATGAAGATGGCTAATGGTGCTCTTGCAGTTATCGATAACTCTCGTCAGGCTATGTATGGTTATGACCAAAGAGCAGAGCTCTTCGGCTCAAAGGGTATGGTTGCAACTGCTAACGATACACTTTCAACTGCAGTTATTGCAGATGCTAATGGTGTAACAGGTGAAAAACCACTCTATTTCTTCCTTGAAAGATATATGGGTTCATTCGCAGAAGAAGTTAGACAGTTTGTTGACTGCTGTGTAAACGACAAAGAAACTCCTGTTGGTATCCACGCAGGTTTACAGTCAGTTAAGATTGCTCTTGCTGCTGAAAAATCAGCAAATGAAGGAAGACCAGTTAAACTTTCAGAAATTCAGTAATAAAAACAAATTGGGCGAGTTTATCTCGCCCATATTTTTAAGGAATGATTTAAATGTCCATAGAAAAAGGTCGAGAATATTTCCGTCAATTTGGTATAGAAGACAGAGTGCAAGAATTCTCTGTTTCAAGTGCAACAGTTGAGCTTGCAGCACAAGCACTTGGTGTTGAAGGTGCAAGAATTGCAAAAACTCTTTCATTTATGGTGGGTGAGCAACCAATTCTTATACTTATGGCAGGGAATGTTAAGGTTGATAACTCAAAATATAAAGGATTCTTCCACGCAAAAGCTAAAATGATGTCGCCTGACCAATTAGAAGAATTTGTTGGCCATCAAATTGGTGGAGTTTGCCCATTTGGTATTAAAGACGGAGTTGATGTCTATCTTGACGAGTCTTTGAAACGATTCCAGACAGTTTTTCCTGCAGTTGGTGGCTCAAACAGTGCCATTGAATTGACAATCCCAGAACTTGAAAAATACTCAAACTACAAAGAATGGGTAGAAATATCAAAACCTATTGAATAAGCAAAAAGGACGATTTTAAATCGTCCTTTTTCTATATCACCAAAAAAACATCAATATCTTTGTTCATTTCTCTCATTTACTTAAATAATCAAAATGACTATAATATAATTGTATAATTCTATTTGAATTTCGGGAGTGAAAAAATTGTACGGACTTATAGAGCATACAGATGAAATCAACCGACTTTTAGCACGATATGGTGTTAAATTTGGTATCTACAAAAACAATGTGTTCAACGAGCGTCTTTTCCCATTTGATGCAGTGCCTCGCATCATTTCAAAGGACGAATTTGAATATCTTGAGCGTGGTCTTAAACAAAGAGTTAAGGCACTTAACATATTCTTAAAGGATATCTATACTAAAAAGCAGATTATCAAGGATAAAATCATCCCTGAAGAATTTGTTTATGGTGCAGCAGGATATATGATGGAATGTGAAGGTGCTGTACCACCAAAGGATGTTTTTGCTCACATTTCAGGCATCGACCTAGTGCAAGGTAATGATATGCGTTGGTATGTCCTTGAAGATAATCTTCGTGTGCCATCAGGTGCGTCATATCCTATGATTGCCCGTGAATTGTGCCGTCGTGCTAGTCCTGACACATTCCGTGCAAATACAGTTGTTGATAATCGCAACTATGGCGACTTGCTCCGTAATGCTCTTGACTATGTAAATACAGGTGGAATTAATGTTGTGCTCACTCCTGGTCGCTTTAATTCTGCTTTCTTTGAACACTCATATTTAGCAGAAAAAACAGGTGCAGTTTTTGCAATGCCACAGGATTTGTTCGTTGAAGGTAATGTGCTTTATTACAGCGAATATTCAGGCAAGCGTCAACGAGTTGGTGCAGTTTATCGTAGAATAAACGACGACTTTATGGACCCTATGACATTCCGTGCAGATTCACTTTTGGGTGTTCCACATATTATGGATGCTTACAGAGCGGGTAATGTGGCACTTGTTAATGCGCCCGGTAACTCGGTTGCAGATGATAAGGGAATTTACTACTATGTGCCTGCAATGATTAAATATTATTTAGGTGAAGAGCCTATTTTATCAAACGCACCAACATATCTTCCGTTCTACGACGAAGATATGAAATATGTGCTCGATAACATTCAGAAACTTGTTATCAAGGATGTTGCAGAATCAGGTGGATATGGTGTTGTTTTTGGCAGTGAATTATCTCTTGAAAGAGTTTATGAATTAAAGAAAATGATTCAAAAAGAGCCACGCCGATTTATTGCCCAAGAAGTAATCCAGTTCAATGACCTTAAAGTTGTTGAAAACGGCGCTTGGACAGAACGCAAAGCAGATTTACGAGCATTCGTGTTGACAGGTGAAGAGCCTGTTGTATGGAAATCGGGACTTACTCGTTTTTCAAAAGATGCAAATTCATTCGTAGTTAATTCTTCACAGGGAGGAGGCTTTAAAGACACATGGGTGTTATCTCGATAAAATCAAGTGATAATCTTTTCTGGCTTGGTCGATATGTAGAGAGAGTTTTCACAACTCTTAAAGCCTTTACAGAATGTTACGATATTATGATTGATATTAATGATGAAGAATATATAAATTTCTGTCGCAGACTTGGAATTGCCAATAATTATTCTTGCCGTCAGGAGTTTATCAGTTCGTTTTTGTTTGATTCAAATGACCCTGCATCAATTTATTCAAGCCTTCTTCATGCTTATGACAATGCAGTTGAAATGCGAAATGTAATTTCTTCGGATACTTTGTCATATCTTCAACTTGCAGTTGATATTATGGAAAAAAGTAGTAGCAGTAATGCACCGCTTTTAAAAGTACAAGAAGTAACAGACTGGATTTTTGCGTTTTGGGGCTCAGCGGATGACAATATCGAAGCAGAAGTATCCCGAAATATTTTAAAATTCGGCAGAAGTATTGAGCGTCTTGACTTATACACAAGATTGGATTATCCTATTGAACTTTTAAGAAAAGAATTTTCGATTATGCTCAACCGTCTTTATAAAGTGGGCATTGATTGCAACGTGGGTGCTATTGAGCGTCTTAGCAAAATGATTTTAGAAGAAGACGATTATGCACCATATAAAATCTCAATTCAGAATGAGTTGTGTCAGCTTTTTGTGACAGGGGTGATGTAATATGGCAACATTAGATTTTACTTATAATATGTCAATCAAATTCTCAATGCCTGCTATCAAACATTGTTACACACTTCGTTGTATCCCGTTAGAATGTGAAAGTCAGCATATTGAAGATATAAAAGTAACAGTTTTTCCTGAAAATGAACTAACTTATTCAAAAGATGGGTTTGGTAATGTTTTGGTAACTGACCGAATTGTTACAATGCATAATGAGTTTACAGTTGATGTAACGGGCACAGTAACAACGGGTGCTCATATCACACCTGAAACTGATTTGAATCCCGTTTATAAATACCCAACACATTTCACACAATGTGGTGCAGAGCTTGACAGAATGTATGACAGAATTCAAGTGGGAATTTCTGATGATGCAGTTGATACTGCACTTAAATTCACTCGTGCAATCCGTGCGAATATCGTGTATAAATCAGGCTCAACAAGTGTAATCACAACAGCAGAAGAAGCGCTTTTAAACGGTGCAGGTGTGTGTCAGGATTATTCTCACATTCTTTTGGCTCTTCTTCGAAAAGCAAACATTCCTTGCCGTTATGTTGTTGGTATGATGGTTGGTGAGGGTGAAACTCACGCTTGGGTTGAGGTTTATCACAATGGTAATTGGCATGGTGTTGACCCAACTAATAATCGACTTGCAGATGAAAATTATATTATCATCAGTCGTGGTCGTGATTTTGCCGATTGTGGCATTAATCGTGGGCTTTTAACTGGTGGTGGAATGCAAACACAATCAGTTTCATTAAAGGTAACAAAAAGGTAGTTTTTTATGGATATCGGTTTATCATCCGCTTGTTTTTATCCCCTTGAAACAGATAAATCTGTTATAAGAGCGTGTGAAACAGGTGCAAAAACAATTGAAATATTTATGAATGCTGATTCGGAATTCGAGCCATCATATGTGAAAAATATGGCAGAAATCTGCAAATCCTATGGTGTGCGAGTAGCATCTGTGCACACAATGGGGTCATTCACAGAATCTTTTCATCTTTTCAGCTCATATAATAAAAGATATTATGAGGCAAAAGAAACATCATTCAAGCGTCATTTTGATGTTATGCACACTCTTGGTGCAGATATTCTGGTAATGCATGGCATAAAGAA
This sequence comes from Candidatus Fimenecus sp., assembly GCA_045613685.1. GTDB lineage: Bacteria > Bacillota > Clostridia > Oscillospirales > Acutalibacteraceae > Fimenecus. The sequence continues at coordinate 18,450 of JAZLBL010000055.1, read as the reverse complement.
ACCGGGTAGTATCTCCGACCAAGAATATTTCGAACGCTTTGGTGAACTCATTAGAATGGGAAAAGCCGAAAATCTTAAGGTGTGCCAAGAAAATGTTGTGCATTATCGAAGTGAAAGTCCAGACTTTCTTCTTCGTATGGGTGAATATATCGGCGATGATTTTAATATGGTTTTCGATATAAAACAGTCTGTGAGAACGGGCGAAAATCCATTTGATTTCGCAAAGAATTTGCATAAATATATCCGTCATATTCATATAAGCGACCATAATAGCGAAAAGGACTGTTTTGTTCCTTGTAAAAATGGAACTTTTGATTTCAAAAAGTTCTTTGACCTTATGAGAAGTTATGATTATAGTGGTGACTATATTATCGAACTCTATGAAAATGGCTATGAAAACGACAATGAACTGACTTTTGCACTAAATGAACTTAAAAAGTTGCTTTAAACCCTTTACATTGTGCATTAAATTGTGATACAATACTATATATAGTAAAATATAGGAGAAATGTACTTATGAGATGTCCATTTTGCGGTTTTGAAGAAAGTAAAGTTATTGACTCACGCCCAACTGATGAGGGCGAGAGAATCCGTCGTCGTCGTGAATGTATCAAATGCACAAAGAGATTCACAACTTATGAAATTATCGAAAGTGTTCCAATTGTTGTTGTTAAGAAAGACAAAACACGTGAAGTGTTTGATAGACAGAAACTTGTAAAAGGCATGCTCACTGCTTGTGAAAAGCGTCCTGTTTCAATGGAAACTATTGAAAGAGCAGTCAGTGAAATCGAAGCAACTTTACAGAATTCTCTTGACCGTGAAGTAACATCAGTTCATGTTGGTGAACTTGTTATGGAACAACTCAAAGAAATCGACCAAGTGGCTTATGTTCGTTTCGCATCTGTTTATAAACAGTTCAAAGACGTAAACGCATTTATGGAAGAACTTTCAAACTTCCTTGATAAAAAATAAGAAAAAAAGAGGTGTCATTATGAAGAAAACAGTTTTCAAAGTGCTGTCAGTCATAATGGCACTTTGTGTTTTTTTAGGCGCAATGCCGGTTATATCTTTTGCAGAAAGCATAGAATTGGAAGCAGTAGAGAATGTTCCAATGATTAAGTTTTCGCCTGAAACAAAAATTGAAGTGCAGGTTGGTGGTAACACTATAAATAAGTTTTATAGTGCAGGAATAGAAGTTGATACCACAAAATACTTTTACAATCAGTTAACAAGCAATCAAAAGAAGATTTATGACCAGGTTTGGGCTGCAGGTCCTATTGAAACGGTTGAGATTGATATGACAGGTATTTCAATCACCGGGACAGGCATATCATCTTCGAGTTGTCAGAACGATGCTGTTAACAATGCTCAACAGGATATTATTATGGCAATTACTGCGCTTAATGAAGATAAGCCGTTGTTTTGCTGGTCGGCAGGATTTGGCTTTGCACCTTATGGCACTATTGAGCGAAATGGCTTGAATTATATTTGCACAATTACGGAGTTAACTGTTACGATAAGTCTTGATTCAACTCATTTTACTGATTATGATGACGTTAAGACTAAATTGCAGGCTGTTAAAGACAAATATCCTACAATCCCGATTTATGGTATAAGTCGTCACGAAAAGCTGAAATCAATTAATGACTATCTTGTAAATAATATAGTTTATGACCCTAATGTTAATACTAATCCCGCATCAAATGACTTTGATGTTTATGGTGCATTAATTAACGGCTTATGTGTATGTGAGGGTTATGCTGAAGCATTTAAGCTCCTTTGTGATAGAGAAGGAATTCCCTGTATTACAGTAGTTGGCACAGCGGGTGGCCCACACAAATGGAATATGGTTCAAATGGAAGATGGCGAGTGGTACACTCTTGACCCAACTTGGAACGACCAAGATTCAAATATCTTTTATAGCTATTTTCTTAACGGAGGTGGCACAAAGGCCCCATGGTTTAATCCTGATGTTGCCGATTCAACAGTTCATGTTGCAACAGGAACCATATTTAACGGTGCACCTACGGCATTGACATATCCGACACTTTCTTTTGATGCCTATGGTATAGGCTTGTTAGCTCCAAATGCTGGGGATATTCATTTTGATAAAACCCGTGGTGTGATAATGGTTGGTAAAGGGATTACAAATTATTATCAATATTTTGTTGACCCGGATTTTTATTATTTAGAAGATACAAATACCTTTGATACTACGAGAAACGGCACAGGTACAACAACATCAACACTCACTGTTACAGATGGCAGAACAACAGAAACCTATCTCGTTGCAATGCGTGGTGACATTGACGCATCTAACGCAACTAATGCAACTGACTATACTGTAATGACACAAGTTTGTGCAACAACTTATAAGGTTGATGATGGCACCGCAAAATTCTATGCTGGTGATATGACACAAGATGGTGCTATAGACGGATTTGATGCAATAGCACACCAATTATACACAAGTGGAACATTAGTTTTTGATTAAAACAAAATAATTGACCGATTGAGAGAAATCCCAATCGGTCTTTTTTAATACTTGTGAAATTTTTTGAGTGCTGTGGCAATGGGGATAACAAGAATTCCCAACACCACATTGCCGACACAATGCATAAGGTCAAATGGAAATCCTGCTACAATCCAAGCAATCATTGTTTTGAAATCATAACCATATAAAAGTGCTTGTGCAGGGGCATAAAGTGTGCCATATAAAAGGCCGTGAAGTCCCGAAACAATCATATAAACAGGCACAGCTACTTTAGGTTTCATATTCTTTGGTAAAAGCATTACCATTCCCCAAAGAATTGCCCAAATATACAAATAAGGTATCCACCATATACCAAACCCATAAACTAATCCAAACAAAATTATAAATATGTAAATGGGCTTTAGAGCATCTTTGCGATAAACTATTGTATATGCGGTAATGAGTGTGCCGATTAGGTGAAAATTGGGTAATGCTTCCATCAAAAGTTTTGAAATGAGCATTATCACACCCAACATTGTAAACACTAAAAGGTCAACAAGCTTTTTATATTTCTCACTTCTCATATTATGCCTTTGTTGCTACGAATGAATATGTTGCACCATCTGTAATATCAGTTGAGTCAACGCCAGTCATAGCATATTCACCATTAACATAAAATGCCCAATAAGCGCCGTCAGCATTATAGTCATATTTAATACCATTTACAGTATCAACCATAAGACCATATTCACTTGTTGTGCCTGAAATAAGTTTTTCGGCTAAAAGTGCTTCGCCAACTGTTTTTGCTTCTGTTTTGATGTCAAAGGATTTTTCATTTCCTTCAAGGTCAACTACCTTGAACACAAAAGATTTTTCTACCTTTGCGTCACCATTGTTTGTGTCACTATCGTTTCCACACGCTGAGAAAGAGAATGCCATAGCCACAATAAGCATCAGCGAGAGAACAGACAGTACTACTTTTGAATTCATTACATTTTTCATACCTGTAATCTCCTTTAATATTTAATTTTTGATACACGGCTTGTTCATATACTGGTTTTCGCAGCAAAAACAACTCAGAACCGGGTATTCCGACTTGCAGACTATAATGCGAATTTCGTCTTCTCAAGAAAAATCTCAATGACTTTACTCTTTGTGGCAAAGAGTATGAAAATCACTCATCTGCTTACGGCGACGGACTCGTTCAGGATTCTAACCTGATTCCCCGACATTCTTGACCTATATCGTAAATATAATAAACCTTAAATCAAGATAAATCAAGCAAAAACTTGATTTATCTTGTAAATAATATTAAAATGATTTCATAAAGTTTATGGATGTGATTTATGTGGATAAAAAGAAAATAGTTTTTATAATAATGGCTGTTATTCTTGTTTTAGCAATTCTTACAGCAACAGTATTTTTCGGGGTGAAAGCAATGATGTTGAACAAATATAAAAATATGGAAATGAATCTTCCAGAGAATTTTACAATAACTGCACATACGGGTTGTATGAATACAGAAGATAATTCACTTGAATCTATAAAAATGGGTATCGAAAATGGTGCGAATATTATAGAATTCGATTTATATGCTAATGAAAATGGCGAACTTGTGCTTGCTCATGACGAGCCCGTAGGTGGAGAAGTAACACTTGGTGAAGCATTTGCATATCTTGCAACTTTTGAAAATATTCGTGCTAATGTTGATATAAAAACTGTTGATGCTTTAGAAAAAGTGTATCCATTAGCAAAAGAAAATGGTGTTGAAAACAGAATTTTCTATACAGGAGTTAAAGATGAGTTTGTTGAGAGTGTCAGAAAGAATAGTCCTGAAATAAAATACTATCTTAATGTTGATGTTGACAAGTCAAAAAATAAAGACAAAGAATATTTGCTCTCTCTTGTTGAAAAAGTAAAAAATGCAGGTGCAATCGGCATAAATTTCAATTATAAATCCGCATCAAAAGAACTTGTAGACACATTCCACGAAAATGGTTTGCTTGTGTCAATATGGACAGTAAATAATGAGTATAATATGTATAAAATTCTGTCTTTTGGTCCTGATAATATCACAACAAGACATCCAGATAAATTATCTAAAATTATTGGTTGATTTTTTTGAAGAAATTTGTCAAAATTATTGACTTTTTGTGAAATTTTATTTATATTTATCTCATACCAATTAGGGTGGGGCGGAAGTGCGTTTTCCGTCAAATCCCAACTATATCTATCGGTTGGAAAGGGGCTGCATAATTGAAAAACAATCCAGTTATTATCGACCTCAAAAACATCAGCGTAAGCTTTGACAATCAAAAAATTCTCAATAATATCAATCTCTATATCCGTGACGGTGAGTTTATCACTTTTCTCGGTCCTTCGGGTTGTGGCAAAACAACAACTTTGCGCATAATCGCGGGATTTTTACAACAGGATAGTGGGGATGTTATTTTTGAAGGTAAAAATATCAATGGTGTTCCTGCATATAAAAGACAGGTTAACACCATTTTTCAGCGTTATGCGCTTTTTCCACATTTGAATGTTTATGAAAATATTGCATTTGGTCTTCGTCTTAAAAAATGGAAAGAAGATGACATCAAGGCAAAAGTGAGCGAGATGTTGACTCTTGTTAACCTTAAAGGGTTCGGCAACAGACGAATTGACTCTCTCTCAGGTGGTCAACAACAGCGTGTTGCCATTGCCCGTGCTCTTGCAGTTAATCCACGCGTTGTGCTTCTTGACGAGCCACTTGGTGCTCTTGACTTGAAGCTCCGCAAGGATATGCAGATTGAGCTTAAAAACATTCAACAGAAATTGGGCATAACCTTTATTTATGTTACTCACGACCAAGAAGAAGCACTTTCAATGTCTGACACAGTTGTTGTTATGAATGGTGGCGAAATCCAACAGATTGGTACACCACTTGATATTTATAACGAGCCTAAAAATGCTTTCGTAGCAGACTTTATCGGTGAAAGTAATATTCTTGATGGTATTATGAAAGAAGACTTCACAGTTGAATTCAACAATATCAAATTCCAATGCGTTGATAAAGGTTTCAAAAAGAATGAGCCAGTTGACGTTGTTATCCGACCGGAAGATATTGATGTTGTGCCCGCAAGTGAAGGAATGCTTCAAGGCACAGTTACATCAGTTACATTCAAAGGCGTGCATTATGAAATTATCGTTGATGTAGATAATTTCAAATGGATGATTCAGACAACTGAAAAAAGCGAAGTTGGTGACGTAATCGGCATTTCAATCGACCCTGAAGAAATGCATATTATGAAAAAATCACAATACTCTGGTCTTTATGGTGACTATAGCTCATTCAGTGATGAGTTTGACGAGCTCTCAGAAGCTTAATTAGAATTTTTCGAAAAGGTGGTGAATACTGTGAAAAAATCTTCCCTTGCACAAAAGTTAATGAATGCACCATATATGCTCTGGTCGGTACTTTTCATAGTAGCACCACTTGTTATGGTTATATATTATGCATTTACCGATACGACAGGCGCATTCACGTTGGATAATATTGCGCAAATCGGTGATTATACAACAACATTTATTCTCTCAATCAGTTATGGTGCAGTTGCAACTATAATAAGTCTTATTATTGCTTATCCTTTTGCTTATTTCTTGGCACAGACAAAAGCATCATTCCAACGAGTTGCAACGATGCTCGTTATGCTCCCTATGTGGATGAGTTTCCTTATTCGTACTTATTCATGGATTACAATTTTGGGTGAGTCAGGTGTAATCAATAGCTTTTTAGGTATCTTCGGCATTGAGCCACTTAAAATGCTTAACACAGGTGGCGCAGTTATTCTTGGTATGGTCTATAATTTCTTGCCATATATGATTTTGCCACTTTACACATCACTTTCAAAAATGGATAATTCACTCGTTGAAGCAGCGCAGGATTTGGGTTGCAACAAATTCTATTGTCTTAGAAAAGTTATTTTCCCATTATCTGTTCCAGGTATCGCAAGTGGTGTGACAATGGTATTTGTTCCAAGTGTCAGCACATTCTATATCACTCAGAAATTGGGTGGTGGCCAGATTACACTCATCGGTGATGTTATTGAAGGTCAATTCCAGACTGCATATAACTATAACTTGGGCGCGGCACTTTCATTGGTGCTTATGGTTATGATTTTAATCTGTCTTGGTGTGCTTAATTATTTCACAGACAGTGACGATGACGGAGGTGTGCTTATATGACAAAAACATCTCCATTATCAAAACTTTATTTAGCACTGGTTTTCGTGTTCCTTTATGCACCAATGGTTGTTATGATGGTGTTCTCATTTAACGGAACAGAAAGCACATATATTTTTGAAGGTGTTTCACTTCAGTGGTATGAAAAACTTTTCCACGACAAAGCTACAATGGATGCTCTAAAAAATACAGTTGTTCTTGCGGTAATTTCTGCAACAATCGCAACAGTTTTGGGTACATTGGCAAGCGTGGGAATCAACTCAATGAAGAATAAATTTGTGAAGTCATCTGTAATGACAGTTACAAATATCCCTATGATGAACCCTGAAATTGTTACGGGCATCTCAATGATGCTTTTGTTCGTTTTTGCAGGGGTAATGCTCAACAGAAAAGATGTTTTAGGTTTCTGGACGATTTTAATTGCTCACGTAACATTTCAGTTGCCATATGTCATTCTTTCTGTTTTACCAAAACTTAAACAAACTGATAACAGAATTTTTGAAGCTGCGCAAGACTTAGGCTGCCACCCTGTCAAAGCATTCTTTAAAGTGGTGTTTCCTGCAATTTTGCCGGGTATAATCTCAGGTGCAATTATGGCATTTACATTGTCACTTGATGATTTCATTATCAGTTATTTCACAAACGGACCTGATTTTCAGACATTGCCTATTCACATTTTCTCAATGACAAAGAAGAGAGTTAAACCTGATATGTATGCTCTTTCAACTCTCATTTTCGGTGCAATGTTTATTCTCTTGCTTCTTATGAATGTGGCACAGTCACGCTCTGATAAGAAACAGAGAAAAAAGCAAAGGGAGGGTGTTGAATGAAAAAGTTTCTCTCTTTGTTGATTTCTGTTTTGGTTTTGATTTCTGTTTTTGTTATTCCAACTTTTGCAGAAGATGAAATCTTTTCTCAAGAAACTATTGATTATTATAAAAATCTTGGTCTTCAAGGCACAGTGCTCAATGTTTATAACTGGGGCGAATATATCGACGACGAAGAAGTTGATGTAATTTCTGAATTTGAGCGCCTTACAGGGTGCGATGTTAATTACACAACATTCGAGTCAAACGAGAATATGTATTCAAAGCTCTCAGGTGGTGGCGTAAGCTACGACATCATTATTCCATCAGACTATATGGTTGAGCGTCTTATGTTAGAAGACATGCTCTTGCCACTTGACTATAATAATATTCCAAATTTCGACAAATATTTCGATAATGAGAAATATGGTTATTTAATCGAAAACGGAATAAAAGATTATGGTGTAATTTATAATGTGGGAACAACAATTCTTATCTATAATAAGAATTTTGTAAAAGAAAAACCAACAAGCTGGAAAGTTCTTTGGGATGAGCAGTATAAGGGTAAAATCTTGATGTTCAACAACCCACGAGATTCTTTTGCTATCGCACAGTTTGTGTTGGGCCAAAGCATTAACACAACTGAAAAAGAAGACTGGGATGCTGCCGCAGCACTTTTATCAGAACAACGTCAAAAGGTTAAACCTGAATATGTAATGGACGAGGTTTTCATTAAAATGGAAAGTGGAGAATATGCATTCGCGACCTACTATGCAGGTGACTATGAGTTGATGGTTGAAAACAACCCAGACTTAGGTTTTGCATTCCCAGAAGAAGGCGTTAACACTTTCTATGATGCAATGTGCATTCCATCTGCATCACAAAACAAAAAAGGTGCAGAAGCATTCATAAACTTTATGATGGAACCTGAAATCGCACTTGCAAACGCAGAGTATATTTATTATGCAACACCCAATAAGGCGGTTTTAGAAAACGAAGACTATTCGCTTGTTGACAGCGAAGCAGTTTATCCTGAAACTGTTGTTGGTCAGGCATTCCACAATTTGCCAACAGATACATTGCAATATATGAATAATCTCTGGATGAAAGTCAAGGGCGAAAACAACACACAGGGCTTATATGCAGGATTTTTCTCTGTGATTTTTGTTGTGATAATTATTATAATCATCAACATAATCAAAAAAGCAAAAATGAAAAAATATTATAATGTATAAAGAAAAGGACTTATTCAAAACGAATAAGTCCTTTATTGTTTACATGTTATCGGCTCCCTCTGACGAGGGAGCTGTCAGCGAAGCTGACTGAGGGAGAGACTTTCTCACCTCTAAATCAATGTGTTCACATGCCCCATAAAAGTTTCTATCAATATCCAAATTACAAATTCTCAAAACTTTCAAGTCCATACTTTCTAACTGCAGTGTTCGTTCAGAATCATATGCACTTTGTTCGTTTATGTAATGTCCACCACCATCAAGTTCAACAACTAACTTTGCTTTGGCACAATAAAAATCTACAATATAATTTCCTATTGCTTTTTGGCGTTGAAATCTTATAGGATAATCTCTCAAAAACTCATACCATAGTTTACGTTCCCAAGGAGTCATGTTTTTGCGTAGCGTTTTAGCAAGAGGAATATTGGATTTGTTATATTGTTTCATTTCTCTCCCTCCGTCAAAATCAAGATTTTGACACCTCCCTCGTCAGAGGGAGGCGAGATTTGTTGCTATCTTATTTTCCAATCAATTTCACTAAGTCCCTTTGACTTTAAAAACTCATTTGCTTTTTTGAAATGGTTGTTGCCAAAGAATCCGTTATAAGCAGAAAGGGGACTTGGGTGTGCTGACTCTAACACAAGGTGATTGGGATTAGTGATGATTTTCTTCTTCGCTCGGGCATTTGCGCCCCAAAGCAAAAACACCATTGGCTCTGGTCTTTGATTTAAGAGAGAAATAATGTTGTCTGTGAAAACTTCCCAACCCATTCCTTTGTGTGAATTCGGGTGACTTTCTCTAACAGTAAGCACCGTGTTGAGCATTAATACCCCTTGCTCTGCCCAATATGTAAGCTCACCATGGTCGGGGATAGAATAACCATATTCTGCATAAATTTCTTTATACATATTCTGTAACGATGGTGGTGCTTTTACACCTTTTTTTACAGAAAAGCAAAGTCCATGCGCTTGGTTGGGTTGGTGATAAGGGTCCTGACCGAGCATTACAACTTTTACATCTTTATAGTCAGTGTATTTTAGTGCATTGAAAATATCATTCATATTGGGATATATGATTTGTGTTTTGTATTCCTGCACCAAAAATTTTCTCAAATTGAGATAATATGGCTTTTGAAATTCGTCTTTTAAAAGAATATCCCAAGAATTATTAAACTGTACCATTTTTTAATCTCTCAATCATCATAAATGCAGATTTATAAATGTCGCCACAACCCATTGTGAGCACAAGGTCGCCTGCTTTTGCATTTTTCACAACATAATCGGCAACTTCTTCTTGAGTATTAAACCAAACAGAATTTGGGATTTTCTCTGCTAATTGTGATGTGTAAATGTCATAAGTATTCACTTCACGTGAGCCCATAATCTCTGTCATAACACATCTGTCAGGAATTTTAAGCACATCTACGAATTCGTCAAAGTGCATGGCAGTTCTTGAATATGTGAATGGTTGGAACACTGCCCAGACTGTGTTATATCCCATTTTCATTGCGGCATCAAGTGTAACTTTAAGTTCGGCAGGATGGTGAGCATAGTCGTCAACGAAATCAATTCCATTATATGTGCCAAGGTCTTCAAAGCGGCGACCTGCACCTTTGAATTCTTGTAATCCCTTAATGCAATCTTCGAATTTTGCACCTGAATAAATTGCAGAAGCAATAGCAGAAAGAGCATTGAGCACGTTGTGAATACCAGGGATTGAAAGCTGGACTTCACCTAACTTTTCACCCTTATACATTACATCAAACTTTGTGAATGCACCTTTGTATTCTTCTATGTTTTCTGCATAGTAATCGTTTTTAGAGTCAAAACCGAATGAAATCATCTCTTTACCCTTAATGTCCTTTATGGCTTTAAGGGTGTTTTCGTCATCACCGTTATATATAATTGCTTTTGTGGCAGACTCTGCAAATTTTGTGAAACTTAAAATGAGATTATCCATTGTCTTGAAATATTCAAGGTGGTCTTCGTCAATGTTGAGAATAACAGCAACATCAGGACTCATTTTAAGAAAAGTATCCTGATATTCACAAGATTCCATAACGATAGTTTCAGTATTACCAACTCTGCCGTAACTGTTTGTGAGTGGTAATTTACCACCAATAACTGCAGATGGGTCAAGACCTGCTTCAATCATTGTTTGCACAGTAAGTGAAGTAACAGTAGTTTTACCATGAGTACCACAAATACCAATGCAATTAGTAAATTGACGAGAAACTTCGCCCAATAATTCTGCGCGTTGGAATGTTGGAATACCACTTTCAAGAGCTGCTTTAAGCTCAGGGTTTTCTTTTGAAATAGCGGCAGAATAAACCACCATTTCGGCACCTTCAATATTCTCTGCTCTTTGTCCCATCATAACCTTAATACCCATTTTGCGAATACGGTCAACGATGGAACTTTCGTTATTATCAGAGCCTTGAAGAGTATAACCCTTGCTATGAAGAATTTCGGCAAGTGGGCACATACCACTACCACCAATTCCAATAAAATGTATTGTTTTTACAGTTTTTAAAACTTTTGAAATTTCATTCATTTTTATCACCATACATTATTATATTACATATTTTAAATTTTTTAAACACCTAATCACCAAAATTTTGAAAAAACATATTCTAATACTGTAAGGGAAGGGTGAAGTGTATATGAAAAATAGAAATATCGTAATAATCGGTGGAGATAAAAGACAAAAATACCTAAAAGAATATTTAGTGGCACAAGGTTTTGATGTGGCGTCTTATGGACTTTTTGATTGGGATGACGATACAGACAAACTCAAAAGTGTGCTTCGTGAAAACTCTTTGGTGGTGCTTCCACTTCCTGCAACAAGAAACGACCAAACGATTATTATGCCTTTTTCAAAACGAGAAATGTCAATAGACCGACTAATTTCATTTTTAGGCCGTGAAAATATCGTTTTTGGTGGAATAATCAAAGGTGAGTTGTTATCTCGACTTCGAGAAACAGAAATCTCCTTTGTTGATTATTATGATGACTCTTTTATAGAAAAGAACGCAATTTTAACGGCTTTTGGCACACTTAAAATCTTGCTTGAACACATTGATTTTGCGTTACCTTTGGGCAAATATGCCATAACGGGATATGGTAGAGTCGCAAAAGAAACGACGGCACTTTTAAAGGCTCTTTCTTGCGATGTAACCGTTTTTGCCCGAAATCCATCACAAAGAGAAGATGCAATAATCAAGGGGTGCAAAGCACAGGATATTGCTGACCTTTCAACTTGTGCTAATAATTTTGATGTAATCATCAACACTGTACCATCAAATATAATTTTTGAAGATACTCTTAAAAACATAAATAAAAACACAAAGATAATTGAACTTGCTTCTGCACCTTATGGTCTTGATTTCGATTTAGCCCGAAAATATGGAATTGATGTTATCAAAGCATTTGGACTTCCGGGAAAATACACGCCAAAAACAGCAGGGGAGATTATAGGCAAAAAAGTAGAAGAATATTTGCAAAAGGAGGAGTAAAAATGAGCAAAGAAACTGTGGGGTTTGCCTTGTGTGGTTCCTTTTGCACATTTAAAAAAGTAATCCCACAAATGAAAAAGTTGATTGATAGTGGATATAGAGTTATACCCATAATGTCAGATACAGCATACAGAACGGATACTCGTTTTGGAAAAGCCGAAGATTTTAATAAAGAGATTGAAGAAATCTGTGGTGACAAAATTATATATACAATAAGTGGTGCAGAGCCCATTGGACCAAAAGAATTGTTAGATGCTTTGGTTATCGCACCTTGCACAGGCAACACTCTCGGCAAGCTGGCAAACGGAATCAGCGACACGTCGGTAACTCTCGCAACAAAGGCACATTTAAGAAATCAGCGTCCTGTGATTATTGCGGTTTCAACAAACGATGCTCTCGGCACATCGGCTAGAAATATAGGAACCTTGATGAATAGTAAACATATTTACTTTGTGCCAATGCGACAAGACGACCATATAAACAAACCAAATTCAATAGTTGCAGATTTTAACTATATTCCTGATACAGTAAAAGAAGTGCTCGAAACCAAAACCCAACCACAACCAATATTGCTATAAACAAAAAAGGCAGAGAATAGTCTCTGCCTTAAATTTATATTATACTTATTTCTGTTCAAAGAATACTTTGAATGCTTTATATGCCATATAAACATCAAGTTTTGAAACAACTTCCATTGGTGCGTGCATTGAAAGCACAGGCACACCAAGGTCGATTGTGTCGATGTCGAGATTCGCAACATACATAGCAACTGTGCCGCCGCCACCTGCGTCAACTTTGCCAAGCTCACCAATTTGCCATACAACTTGGTTTGCGTTGAGCATTCTGCGGATTTTACCCATATATTCAGCGGATGCATCAGAAGTGCCACTCTTGCCACGAGCACCGGTGTATTTTGTAATAACAACACCGTTGTTAACAAATGAGCAGTTCTTTCTTTCGCTCACTTCTGGGAATGTTGGGTCAAATGCAGCGTTAACGTCTGCAGAAAGACATTCTGATTTTGAAAGCACTCTCCAAGGTTCAACGCCACACATAACTGCTAAGTCGTGAATGAAATATTTCATATATGATGAGTTAAGACCTGTATTACCATCTGAACCGATTTCTTCTTTGTCAGTAAGAACTGTAAGACAAGTGTATTCAGGATTTTCAATGTTGAAAATTGCCTGTGCAGCAGGATAAGCACAAACCTTGTCATCATGGCCATAAGCACCGATAAGACTTCTGTCAAAACCGATGTCACGAGCTTTGAATGCAGGAACAAGTTCAAGCTCTGCACTTAAGAAATCACTTTCAACAATACCATATTTTTCGTTGAGGATTTTGATGATATTGAGCTTGACCTTGTCGCTACCTTCATCCTTTGAGAATGGACGGCTACCGATAAGAATATTGAGTTGTTCACCCTTGATGCCTTCGCTCATTGTCTGCTTCATCTGGTCTTGCGCAAGGTGTGGAAGAAGGTCAGTAACGCAGAATTGTGGGTCGTTTTCGTCTTCACCAATATTAACTTTAACTGTTTCACCATTAGCCTTAACAACAACACCGTGTAATGCAAGTGGAATTGCAGTCCACTGATATTTTTTGATGCCACCATAGTAGTGTGTCTTGAAATATGCAAGATTTGAATCTTCATAAAGTGGATTTGGTTTAAGGTCAAGACGAGGTGAGTCGATGTGCGCAGCAGAGATTTTTACACCCTCTGCGATACTCTTTTTGCCGAAAACGCAAAGAATGATTGCTTTATTTCTGTTGTTGAAATAAACTTTATCACCTGCGTTGTATTTTTTTGTGTTATCAAATTTCGTGTAGCCACGTTTTGTTGCTTCTGCAACGAAGAAATCAACAGATTCACGTTCAATTTTAGCAAAGTCAAGATAAGATTTATATCCCTCACAAAAATCATCAGCAGCCTTCACTGTTGCATCGTCAACTGTTTCCATAGCGTGTTTTGGCTCATAGAAAAGTTCTTTTTTCATTTCATTTAAGTCCATAGTATTTTCTCCTTTCGGTTATCTTTCTAATTGTAATGTAATTGGTTTGATTTCTACATTTATATCATATGGTGGGTAATTCCATAATACAAAATCAGCTTTATTGGTGAAAAAGCTCTCGTCTTTCTGTGCATTAATTCTTTCAAGCGCCTTTTCTTCTGTGATATTGTCGCGTTTCTTAATTCGTTCAAGTCGAATTTCTTTTGGTGCAACAACTGCAACTGTAAAGTCGCAAAGAGCATATTCACCACTTTCAAAAAGGGCAATAGCATCAATAATCACACCACGATAACCGACTTCACTCATATCTTTAATAATTGACCGAATTTCTTCTGTCACAGCGGGGTGGGTGATGTTGTTTAAATCGTTTGTGCTCTGCTCATCAGCAAAAGCACGAGTTGCCAATAACGGACGGTTTGTTGTGCCGTCTTCGTTAATAACATCGTCACCGAAACGCTCTTTTAATTTATTTTTGACATTTTCGTTGTTGTTTATAACTTCACGGGCAACTTTGTCAGCATCAATATGATAGCAACCATAAGCCATTAACTTTTGTGCAACGGTGCTTTTGCCAGCACCAGTAAGTCCCGTAAGACCGATAATTTTCATTATATCACCTTGATTTTAAATCCTGCTGCTCGTATTAATCGATTATAAACGGCTAATCCCATACCCTTTGTGTCAGGACAACGAGCATAAACTTTTTTAGCACCCATTTCGTCCAACTCGCGAAGTGCATCAAAAAGTCTTGCGCTTTGACTAAAACCATCTTTTTCGTCACCATATGTAACAGATTTGCAAGAAAGTTTTTCATTCTCACCATCAAAGCACAATGCAGTTGCATTTTCGCTTTCACAAAGAGATTTAAAAGTTTCAAAATCACTTTTGATTATTGTTATGTCGGCACTTGGTGCATAATGCTTATATTTCATACCGGGTGAAGATGCCGTTGCACCTTCTTCTAATTTGTTAAGCACCGCATCGTCAACTATAATTTCACCGATAAGCTCGGTCATTTCTTCAAGTGTTACACCGCCGGGACGAAGAAGTCTTGGTGGGTCTTCTGCGAATGAAATAACAGTTGATTCAACACCAATTTCACAGTTTCCGCCGTCAATTATGAGCGGAATTCTGCCGTCCATATCGTCAAAAACGTACTTGGCATTTGTAGGACTTGGACTACCCGAAAGATTTGCCGATGGTGCTGCCAACGGACAACCGCAAGCTTCGATTATAGCTCTTGCATAGTCACTTTTTGGCATTCTTACAGCAACTGTATCGAGATTTCCTGAAACCACGTTTGAAACCTTGTCACTCTTTTTCATAATCATTGTGAGAGCGTCAGGCCAAAAATGTTTTGCCATAATTCTAACTTTTTCAGGAATTTCAGCTACCAACGGCTCTAAATCTTCAAACTTTGCAATATGCACAATCAAAGGATTATCACTTGGACGACCCTTTGCAACGAAGATTTTTTTAACTGCATCTTCGTTTAACGCATTTGCAGCAAGCCCATAAACGGTTTCGGTAGGGATTCCCACAACCTCACCGTCATTTATGAGCATTTTAGCTTCACTCAATGCTTTTTCATATTCAGTTGTAATGTTAATTACTACTGTTTTCATTTTCTATGTATTCCTTTGCTTTGCGACAAGAATCTATTTGTTCATTGCCGATGTTTAAAACTTGTTGAGCATAATATGTAGCTTTTTCTGTATTGTTTTGATTCTTATAGAAAATAAACAAATAATTATATGCCATCAAAGAGTACATTGGCTTTGCAAGTTTTTTTAATGGTTTACCAGTTAAAGGATTTGTATTCAAATGCTCAAAAACTCGTGTTTCAAATTCTTGTGCATTACTATTTGGTGTTGCATTGTAAGCTTCTACTAATAGTTGCATATCCTCAACCAAATGATTATAACTATGCTTAAATGCAACAATCATAGTTGGCTTTTTGCTATAGTTATAGACTATTTGCATTTCGCTTTCAAATAAATCTCTGTTACCTTTTTCGAGAGCAATGTTTGCCATCATAGTGTGCGTTTGAACAAGATGAAGTAAATTAACTTTCTTTAAATCATATTTTTGCCAGAAAAGTTTAATTTCTTGTTCAGCCGTGTCAAAATCACCAACATTTATTAAAGCGACTATGCGACCTATACAACCAGCTGTAATGTTTTGCAAATCTTTTGGGTCTGTAACAGATAGTATTTCTGTTGTACCATTGATAAAGGAGTGCATATTTAACTCTACATCATTAAGCTTAGCAAGTTGCAGATTCTTTAAAGATGGCAACATAAAAATATAAAAAAGTGCTAAAAGTGTTATTGTGCTTAAAGCTGAACCAAGAATTGCATTATCATTTCGCAAACACAAAGCGAAAAAATATACGACCATAATAACAATTCTTAATAACTTATTATTTCTAATTATAAACTTTTCAAATCCGTTAAGTTTGAATTTCATAATATCACCTTTTTACTCGTTCGCTTTCAATTTTTCTGCAGTATCTGCTGTGATAAGTGCATCGATGATTTCATCAATATCACCATTCATAATCTGCTCGATTTTATAAAGTGTAAGACCAATTCTGTGGTCACTAACTCGACCTTGAGGGAAATTGTATGTTCTGATTCGTTCACTTCTGTCACCAGTACCAACCTGACTCTTTCTCTGACCTGCGATTTCAGCGTCGTGCTTTGCCTGTTCAATCTCAAGAAGTCTTGAACGAAGGACTTTTAATGCTTTATCCTTGTTCTTATGCTGACTGCGTTCGTCCTGACACTCAACAACCATACCTGTTGGCAAGTGAGTAACACGAATCGCAGATGAAGTCTTGTTAACCTTTTGTCCACCTGCACCACTTGAACGGAAAACGTCAATCTGCAAGTCAGCAGGATTTAATTCAAAATCAACATCTTCTGCTTCTGGTAAAACTGCAACAGTAACAGTTGAAGTCTGAATTCTACCCTGACTTTCTGTTTCAGGAACACGCTGAACTCTGTGAACACCACTTTCAAACTTGAATCGTGAATATGCACCGTCACCATCAACTGAGAAAATTACTTCCTTATATCCACCAAGCTCAGTTGGATTTTCACTGAGTATTTCAATTTTCCAACCACGAGCTTCAGCATACATTGTGTACATTCTGAAAAGTGAATTTGCGAAAAGTGCTGCTTCTTCACCACCTGCACCACCACGGATTTCAATAATAACGTTTTTGTCGTCATTAGGGTCGCGTGGGAGAAGTAATATTTTCAATTCTTCCCAAGTGGTTTCAAGCATTTCTTTTGCAGTTTCAAATTCTTCTTGCACCATTTCTTTGAAGTCTTTGTCCATTCCACCTTCATCTAAAAGCGTTTTTGACTCTTCGAAAGTGTCTTTGTGCCCTTTGTATTCGCGGAACTTTTCAATAACAGGAGTTAATTGCTTTAACTCTTTCATTAACTTTGTGTATAACTGCTGGTCGCTAACTGTTGCAGGGTCGCAAAGTTGTTCATTTACATTTTCAAATCTTGCTTCAATACCTAACAATTTATCAAACATTTTCATTCTCCCTGATTATCTTCTTTATATTTTTCTCGATTTTTGCGCGTGGCACCATAACCTCACGCTCACAGTTTGTGCAACGGATACGAAAATCCATACCTGAACGAAGCACTAAAAACTGTTTGCAACCACAGGGATGTGGCTTTTTCATTTCAAGAATATCATTAACTCTAACATCCATAAAAATTACCTCAAAATATATTACATTATATAATACCATAAACATTACAAAAATAAAATACCTATTTTTAATTCTTATTTGCACTTTTGTTTCATATTCATATATTAATTTGAAAATAAAGGTGATTAGTATGAAAAAATATTACCCTGAAGGGTTTTTAATTGAGAAAAAACACAACAAAAAGTCAATGGAATCAATATCTGAATTACGAGAATGCTTCTTAGAAGACCGAATTCTTGAAGCCAAAGCACTTCTTTGCGACAGAGACCATAATCTTCATGTGGATTTGGGCGTAATCAAGGGGATTATTTCAAGAGAAGAGTGTGCAATGGGTATTTCTAATGGTAGTGTCCGTGATATTGCAATAATTTCAAGGGTAAATAAACCTGTCTGTTTCAAAATCATTGATTTTATGGATGATGAGTTGGGAAATCGTACAGCAATATTAAGTCG
>JAZLBL010000054.1:0-3174 GCA_045613685.1 Candidatus Fimenecus sp. | reverse complement strand
GATGAGCCGTTTCATCGATTTCTCAGAAGGTAAAGCTCTTATGGTTAACAATGCAGACTGGCTTTTTGACCTTTACTATATTGATGTACTTCGTGAAGTTGGTGCTTGCTTTAGCGTTAACAGAATGCTTTCTGCTGAGTGTTATAAACAGAGAATGGAAAAGGGTCTTTCATTCCTTGAATTTAACTATATGATTATGGAGAGTTATGACTTCTATGAACTCTTCCTGAAATATGGATGTAATATGCAGTTCGGGGGTGACGACCAGTGGAGGAATATGCTTGGTGGTACAGAACTTATCCGTAGAAAGCTTGGCAAAGATGCACACGCTATGACAATTACACTTCTTCTTAATTCAGAAGGTAAGAAGATGGGTAAAACTCAGTCAGGTGCAGTTTGGCTTGACCCAGAAAAGACATCTCCATTTGATTTCTATCAGTATTGGAGAAATGTTGATGATGCTGACGTTCTTAAATGTATCAGAATGCTCACGTTCTTACCTATGGAAGAAATTGAAAAAATGGATTCTTGGGAAGGTAGCCAGTTAAATACCGCTAAAGAAATCCTTGCATTTGAACTTACAAAGCTTGTTCATGGCGAAGAAGAGGCAAATAAGGCACAGGAAGGCGCTAGAGCACTTTTCTCAGGTAAAGGTAATACAGAGAATATGCCAACAGTAGAACTCACTGCAGACGATTTTAACGACGATAGTGTGCTTGTTTCAGATATTATGATTAAAGCAGGTATTGCAAAATCAAAAGGTGAGTGCCGTCGTCTTATTGAACAGGGTGGCGTATCAGTTGACGATGAAAAGGTTGCAGAGCCATTCAAAGCACTTTCAAAGAGTGATTTTGAAAAAGGATATGTAATCATTAAGAAAGGTAAAAAAGTCTTCTACAAGGCAATTTTAGCTTAATTAAAAACATATAAAAAGGCTTACTGAATTAATCAGTAAGCCTTAATTATTTATCATTATTTAATTATGAGTTAAGTGCATTATAAACTGCGTCACCATCATGTGAATAAACAAGCACTGAAATATCAACTTCAGATGTTGTAATCATTCTTACTTCAGCTTCAGTTGTTGCAATAGCAGAGAATACCTTTGATGCAACACCTGGGCAATTTTTCATACCTTCACCAAAAACTGAAATCTTTGTGTTACCACTACTGATTGCGAGTTTAAGTTCAGGGTGTAATTCACGAAGTTGTGATGCGATTTCAAAAACCTTGCCTAAATCATCATCATTAACTGTGAATGAAAGATTTGATGTTTTACCTTGAGGTGGATTCTGTGAAATCATATCAACATCAATTCCTGCACTTGAAAGCATCTGGAAAATCTGAGCAACAACTTTAAAATCAGCAGGGGAATCGTTAATAGAAATAAGTGTTACATTTTCAATTACTGTAATATTGTCAATAGTTTTCATTATAAATCCTCCTTATTCGTTCACAAGGTCTTTCATTGAGTAAAAGCCTGGTTCTTTGCCTACAAGAAATAATCCTGCATTAACTGAACCATTAGCAAACAATTGTTTTGAATATGCTGAGTGTGAAATCTTAATAACTTCATCAGGACCTGCAAAGATTATTTCATGTTCACCAACAATAGTACCACCACGAACAGCGTGAATACCAATTTCATTCTTTGTTCTCTTCATTCTCTTCGAATGACGGTCAAATTCATAAACTGGTTTTTCATCTAATGCTTCACAAATTGAATCTGCAAGCATTAAAGCAGTACCGCTTGGTGCATCTATTTTTTGATTATGATGTGCTTCAACAATTTCAATATCAAAACTGCCTTGAAGCACTTTTGCAGCCTTTTTAGCAAGCTCTGAAACAAGACTTACACCAATTGACATATTTGCAGAGAAGAAAAGGGGAACATCTTTTGATGCTGTTTTAATATCATCAATTTGTTGCTCATTAAGTCCTGTTGTAGCAATTACAGCAGGGATTTTCTTTGTCTTTGCAAATGCGAGCAAATCTTCAAGCACTGTTGGATGTGAAAAGTCAATAATCACATCTGCATCTACATCTATATCATTAAATGATTTGAAAATAGGGAATGAGCATTCTTCATTTGCTAAATCAACACCTGCAACAATTTCACAATCGTTACGATTTTCAACACAAGATGTGATTGCCTTGCCCATTTTACCAAGAGCACCACTTAAAATAATCTTTGTCATTTTTTCACGTCCAAAAATTAAATTATATTAATTCATATTTCTTGAGAATTGCCTCAAGCTTTGCTGTTTTTGCATCTTCCATTTCACAAAGTGGCATACGAAGTGGACCAACATCAAAGCCCATCATTCTCATAGCTACTTTAACTGGAATTGGGTTAACATCCATAAACATTGCATTGATAAGGTCAAGATATTTAAGCTGAAGGTCAGCAGCTTCCTTAACTTTACCTTCAAGATAGAGAGTAGGAATATCGTGTGCAAGTTTAGGACAGATATTTGAAAGAACAGAAATAACGCCTTTACCACCAAGTGACATTAAAGGCACAATCTGGTCGTCGTTACCTGAATAAACATCAAGTTTATCACCACAAAGTGCAATTGTTTCAGCAATCTGTGAAATGTTACCACTTGCTTCTTTTGTAGCAATAATGTTCTTGTGTTCGCAAAGCTCGGCATAAGTTGATGGAAGAACATTTACACCTGTTCTGCTTGGAACATTATAAATAATAATTGGCTTTGATGTGTTATCAGCAATTGCATTATAATGCTTTACAAGACCACGCTGTGAGCATTTGTTGTAATAAGGAGTTACTACAAGCATTGCATCAGCACCAGCTTTTTCAGCGTCATTTGAAAGCTCAATAGCATAAGCTGTTTCGTTACTACCTGTACCAGCAATAACAGGAATTCTGTGATTAACAACATCACAAGTGAATTTAATAACATCTGAATGCTCTTTTGGTGTAAGAGTTGCACTTTCACCAGTAGTACCGCAGATTACAATAGAATCAGTACCATTTGCAATATGATATTCAAGAAGATTTTCAAGTGACTTGTAATTAACGCTTAAATCTTCATTAAATGGTGTTACAATAGCAACACCGCAACCTGTAAAAATAGGATTGTTACTCATAATAAATTCTCCTTAATAGAAAAATTAGTCCATATAACCTTCTGCACAAAGAAGTTCTGCCAT
>JAZLBL010000053.1:0-40415 GCA_045613685.1 Candidatus Fimenecus sp. | reverse complement strand
ATGCAGTTCTTTGGTGCACGCTGCAACCTTGCAAAGCTCCTTTTAATTGCCATAAACGGTGGCTACGACACATCAAGTAACATGCACATAGGTCCTCAGATGCCTGTTATGGATGGAGATTCTCTTGATTTTGATAAGGTTATGGAGCGTTATGATATCTATATCAAGTGGCTCAGCAATCTCTATGTTAACACTATGAACATCATCCACTATATGCATGATAAATATGCATACGAAAAGGTTCAGATGGCTCTTCACGACACTTCTGTTGAGCGTTTTATGGCATTTGGTATTGCAGGTCTTTCTGTTGTTGCCGATTCCTTAAGTGCAATCAAATATGCCAATGTAAAACCTGTCAAAAACGAAGAAGGCTTTATTGTGGGCTTTGAAACAGAAGGCGAATTCCCCAAATTTGGTAATGATGATGACAGAGTTGATTTAATTGCAAAGGATATGACCCATAAGGTTATAACCGAACTCAGAAAAACTCCAACCTACAGAGACGCAGTTCACACACTTTCTGTTCTCACCATCACATCAAATGTTATGTATGGCAAAAACACAGGTGCAACACCTGACGGTAGAAAAGATGGTGAAGCATTTGCACCGGGTGCTAACCCAATGCATAACAGAGAAGAAAATGGTGCTCTTGCATCTCTCAACTCAGTTGCAAAAATCAGTTATGTCGATTGCCGTGATGGTATTTCAAATACATTCTCAATCACACCTGAAGCACTCGGCCGTGATGATGACGAGAGAATAAACAACCTTGTTGCAATTCTTGATGGTTATTTCTTGAAGAAAGCACATCATATCAATATTAATGTGCTTAATCGTGAAACACTTATGGATGCTTATGAAAATCCTGAAAAATACCCTAACCTTACAATTCGTGTTTCAGGTTATGCAGTTAACTTCAATAAACTCTCAAAAGCACAGCAGAAAGAAGTAATCAGCAGAACATTCCACGAGGCAATGTGATTATGACAGGTCAGGTTCATTCAATTCAAAGTCTTGGCACTCTTGATGGTCCTGGGTTGCGATTTGTAGTGTTTCTTCAAGGTTGCAATCTTCGTTGCAAGTGCTGTCACAACCCCGACACTTGGGAAATGAAAAGCGAAAAGCAATTCACACCACAAGAGCTTGTAGAAAAGGCTTTGCATTATAAAGAATATTTCGGTGATAAAGGTGGGGTTACCATTTCAGGTGGTGAGCCACTTTTACAAGCCGAATTCTGTTATGATACATTTAAACTCTGCCACGAAAACGGCATAAATACCTGCCTTGACACTTCGGGTAGCCTTTTGAATGATAATGTTAAAAAGATGCTAACTGAAACTGACAGGGTATTGCTTGACATTAAATATACAGATAATGATTTATATTTAGAAAATGTTGGTTGCTCACTTGAAAAACCAATGAATTTCTTGTATTATTTAAATGAGCAGAAAATTCCGACAACATTGAGACAGGTTATTATTCCAACTCTTAATGATAACGAAAAAAATATTGAAAAGCTCAATGAAATAGTAAAGGCTTATTCTTGTGTTGATAAGGTTGAGCTTTTACCATTCAAGAAAATTTGTCAGACTAAATATGACAATATGAAAATAAAGTTTCCTTTCGAGCATATAGAAACACCAACAAAGGAGACTATGGATAAGTTAAACAAATTACTGAAATAAATTCAGGGGGAAATTTATTATGCTTACAGACATTCAAATTGCACAACAAACACCATGTTTGCCAATTACAGAAATTGCAAAAACACTTAATATTGATGCAGACGACCTTGAAATGTATGGCAAATACAAGGCAAAGCTTCCACTTTCTCTTAACAAGAAATATGCAGACAGAGAAAACGGTAAACTCATTCTTGTTACTGCTATCAACCCAACACCTGCAGGTGAAGGTAAAACAACTATCACAGTTGGTCTTGGTCAGGCTATGAATAAAATTGGCAAAAATGCTTGTATCGCACTTCGTGAGCCATCAATGGGACCTGTTTTCGGTGTTAAAGGTGGTGCTGCAGGTGGTGGATATTCACAGGTTATTCCTATGGAAGACATCAACTTGCACTTTACAGGTGATATGCACGCAATTACTGCTGCAAACAACCTTCTTTGCGCAATTATTGATAACCATATGCAACAGGGTAATGATTTGAGAATTGACCAGAGAAGAATTCTCTTTAAGCGTTGTCTTGATATGAATGACAGAGCACTCCGTAATGTAATCATCGGTCTTGGTGGCAAGGTTAATGGTGTGCCAAGAGAAGACGGCTTTATGATTACAGTTGCAAGTGAAATTATGGCTATTCTCTGTCTTGCAACAGATATTGACGACCTTAAAACAAGACTTGGCAACATTCTTGTTGCATGGACTCTTGATAATACTCCTGTTTATGCAAAAGATTTGAATGCAGTTGGTGCTATGGCTGCTCTCCTTAAAGATGCAATCAAGCCAAACCTTGTGCAGACACTTGAAAATACACCTGCAATTATGCATGGTGGTCCATTTGCAAATATTGCTCATGGCTGTAACTCTGTTACTGCTACAAAGTTAGCTCTTAAACTTGCAGATTATTGCATTACAGAAGCAGGTTTCGGCGCAGACCTTGGTGCAGAGAAATTCCTTGATATCAAGTGCCGTTATGCAGGCCTTAAACCTGAATGTATCGTAGTTGTTGCAACAATCCGTGCTCTTAAATATAACGGTGGCGTTGCTCGTGCAGACCTTCAGGATGAAAATGTAGAAGCACTCAAAAAGGGTATTGTAAACCTTAAAACTCATATCGAAAATATGAGGAAATATAATGTTCCTGTTGTTGTTGCAATTAATAAATTCCATACAGATACAGACGCTGAAGTAGCCTTCATCAAAGAATTCTGTGAAGAAATGCAAGTGCCTGTATCATTAGCAGAAGTTTTCGCTAAAGGTGGCGAAGGTGGTATGGACTTAGCAGAAAAAGTTTGTGCAGTTATCGACGAAGGCAAAGCAGATTTCAAGCCACTCTATGACGAAAAGCTTCCAATTAAAGAAAAGCTTAACACAATCGCTAAAGAAATTTATCGTGCAGACGGCGTAATTTTCACAGCAGCTGCTGAAAAAGCGATTAAAGATATTGAGTCACTCGGTCAAGATAAACTCCCAATCTGTGTTGCTAAAACTCAATATTCACTTTCTGACGACGCTACAAAACTTGGCAAACCTGAGAACTTTATGATGACAGTTCGTGAAGTAAAACTTTCAGCAGGTGCAGGTTTCATCGTTTGCCTTACAGGTGATATCATGACAATGCCAGGACTTCCAAAAGTCCCTGCAGCATATAAAATTGATGTTGATAGCGACGGCAAAATCGACGGACTCTTCTAAAATTGATTCTTTTTTCGCAATACCGCGTGTCTTTCGGCTCGCGGTATTTTTGTTGCACAAATTTGAATTTGTCTAACTCTTTTTAAATTTATATCTCACCAAAATCGACCATCAAACAATGTAGGGGCGATTCACGAATCGCCCGAAAAGGTTACATCTCGCATTTTGGAACGGGTCATAGTCTCACCTGCCGGTTCGGTCGGTGCTTCTGCTTCGCAGAGGTGTCTACCAGACACCCGCACCGTGAATGACCCCTACAAGGTTACATTACCGTATAAAAGAGTTCGATAAAACCCAATTCATCAAACAAAAAAGGCACTCTCCCGAAGGAAAGTGCCATAATGTTTTATGTATTGAATTAAAGGATAATACCCATTGTGCCAGGTGCGCAAAGTGCAGCATTTGATTCGTCTGTATCAATGTGCATTGCAAGTGCAAAGTTAGGATGAACACGAACTACAACATCACCGAAAGTAGTTGTTCTGTCAGCTGATTCTACCTTAACTTCAACAACCTGTTTGTCAACAAGACCATATTTCTCAGCGTCAGCAGGAGTCATATGAATATGTCTCTTTGCAACGATAACGCCGTTTTCGATTTCGATTTCACCTTTAGGACCAACGATTTTGCATCCTGGTGTGTTTGCGATGTCGCCTGATTCTCTAACAACTGCAGCTACGCCGATTGAACGAGCGTCAGAAGCAGAAATTTCAACCTGTGTTGCAGGTCTAACAGGACCAAGAATTGAAACACCTGGGAACTGACCTTTAGGGCCGATTACTGCGATTCTTTCTTCACAAGCATATTGACCAGGTTGTGAAAGGTCCTTTTTCTTTGTGAGCTCATAGCCTTCACCGAAAAGGATTTCAAGGTGTTCTTGTGAAATGTGAGCGTGTCTAGCACTTGTTTCAACTAAAACTGTTTTTTCCATATATCATTCTTCTTTCTTAAAAAATTTCAAATTTCGTTACCACACATTATAATATAACTTTTTTGTCATTTTGTAAAGATGATTAAAGCAATTCTTTAAATGAATTTATGTAATAATCTGCAACTTCTTTGATTTTATCAGTATCATTTGCAGAACTTTTGTCATAAACACCACAAACTGTGAAATTACCCTTTTTAGCACCACAAATGCCTTCAATAATATCTTCAAAAACAATGCAATCGTGGGGGTCAACCCCCATTCTCTTTGCTGCGAGAAGATAAATATCGGGTTCAGTTTTGCCAATGTTGATTTCACTCACATAAGCATAGGTGTCAAAGAATTCGAAAATTCCGTGTTTTTTGAGAGTTTCTTCACAAACTACTTTCTCACTTGCTGTTGCAAAAGACAGTTTAATCCCTTTATCGTGAAGAGCTTTAAGATAGTCATAAACGCCCGGTTTTAAATCAACATCATTGAGATAACCTTGTCTGCAAAGGTCAAGCCATTCGTCAACGATTTCGTCAATATCTTCTTTGATGTTGTATTTCTCTTTTGTATAAACCGCAGCGGCCTTCAAGTGCATATTTTTAATTACTTCAATATAATCAGGAGTAACCTTTAAACCCCTTCTTCTGAAAAATTCTTCATCAACATCGTGCCAAATATGCATTGAGTCGAGAAGTGTGCCATCAAGGTCAAAAATTGCACCTTTAAATTCTTTAATATTCATATCATTCTCCGAAAACATATTGGCTGATAGCTTTTGCAACGCCACCATTATCGTTAGTGTCCGTTACATATTTTGCAGTGGATTTCACAAGGTCAGTACCATTTGCCATAGCGAAAGAATAGTCTGCAAATTCGAGCATTGAGCAGTCATTTTCACCATCACCAAAGCACATAACATTTGTGCCATCAATACCCAATGCATCACAAAGTCCTTTAATTGCAAATCCCTTTGTTGCATCTTTATGAGTCATTTCAAGGTTGCCGTTTTTACCCTTAATAATAGGGAATGAAGATGCAAAAGCAACACTACAAACTTTGCTTATTTTTTCTTCAATTTCAAGTCTTTCTTCGCCTGTAAGCGAGAGAATATTGAGCTTTTCAATACCCTTGCCATCAATAAAAGTTTCAAGAGATGGCACAGGTTTAATAAAATCTTTAAGCAAATCGTGAATGTGAGGGGACACATGCTCTGTGTCAAACATAGAATAGCTTTCGTCATTCATATAGCACTTGCCCTCAAAATAGATTTCATAAATAAGGTTATAATCCTTTAAAATATTGAAAACTTCAACAGATTCAGAATTTGACATAAGATTTGAACAAACAACTTGGTTTGTGTGCAAATCATAAGTGATAGCACCGTTTGAAGTTATGAGATAATCTAAAAAGGGGAGTTGCTCTGTAACATTGTCGGCAAGAATTTTTGTGCGTCCACTTGCAACGGCAACCTTAATCCCCATTTCGTGAGCACGTTTGAAAGTGTCAATGTTTTCTTGTGGAATTGTAATATGGTTGCTGTTCATAAATGTACCGTCAAGGTCAGTAACAATAAGTTTAATGTTCATTTTAAACTCCTAAATGCAATAAATATTTGTGTCCCAAAACGAGATGTGCTTGTGATGACGAAGATAAATCTTATAATCAGAATTAGTTTCTTTAACTTTGTTTATGAGAGTGAAAATGTCTTCACTTCTGTGATAAACAGCCATACAAAGTTTTGGCTTATTCTGTAAAGTTTCATGAGCTCCTTTGAGCATCTCACTCTCTGCACCTTCAATGTCAATGTTTATGTATGTGAATTTGCCGTATTTCTCTATGATATAGTCGACACAGAGCGCTTGCTTTTCTTCACCATTTTTGTTAGCCGAAGCACCACGCCCCTTGTTGTCGTCAAAGGTGAGAGTACAATTTCCACTCCATATTGCGTTGTTGAGAGTAACACAGTTTTCAATGCTTTCACAGTTAATCTGCAATTTCTTGAATGTTCTTGTGTCAGGCTCAACTGCAATAATTTTTTCATAAGATTTTGTGTATTTTAGGAATTCTTCGACAGTATCCCCGCGATAAGCACCAAGGTCAAGAAAACTCTCGTTTTCACCTAAATTTAGAATAGAAAATGCTTCGTCTTTATCAGTTTCACACTGAAAACAGTAGTTCAAATCTCCAGTAATCTGAAATTTTATAATACTCTCAAATACCTTTTTGGATTGCTCGTCTGCAAGGTGAGAATATGCTGACTCAATCTCATCAATATGCTTTTCTAAAAAGTCTTTGTTGAAAATATTATCGCCAAAAACGGGTACAGATGGCATTATAACTCTATGTCGTTTTGATAAATCCTTAATATTATCAATAACTTCTGGCAAAGGACTAGCAAACACTAGCACAACCACAAAATCTTCATATTCACTTTCAATTTGTGAAATGGATTTCACTTGAAATCCACGAAAAGTGCGACTTCTAACAAATCCGTCACTTGCACACACGGCAGAAACAGAAATTCCAAGTTTTTCGAATTCTTCGAACACTCTGTCTGCACCATTGCCCGTGCCATAAATCACAATGGGTAGGGTAGTGCTCTGCAAGAATTCCCAACTTGATTCAGTTTTTAACAATTCTTCAAACATTATCCCACCACCTGAAAATAATAAATCCCGACCATATAGTCGGGATTTTCTGGTTGCGGAGGAAGGACTTGAACCAACGACCTTCGGGTTATGAGCCCGACGAGCTACCAACTGCTCTACTCCGCGATATTTAACTGTGCTCTCTCAAAGAGTGCCCTATAATAATACACTCTAATATCTATTTTGTCAAGTGTTTTTTTGAAATATATAAAATTTTCTATTGTGCTTTTATTATATGGAAAAAACCTTTTATTTATGCTATACTTGTTTCATAGAGGTGAGCATATGACCAATAAATATAACTGGGCAATTTTAGGTTGTGGCAATATTGCAAATGACTTTGCTCGTGATATAACAAGAATGGGTGGCAGGGTTTATTCTGTTGCCAATCGTACTTATGAAAAAGCAGTGTCTTTTGCAGAGAAATATAATATCAAAAAAGTCTATGAAAACATTGACGATTTGTTCACAGACGAAAATGTAGATATTATCTATATCGCAACCCCACATAACAAACATATTGAATATATTCTCAAGGCGTTGAAGAATGACAAACACGTGCTCTGTGAAAAAGCGATTACACTCAATTCTCAAGAGCTTAATAAAGCAGTACAGCTCGCAAACGAGAAAAATCTCATCTTAGCCGAAGCAATGACAATTTATAATATGCCATTGTATTTTGAACTTGAAAAGTTTATCAATTCAGGTAAATTAGGTGAATTCCGTCTTGCTCAGGTGAATTTTGGTAGCTTTAAAGAATACGATATGACAAATCGTTTCTTTAATATGGAGCTAGCAGGTGGAGCATTGCTCGATATTGGTGTCTATGCACTCTCCCTTGTGAGAATGTTTATGGATACAAAGAATGCCGAAATCAATTCTCAGGTTAAATTTGCTCCCACAGGCGCAGACGAGCAGTCAAGCATTATAATCGAAAACGAAAAAGAGCAGATGGCAAGCGTAACACTCTCACTTCACTCAAAGCAACCAAAGAGAGCCACAATCTGCTATGATAATGCCTATATCGAGATTTTCGAATACCCAAGAGCGGACAAAGCGGTGATTACATATACAGACGATAATCACACAGAAGAAATCACAGCAGGAAAGCTAGAAAACGCACTTTTCTATGAGTTAGAGAATATGGAAAATTCAGTTACAAATGGCAAGAACACAATGCACCTTGATTACACAATCGATGTAATGAACATTATGACAAAATTACGCAACGACTGGAATATGAAATACCCAGAGGAGATGTAAATTATGAAAGTCTTAATCTTAAACGGTAGCCCAAAGGGTAAATACAGTATCACCTTACAAACTATCAAATTCCTTGAAATCAAAAACCCTGACCACCAGTTTGAAGTGCTCAATGTAGGTCAGCAGATTAAAAAGTTTGAAAAGGACTTTTCTTCTGCAAAAGAAGCCTTAGAAAATGCCGATTTGCTTATTTTCTCATATCCTGTTTATACATTCATTGCCCCTTGTCAGTTGCACAGATTTATTGAACTTATGAAAGAGCATAATGTGAATGTAAAAGGTAAATTCGCAACACAACTTTCCACATCAAAGCATTTCTATGATGTTACTGCACACAGATATATTGAAGATAACTGCTATGATTTAGGGCTTAAATATATTCGTGGACTTTCAGCGGATATGGACGATTTGCTCACTGAAAAGGGACAGAAAGAAGCACTAGATTTCTTTAATTACACCTTGTGGAGTGTAGAAAATGACTATTATGAAACATTCCCCGAAGAAATGCCAAAACCTGCAAACATTCCTGCAACTGTGCCTGAATGCACAGAAGAAAAAACAGGGGATGTTGTAATCGTAACCGATTGCGAAGAAAATGACACTCAACTTCAAAATATGATTGACCGATTCCGTGCAGTTTTACCACTTAAAACACGAGTTGTGAATATCCGTGAATACGCTTTAAGTGGTGGATGTTTAGGTTGCTTTAACTGTGCAGTTTCAGGTAAATGTATTTACAAAGACGGATTTGACGAGTATCTTCGCAATAATATTCAGACAACTCAGGCGATAGTTTATGCATTCACAATCAAAGACCACTCAATGGGTGCAAGATTCAAGATGTATGATGACCGTCAATTCTGTAACGGACACCGCACTGTAACAATGGGAATGCCATTCGGCTATCTTGTAAGCGGTAATTATAGCAAAGAAATGAATTTGCAGACCATCGTTGAAGGTCGTGCACAGGTCGGTGGCAATTTCTTAGCAGGTGTTGCAACTGACGAAGTGGACACAAATGCTCAAATCGATAAAATGGCAAACAACCTTGTCTATGCACTCCAGAACAAATATGTGCCACCACAGAATTTCTTGGGTATCGGTGGAATGAAGATTTTTAGAGATTTAATCTGGCAAATGCAGGGTATGATGCGTGCCGACCATAAATTTTATAAAGAGCATAATCAATATGATTTCCCACAAAAGAAAAAGGGAAGAATGTTACTTATGTATCTTGTAGGCGCAATGCTTGCAAACGATAAAATCAAATCAAAAATGGGCAACAAAATGAATGAAGGTATGCTCATGCCATACACGAAACTTTTTGAAAAGTTAGAAAAAGAGAATAAATAAAATCTAATTCTGCCTCCCTCTGACGAGGGAGGTGGATTTGCCGTAAGGCAAAGACGGAGGGAGAGATAGACTACCCCTCAGTCTTTTTTACAAAAAGACAGCTCCCCTGACAAGGGGAGCCGTTTTTATTAAATTTTTATATAATTTTAACCCCAAGTCCTTCACCGAAAACACCGCCATTTTTAATATATTCAATGGCAACTTTGCGAAGGTCGGTGTTTTTCTTGAGTCCACCTGTGAAACCGTAACTTCCACATTCCTTTTTGTTTTTCATAAGGTCGGCATTTTTGATTTTAACACCGAAAAGCCAACGATAAGTTGGGTGTGGTGTTTCTTTTTCTTCGACTAAATCAAAAAGCTTTTGGAATTTTAAAATATTGCTGTCTTCTTCCATAAAGTTTTTGTTGCCAGAATAAAGCAACCAACTGTGACACATAAACTTGTTGTTAGGAAAATCAGGATAATATTTTGCGAAAAATTCTTGTGCCATAACAAATGATTTTTCACATTCATCAAAATCTAATTTTGCACCACGGGGAATATGCACATTTAAAATTTTATCGCCGAATTTAATCTCATTTTTATATGGTGTTTTGAAATAATAAATCAGCTTCTGATATTGCAATCTGCCGATTTTGAAAATACCCAAATTCATATGGTGCATAATCCAATGAAGCTCATAAAGCCCATCTTCGTTAGTTTCTCTCTTGTGGTCATCAATCCAGATTTTAATGTCGCTCATTGTGTCCCAAAAGATTTCTTCAGGAATCCCTTTTTCCATATATCTGTCCCACACAGTTGGCAAAAAGGCATAAACAAGTGAAAGCTTCATCATAGGATTTTGTTTGAGTGCTGGCTCCCAACGATTTTTATTGCAGAGTGCAAGAAAAAACTTAACAGTAGTTTCGTGTTTTCTGATATAACACTCGATTCTGTTTGCCAATTCTTCACTATTATAAATTCTTAAAAATATCTCTTTTGAACGAGCAAAATCAATCATAAAAATTCTCCCAAATTCAAGTTGTTTTAATTTTACCATAAATTACAAAAAAATCAAATATTTGAATAAATTATGATTTAATTTTTGGGCAAAATATTTTTGCGAGGTGATAAAGATGGATAAGAAAAACAACGCAAAAAACAAGAATAAGAACAACCCAACAAATGTAAAAGAAAACCCTGAAATGAAGAACGAAAAAAATCAGAATAAATAACAAAAAAGAGGCATCTGTTATTGATGCCTCAATTCTTTTATTTATAATCTTTACCGATTAAATATCGCCACGCAGCAACATATTTTGATGTGGCTCTTGGCTTGTGAGTTTTGATATAGTAATATCTGTCTTGGTCGATAATGAGAAGTGCTTCAATAGAAATACTCATAACAAGTTTCACTGTATCAAGTGGAATTATAATATTTTCATTCTCATTGAGTTGGATTTCAAATCTATCCTGACAAATTCGAAGAGTGGCATTTTCTGAAATTGATTTTCTCTTTCTGTCAACAATTGTTGCAATGCGTTGACCACCTTCTTCAAAAATCAACTCACCGGTACCTGCTTTGAGCACACGCTCTTTCCATTGTTCTTTTTGCCATTTATCCCAGTCGAGAATATTGTCAAATACCAATGGTTTTTGAATCTGATAGAAAAATCCGTCAGCACGAAGCTCGACCTTATATCCACAATCACAAGTTAAGAAATCACCTTGTGAGTGAAGCTTGCCAACCTCAAAACAATGTGGACACATATATAAAATTCTCTCAACATGCTCTGCAAGGTTTTTGCCTTTATATTGGTGCTTATTCTTTTTAAGGTCTTCAAAAGCATTTACATAAATGTCATTTCTGATTGCTTCGTTGATTTCTTCAACAGACATTGCTTTAAGTTCTTCAGGTGAATATTCTCTCACAACGCTACCACGCACTGGACCTTTTCGAAGACCTGTTCCCCATTTAGGAGTGTGAAAATATCCACCAGTGAGTTTGAATGTAATAAGCGCAACACCTGCGTCTTTAATCAACTGACCTGTTCTTGGCGAGAAAAATCCTGTTTCACCATTAGGTGTGATTGTTCCTTCAACACAAATTGCAACGCTGACACCTTCATCAATGCTTTTGTGAATAGCATCAACCATAGCAGAAGATGGTTTTTCGCGTTCACGGACAATAAACCCTGAAATTTTTCTAAGAATAAGATTTAAAATAGGCTTGTCCACCAAATGGTCGCTAATAACAAAACGCACATATTTTTTAACAGCATAGAGCATATAAACAGGGTCTAATGCGTCAGAATGATTTGCTATTAAAATAAATGTGTCGTGTTTTGGTTTATATCTTTTTATTTTAGCATGGCAATAGGCTAAAACAATGCGACCGAAAAGAATTCTCGCACCATTTACAGCTGTTTTGTTGCCCCTTGTTTTTAAAGTCATAAATTGCACCAAATCCTATAAATTTCACTATTTAAAGAATAAATGAAAACCCCGAAAAAGTCAAGGAAATATAGAGATTTTGAACATACAAATAATGGTTGTGTTTATTGATTTTTTCGTGTGCTTATAGTAAAATTGTAATGGTGGTTTTATGAAAAGCAGATTTTATTCGCTAAATGAATATCTGTGTAAAGAATTCGGTGGCAAGGTTTATAAACTCGCGCTGGATATTGGTTGTACCTGCCCTAATCGAGATGGCACAAAAGATACTCGTGGTTGTATATTCTGTCATAATGGCTCTTCCCACTTTGCAGAAATGGGAATTGACCTTGACACTCAGATAGAAAACGCCAAAGTAAGAGTAAAAAACAAAATAAAAACTGACAAATTTATCGCATATTTTCAAAGTTTCACCAACACCTATGGCGATATAGACTATCTCGAAAAATGCTTTATGACTGCAATTAATCGCGATGATATTGTGGCACTCTCCATTGGCACTCGTCCCGATTGCTTGGGTAAAGATGTGCTTTCATTACTCGAAAAGCTCAATAAAATCAAACCTGTGTGGATAGAGTTGGGTTTGCAGACATCAAACGAAAAATCAGCAGAATATATTCGTCGTTGTTACCCCAATTTCACCTATGAAAAAGCCGTGAAGAGTTTGAAAGATAGGGGAATAACAGTAATAACCCATATTATTATCGGCTTGCCCAGTGAAACAAAAGAAGATATACTAAATACTATTGATTTTGTAGTCAAAAATAAAACTGATGGTGTTAAATTGCAACTTTTGCATATTCTCAAAGACACTGACCTTTATATTGATTTTCAAAAAGGTCTTGTGAAACCTTTGACATTGGAAGAATATATGGATATTCTCTTTGCTTGCATCGAGAGAATACCCGAAAATGTTGTAATTCACAGAATAACGGGTGATGCACCGAAATCACATCTTGTTGAGCCAAAATGGAGTGCCGACAAGAAAAACGTGCTCAACATAATAAACAGAGAATTAGAAAAAAGAGATATAATTCAAGGGAAGTGTAAAATATGACTTGGGAATTTTCTTTACCCGTAAAAATTTATTTTGGTACAGATAAAATCAAAGAATTGCCCAAAATTATTGAAGAATTAGGCTACAAAAGGGGAGTGCTCGTCTGCTCAAACACCCTTAAAAAGAATGGCGTAGCAGATGAAATTATAGAAAATTCAAAGGGCATTTTAGTAGCAACTTTTAGTGATATAAGACCAAACCCAACAACCGATAATGTTAATGCTTGTGTTAAGGTTTTAAGAGAAAATAACGCAGATTTTGCCGTTGCTCTCGGTGGTGGCTCACCAATGGATTGTTGCAAAGCCGCTTGCGCTATCGCAAAGGGTGACGATATTATCGAAAGTTATCACACAGGTGGCAAACCAATAAACAAGCAAGAAGTTATCCCAATGATTGCAGTTGCAACAACTAGTGGCACAGGTAGTGAAATCACAAATATTTCAGTGCTTACGGATTTACAGAAAAACGTAAAATCCACAATGAATGACCCACTTATGTACCCAAAAGCTGCTATTGTTGACCCAAGACTAACGCTCAGCGTACCACCAAAGGTTACTGCTTCAACAGGTCTTGATGTGCTCGCTCACGCATTAGAAAGTGTGTGGAGCATATTGCATCAACCAATTTGTGAAAGTTGTTCAGTTCACGCTACAAAATTGGTGTTTGAATGGTTATATAAGGCATATTGCGAGCCCGATAATTTAGAAGCAAGAGAAAAAATGGCAGAAGCATCAATCGTTGCAGGTGTTGCATTTAGTAATCCACGCACAGCGGGTAGCCACGCGTGTTCATTCCCACTTACAAATCTCTATGGTGTTCCACATGGTGAAGCTTGTGCAATGACTCTTGATTTCTTCACAAGATTTAATGCCGAAGCAGAAAACGGCAGACTTAATAAATTTGCCCGTGATTGTGGTTTTGCTGATGCTTATGAGTTAGCCGATGCTATTACAAATCTCAAAAAACAGATGGGTATGGCTATGACCCTTTCTGAAATCGGTGTAAAAACAGATGACGAAATCGAAACTCTCACAAAAATGAGTATGACACCACTTATGGAGAGAAATATTATCCCTTTGTCATATAACGACATAAAAAATATGTATATTTCTATGAAATAGTGTGCAAAAATTTCCAATTAGTAATAGATTATTAATATTTTTGTGATATAATGAAAAAAGAACTTTTGCAAATGAGGTGTTATGCTTGAAAAATTTTGCAAATATAATGATTAAAGGACATAAGGTAATTCTCGCATTGATGATAATTCTTTGCGTGGGTTGTGCTTTGCTTATACCATCAGTTGAAATTAATACTGATATGACCAAATATCTGCCTGACGATTCTTCAATGAAGCAGGGTATTGATGTGATGACAGAAGATTTTACATCAATGGCAATGTCACAGACAATCCGAGTTATGTTTGAAGACTTGACAGATGAAGAAAAAGGTCAAATCCGAAATCAACTTGAAAATATTGAGTATGTTGACAGTGTTTCATACATCGAAAACAGTGAAGATTATAATAAAGATAATTACACGAAATTTGTTGTAAATACTTCGTATACATATGGCTCGCCAGAAGAACTCTCTATTGAAAAAGCCATTGAAGACCAATTTAAAGACTATAAAATGAATTATATGAATGACAATGCAAGCAGTATGGAATTGCCATGGCTTATAATTGTTGTCGCTCTTGTTATTCTTTTTGCAATTCTCTTCTTAATGAGCAGTTCATGGTTTGAACCTATACTCTTTATGGCAACAATCGGTATTGCTATAGTATTTAATATGGGCACAAATATTGTGCTTGGTAGCGTTTCGCAGATTACAATGTCAATCGCAGCAATCTTGCAGTTGGTTCTTTCAATGGACTATTCAATTATTCTCGCAAACCGTTATCGTCAGGAAAAACTCTTGTGCGACGATATTGAAGAAGCAATGAAAAATGCTTGGAAGAATGCATTCTCATCAATTATGAGTAGTGGTATGACAACAGTTATCGGCCTTATTATGCTTGTGTTTATGAGCTTTAAGATTGGTATGGACTTAGGTCTTGTTCTTGCAAAAGGTGTTCTGTTTAGCATGATTTGTGTTCTTACAGTGTTACCTGCATTGTTGCTTATCTTTGATGAAAAGATTGAAGACACAGAAAAGAACGAGTTGCATTTACCAATGGGACTATTATCAAAAACTCAATATAAACTCAGAAAACCTTTAGCAGTTTTCTTTGCAATTCTCTTTGTTGTAACAGCATTTTTACAGAACACAACAAAAATTGTTTATTCAATTTCACCAGAAGACCCAATCGCAGATGTTTTCACTCCATCAAACCCAATTATTCTTCTCTATAATAACGAAGACGAAGAAAATGCAAATAAAGTAATTAAAGAGTTTGAGTCAAAAGATGTTGTCAAGAATGTGATGAGTTATTCAAATACTCTCGGCAAAGAATTTACATCAAGCGGACTTATGTCAATGATTGATGATATGGGAATTCCAATGACCATTGATTCATCACTTATTGATTTGGTTTATTACACCTATTTTAATGACGGTAAAACCTTGCCAATGACAGTCAGTCAGGTGATAAACTTTATTAAATACGATGTAATGAATAACGATATGTTCTCATCATTTATCAGTAGTGATATGAAAACTTCTGTTGATAAAATGGAATTGTTTGCAAACCCGCAAAACCTCACCACACCAATGACAGCCGAAGAAATTGCTCTTTGTTTTTCAATGGATGCAAGTCAGGTTAAACAACTTATGGTACTTTATTTCAGCGAAAAAGGTGGCGCAGATTATGGCACAATGACTTTGCCAGTATTTGCAGATTATGTTGTAAATGAAGTTGCAAAAAATCCTACATATTCATCAATGTTTGACGAAGAAACAAAATCACAGTTGGGAATGCTCACAACATTTACTAATAAAGAAATTGTTACAGAAAAAAGACATTATGATTCAATGTCACAACTTTTGGGTGTTGATATTGAAAAAGTAAAACTTTTCTATGCTTATCATAAAGTTTATTCACAGAATCCTGAAGTAGTTGACTATGAACAGGTTATGTCAGAATATCTTGCAATGCAGTTTATCGGTAGCGAATACAAATTGTCAATTCAGGAATTTGTTAACTTTATTATTGATAATAAAGAAATGATGGCTGATGCAATGACCCCAGAAGATTTGCAGAAACTTACAATGGGTCACGAAATTATAAACGGAACAGTTGAAGGCAAATCATATTCACCTGAAGATTTGGCAAAGGTTATGAATATGGACCCTGCACAGCTCAAACAGCTCTATCTTCTCTATATCTGTGAACACGGTAACACAAGCAGTTGGAAAGTTTCAATTCAGAACTTTATTAATTTTATTATCTCTGATGTGTTGCCAAATAAAGCTTATGCATCACAATTCGATGCAGAAACTGCAAATATGCTCAAAGGCGTGAAAAAACTTATAGACGCATCAGTTTCAAACAAAGCATATTCATCATCAGAACTTGCCACTATGTTCGGCGCTCTCACCGACCAGATAGACAGTAACACTATGGAAGTACTCTGTCTTTATTATTCAAGCACAAAAACTACTAACGCTGATTGGAAATTGACCATTGAAGAAATGTTCTCTTATGTTTCAGATAATTTGCTCAATGATTCAAGATTTGTGAATATGATTGACGCGGTAACTCGTCAACAGGTTTATGATATGAAAACCCAGCTTGATGGTGCTATAAATCAACTTCTTGGCAAAAATCATTCTCTTATGATGATTGAAACAGCACTTCCTGTTGAGTCTGCAGAAACAACGGCGTTTATGGATGAACTTTCTGCTTTCTGCGGTAATAATCTTAAAAATAATTATTATTTCATAGGCAACACTCCAATGAGTTATGAAATGGAACAGAGCTTTGATAAAGAATTGTTGTTTATAACTATTCTCACAGCAGTTACAATCTTTATTGTTGTTACGCTAACATTCCGTTCATTGTCAGTTCCTACACTTCTTGTGTTGCTTGTTCAATGTGGTGTTTATCTCACAATGACAGTCAACGGACTTATGGGATATAGCATTTATTATCTCGCACTTTTGATTGTTCAATGTATTCTTATGGGCGCTACAATCGACTATGCGATTCTGTTCACTAACTATTATCGCGAAAGTCGAAAGACAATGGATATTAAAGATTCCATCACAGCTGCATATAACGGCTCAATTCACACAATTCTCACATCAGGTCTTATTATGATAGTGGTAACTGGTGCAATCGGATTTAGCCCTGTTGACCCAACAATCGCACAGATATGTCAGACAATTTCAATCGGTGCACTTTCGGCAACATTGTTGATACTCTTTGTATTACCTGGTGTTGCAGCAGCCCTTGATAAGTTTACAAATAAACAAAAGAAAAAAGACAAAACAGAATAAAAAATAAAGCAGTCTTAAAAGACTGCTTTATTTTTTTAATCTTCAACCATATTTTTAACTCTTTGTGGGTTAGGTATGTGGGAAAAACCATAAAATTTTCTCGCATTTTCACCTAAAATAAGTTTTTTATTTTCTTCACTGATTTTATCGGTTTTCTCAATAAAATCCAAACTCATTTTATAAGTGATAGCCGTCATTGTTCGTGGATAATCACTACCCCACATAAGTTTCTCAAATCCAATAAGATTTGCAGACGCTATTATTGCATCAATAGCAGAAGGGTAGGGATAAAACTCAGCGTTAAATAGCCAAGTGATTCCACCACTTTCAATGAATACGTTTTTATTCTTCGCAAGTTTTATTTGCTCGAGCCAACCGTCACGAGTAACCATTCCGAAATGACCGATTGCGATTTTAAGGTCGGGGAACATCTCAATGATTTTTTGCATCATTTCTGTCTGCTCATCACCATCGGCAAGGTCTATTGAAATGAATTTGCCGTTGTCATTGGCAATTTTAAATGGCTCAAGGTGATTAAGCAAGTTCTTGTCTTGAAGTCGTCCTGCACAGATTTTAATGCCATCAAAACCTGATATATCATCAAGTGGTTTTTCTTCATATAAAGCACAGATTTTAATTCTGTCGCTTTTGCAAGTGAGAAGATATTCGTCTTGGTTGCCGTCAATATATTCTTGTGTAATCACAGCACCATTGACACCTGCATAATCCATATTGGCTAAAAATCGCTCAACAGTATTTTCGCCATCAGTCATATATGGTGGCATCATTTGTTTGATTTCGCCACCAAAATCACTCTTGCCACCACCAATATCGAAAACGGGTTTTCCATTGACAATACCATTCTGTTTTTTCCATAAATGAGCGTGTGCATCAATAATCATAATGTTACACCGTCCTTAAAAATTGCTATTTCACGGTTGCCTTGAATCTCGTTTTTGGTCATTTCACCATTTGCAACTCGTTTGATAAGGTCTAACAATTCTTGAGATTTTGCCTTTTTGTCAAAACCAAATGCCGAATAGTCAATCCAATGGCTCTTTTTAGTTGCGATATTATCATTAGACGCAATTTTTATTGTTGGTACAGCGCCACCAAGTGGAGTGCCCCTACCTGTTGTAAATAACACCAAATGACAACCAACTGCAGAGAGATTTGTAATTGAAACAATATCATTGCCAGGACCATTTAAAAGGTTTAACCCGTTTTTTGTGAGAGTATCACCATAAGTGAGCACATCAACAACGGGCGCTGAGCCACCTTTTTGCACACAACCGAGAGATTTTTCTTCAAGAGTTGTGATTCCACCTTCTTTGTTGCCAGGTGATGGATTTTCAGAAACGGGTTCGCCGTGGTCTTTGAAATATTGCTTGAAATTATTGATAAGATTAACGCTTTTATCAAAAACTTCTTTGTTTATACATCTGTCAAAGAGCACAGTTTCTGCACCAAACATTTCGGGCACTTCGGTTAATACTGCAGTGCCACCCATAGCGCAGATTTCGTCAGTAACAAGTCCACAAACAGCATTTGCAGTAATCCCTGAAAATCCGTCAGAGCCACCACATTTAAGACCGATTTTGAGCTTTGAAACGGGCACTTCTTGTCGGTTATCTTTTGATGCTATTGCTTTTAATTCTTCAATAAGTTGGATACCTTGTTCGAGCTCGTTTTCACAATCCTGAACAGATAAGAATTTAACTCTATTCTCATTCCAAGTGCCAAGCACCTTTTTCATTTCAGGAATATTGTTGTTCTCACAGCCAAGCCCAAGCACCAACACACCACCTGCATTAGGGTGATTGATGAGTCCACGAAGAATTAACTGTGTAGTTTTATTGTCATCGCCTAACTGACTACAACCATAAGGGTGTGCGAAATGAATTGCACCTGTTTTTTCACTGAGTTGCTTTGCAATACTGTTAACGCAACCAACTGTTGGTACAATCCAGATGTCATTTCTAATACCAATATCACCATTCGGGCGAACATATGCATTGATAGTGAATGGCTCTTTTGCTGTTAATTCTTCAAAATTTGGTGTGTATTCATAAGAAAGAATATCACCTAATTTTGTTTTCATATTGTGCGAATGAACATTGTCATTCTTCTTAATGTTTTCAGTGGCATATCCGATAGGGTAGCCATATTTAATAATATCTGCACCTTTTTCTATGTCGCAAATTGCGATTTTATGACCGGTAGAAAGGTCAACACAAACATTATCTTTTTCATTTATTCTGACAAAATCCATTTCATTGTTTCCTTTGCACCGAGTGCGTCAATTTTGTTGTAATATTCTAAAACTGTTTCTGTTAATGAAGAAAGGTTTGCTTGCCATAATGAAGTGTTTTTGAGAATTTCATCAATACTGTCATTTTTTATTGTAGCAATAACATTTTCTGCATCTTGAGGAGTGTCATTTTTATAGAAATAAATAAGATTTGCGAGAGCGAGTGTAAGTCCTTTTGGTGCAATACCATTCTTTTCTTTATATTCAAGAAGAGTAGGGAGCACACGCACAGAGAATTTGCTCACAGAGTTGAGTGCGATTGAACGCCATTTGTGTGCGATAAATGGATTTTTAAATCTATCAAACACTGCATTTGCAAAAGCAATGCTCTCATCATTTTTACCGATAGTTGGCAAAATTTCTTCTTTCATACATTTGTTAAGAAAAGCGTAAGTGATTTCATCATTCATTGCTTCACCAACAGTTTCGATGCCTGAAAGCAAAGCACCTGCAACAAGTGAAGTGTGAGCACCATTGAGAATTCTAACCTTGATTTTCTTATATGGTTTTGCGTCATCTGTCCAGATTACATTAAAGCCCGCTTTTTTAAGTGGGAATTCGTCTTCAAAATCGCCTTCAATAACCCAAAGGTGAAAGATTTCTGCAGTATCAAGGAATTTGTCGTCTGGATGAGCATCCTTTGTTTCATCGTTAGGGTATCCTGTAACAATTCTGTCAACAAGAGTGTTAACGAAGTGGTTTTCATTTTCTAACCAAGCAACAAAATCTGCTTCAAGATTCCAAAACTGGGCATATTTAAGAACGCATTTTTTAAGCTCTGCACCATTGTTATCAATAAGCTCGCAAGCAAAGATTATAAACCCATTCAAACCGTTTTTATAGCGTTTATAGAGTAACTGTGTAAGCTTTGCAGGGAAAGAAAGGGCAGGAATATCATCAAACTTGCAAGTGTCAACAAATTCAATACCTGCTTCAGTTGTGTTTGAAACAATAAAACGAAAATCAGGATTATCTGCAAGTGCTAAATAATCTTCAAAATTTTTATAAGGGTCAATACATCTTGAAATTGATTCAACAAATGTGTGCTCTTTTACGATTTCACCATTTTGAATGCCCCTTAAATAGAGATTATATTTGCAGTCTTGCTCGTTCAATAAAGCACATTTTCCACCCGCTCTTGGCTGAATGATAACTGCTTTGCCATCATAAAGACCTTTTTCGTTCATCTTATGAAGAAAATAGTCGAAAAATCCACGAAGAAAATTACCTTCGCCAAATTGAATTACAGTTTCTCTCATTCTAGTCACCAATCTTTATAAGAAGTTTCGCAAGTGTGCCGTCATTGTTAGCAAGGGCTTTAAATGCGTCAAGGGCATTTTCCATATCATAAACACCACTAACCATTTTCATTGGGTCTGCTTTTTTATCTGCAACAATATCAATTAAGTTGATAAAGTCATCTTTCAAAGCGTTACGACTGCCGTGAATATTAAGTTCTTTTTTAAGGATAATTGAATGAACAAAATTAGTTTCACGCTTACCATTACCGATAAGAATGATATTTGCAGCAAATGCAGCATTGTCGATACAACCCAAGAATGTTTCAGGTGCACCGCAAGCTTCAATGCAAACATCAAAGCCGTTGCCGTTTGTGAATTCTTTTGTGAATTCTTCAAGGGACTGTGTTTTTGTATTAACAACTGCATCTGCACCATATTCTGTTGCGAGCGCAAGACGATTATCAAGAATATCTGCAACCACGATTTTGTTGCATTTCTGTTTTGCTGCAAGAAGTGCGAAAAGACCGATAGGACCTGCACCAATCACAAGCACATTGTCAGTTTCTTTAATCGTTGCGCGAGAAACTGCATGCTGTGAAATAGCAAATGGCTCAATAAGTGCCAATTCTTGTGCAGAAAGACCTTTTCCGTCATAAATTCTCTCAACAGGCATTGAAATATATTCACAGAAAGCACCATCACGTTGAACACCCATTGTCTGATTATCTGTGCAACAGTTTACAAATCCACGCTCACAAGAATAGCAAGTGCCACAGTTGAAATATGGGTTGCAAGTAACAATATCACCTGGCTTTAAACCCTTATCATTTTCAGGGATTGAAACGATTTCTGCTGAAAACTCGTGACCAGGGATTCTTGGGTATGTAGTGAATGGTTGGTTACCTGTGAATGATGCAACGTCTGCACCACAAATGCCAACATATTTAACTTTAAGAAGTGCTTCGCCATCCTTCACTTCAGGCATTGGCACTTCACGAATTTCAATTTCATTTGGATTAGAAATAACAATAGCTTTCATTTTATTTATCCTCTTCAATATAATTTTTATCCCAAATAACACCTGTTTTAAGCGGTGCACCCTTGCAGAAAATTTTGTTTTCATAAGCATCAAGTGGGTCTGCGATAAATTCTTCTTTGTCTATTAACTCAACAACTTCATCATAACGAGAATCAACAAGCACTTCGATAGCTTTTTCCATGTGAGATTGACGGAAGTTGATTGATGCAAAAATAAGGTGATTTTCAAATCCGAATGGCATTGTGTCATAAGAAACAACAGGACCCAATGAGAAACTGTTATAAACACCATTGCAACCGAGCACTTTATGCTCGAATGCAATTCTGTGCTCAACATTAGAGCCACTTGTGCCCACAAACATAGTGGCACGACCACCGATTTTCTCCATAATCTTCTGTGCAGTTTCTTCTTCACTAAGACCACTTGTTGAGAGATAATCTGCACCACAAATCTCTTTTGAGAATGTAACTTTTTTACAAGTTTCATCACTTCGACCAACAAAAAGAATTTGTGCATTTGGGTGATTTCTCTTAATCTGGTCTGCAATGAAAAGTCCTGTCATACCAAGACCAAAAACAACGACTCTTTCGAATATATTGTCTTTTGCAAGTTTTCGAGCTTCTGTTTCAGAGCATTTGTGCTTTGCCATTTCAACTCTGAAATTTTGTGCTTCACCAAGGTCTTCCATTCTTTCAAGTTGGAAAATCGCACAAGCATAAGGGTCTGCAAATGATAATTTTTTAGCAACGGATAATGGCAATTTTGTAAGTCCGTCATATTCCTTAGGCAAGTGAAGAAGCATATCAGGGTTAAAATAGTTTTTATCGCAGAAAAGTCCGTCTGCTTTGTCGCAACCATATTCAAAATATGTTTCATCTTCGGTGTAGCGTGTAGGGTCGAAACTATCACCACCGCGAATAAGCACGATGGCAAACCTATTTTCGCTTGGCACCCAAACAACACCCTCGTGGCCATTGATAAGTCTGTTTTCACCTTCAGGGAATTTGTGAGAGAGATTATTATCTCTGCCCATCTTCATAAGCTCAAAGTCTGTGCCACAGAAACCCTGAAAAACAGGGCGTGCCTCAACACCTTTAAGCAAAGGCTCACCACGAAGTCTTTGTCTTTCGGGATTTATCAAATTGATTTCACCATATTTGATAGGCAAATCTTTGTCATTTTGAAAATATGTACCGAATGTTTTCATAATTTCATCCGTCCTTTTTAGATGCAAAAATATACATTATAATTATATCACTCTCATATATCAAA
Organism: Candidatus Fimenecus sp.; assembly: GCA_045613685.1. Taxonomy (GTDB): domain Bacteria; phylum Bacillota; class Clostridia; order Oscillospirales; family Acutalibacteraceae; genus Fimenecus. The sequence continues at coordinate 17,064 of JAZLBL010000053.1, read as the reverse complement.
TACAATATTTTACAATAAAAAAACACGGTTAATACAAGAGTACTAACCGTGTTTCTGGTGTAGTTAACGTCGAATCAAAGTTCTATAGTTTCATTGTTGGTTTTTTGATGTAAATATATTAGCAAATGCATTATTATACTTTGGGATTCAATAACGTTTTTTTATTTTTATTGCCTTGAATTAATCGATTTACATACTTTACAATCAAACATGCTATAACACCAACAAAAACCTGAATAAATGTATTAACTGCAAAATAAAAAATATTTTTATTATTTAAGCCGAGCGTATCAATAACAAACGCAGATACTTTGCTTCCAAACAATGTATGAAAAATCAATATATATGCTGTGCTTTCACCGATACATGCAATCACTTTTGTAACTGTTATAGACCAATGACGCATAATATATGAACATAACTGATAGATTAGAACAAAGGCAGCAACCGTTCCCACGATAAGAATTCCTATATTTTCATATCGTCTTGTTGCCAAATCCATTGACCCATTATAAATAAATAAAAACCAACAAGTAGACAATGCAAAATATAGATATGGCATATCGTTAAGTTTTTTTAGTATATCATATTTTCTTAAATATACAGCCAAATGGAAGAAAAGGACACAAAACATTGCACAATCTATACTCCAGAACAAATAAAATCCTGCTTTGCCTAAAAAGATTCCAAGCATAGAAACCACAATAACAACAATATCTTTCAGATAACCTTTGAAAAAATGGTCTATAAATATATAGATGAATCGAACAACAAACAGCAAAAGAATAAAATATACCGGTCCTACTGAACTAAACGAGGTAAAAAGTTTGTTAGTATAACTAATGCCACCCAAAAGGGTTTTTATAATATCTAAAAATTCTTTGTTGCTTACAAATAGATATAAAATCGCAAATACGCCATAATAGACTAAAGATTTTAGGCATTTCTTCAGTTGCACACCAAGTGGAAAATCCGATTTATAAAAATATCCTGATATTATAATAAATGCAATCATATGGAAACTATAGACTATTCTATGAAAAGTTGTTGATGTTGGGTCATGACAAATTATCATCAAAATAATAAGAAAACCTCTCATTATATCAATTGTCAAATCGCGATTACCTACAACTGCAGATATTTTTCTGTTTGCAATAATAGTTTTAATATATACTATTGCAATTGAAAATGTGATTACAACAATAAACTCAAGAGCCAACTTTGTAAGGTTGTTATTCGGCAAGTGCAAAATCTCAATAACTTTTGCATAAAAATAGTAAAACGTATTCATCTCAACCAAATGAACACAAAGTACAATAAGAGAATTTTCACCAAAAAATCTCAATATTTTTGTAGGCACTTTCTCTAAAAGTCTTGAAATACCAATAACAATAAAACTACCGGCTAAAGCAAAAACAAGTGTCAAAAAATAGTCTTTTGCATAAACATTCACCATATAAAATGGTTGTGCATAACCTATGAAACATCCACTCGAAAATAATATAGCACAAAACAGATAATGCGGCGGTTTCATTCTTTCAATAAAATTGGTTTCTTTTGCATAATAACCCACGAACATAAAAGGAACGGCGAACATTGCAGGAAGAATGCTAAAAGGAAGCCATACCACTTTTGAAAGCATAACGGAAACTATAGCAACACTAACCGACAATATAATTTGAACCCGCTTATCATTCACCTTATTTACAATGAGTTGAAATATAACACGAGCAAAAAACATAGCCGGCAAAAACCAAATTGCACCTATAAATCTTCCCATATCAATATTGCCAAAATTCATAATTCCACCCGAAGCAAAAAAGAAACGCTTAAGGTCAACGGCAATAAGATTGGTGACCGATGCAATAGCAAAATTCCTGTTTATAACAATAAGATTGAAAAGTTCCATTAACAAAATTGCAAAACATGTCAAAAAATAAGGTCCCATCAATTGATTAAACCATTTCTTTAACAATGAACCATCTATTTTTTTTGCTTTGGATGTATAACCTGCAAGTATAAAAAATACTGTTAGATGAAACGAATAAACAAAGCCAAACAAGTCTATTCCGCGATGCCCGATAATAACCGCAAAAATACATATAGCTTTTGCTATATCAATCCAATAAATCCTTTTCTTTTCACTCATAAACGGCTCTCCCACAACAAAAATATATTACATTTTTGATTATATCATAATACAAAAATATGTCAAACGTTTACTTAGTCAATAAGCCTGAACATAAATATAGAGTCCACACAAAAGCGTGAACTCTACTTTGGTGCGGACGATGGGACTTGAATTATAGACTCACAATGCGAATGGGGGATTCGCATTGTGCTCTTCGCTAAAAATAATTCACCGAATTGTTTTCTTAACGCTCAGATTATAGACCCACAAAGCAAATGAGGGATTTGCTTTGTGCTTTTGCCTAAAAATGATATACTATATCATTTTCTTAACGGCAAAATTATAGACTCACAAAGCGAATGGGGAATTCGCTTTGTGCTTTTGCCTAAAAATGATATACCATATCATTTTCTTAACGGCAAAACCCTCGCGGATTCAAGTCCCACCTATTTATTCACAAAGAAAAATGGAAATGTCGCAAAAGCAACATCTCCATTTTTGGTGCGGACGATGGGACTTGAACCCACAAGGAAGTAATATCCACAGGTGTCTGAGGCCTGCACGTCTGCCAGTTCCGTCACATCCGCCTATTAAATTTTGCTTGATAATATTATCATTTTAACCCCCAAAAGTCAAGTAAACAACGCATTACACAAATTTGAATTTGTCTAACTCGTTTAAAATTTATATCTCATCAAAATCGACCATCAAACAATGTAGGGGCGATTCACGAATCGCCCGAAAAGGTTACATCTCACATTTTGGAACGGGTCATTCGTGAATGACCCCTACAAGGTTACATTACCGTATAAAAGAGTTTGACAAACCCCAATTTATCTAACTCTTCTTATGTCTTAAATGTGTTTTGCCCAAGACAAGCATAATTGCGGGGATTAAAACAAGTTGCAAAATAACACCTGGAATTGCCTTTAAAAATGCACTACCAACAAACATTGAAAGTGTGAAACCATTATCACCAAGTCCCAAAAGAATTGTTTGCGCAATTCCCCATACAGCACGACCTGTTATCATTGAAATAATAAGAGAACGATAAAGTGATTTCATGCAATTCCACTTTGATTTGCTGAAAATAAAACCTATAACAAAGCCATAGGTTGCGAGCTCAAATGCCATACTGATAGCTGATGGATACATCACGGGCATACTGAATAAAAGTGAACGCATTATTGGTGCTATTGCGCCAACAATAAGTCCATATTGCCATCCGCAGATAAGTCCGCAAAGCATAACGGGAATGTGCATTGGTAAAAGCATATTCCCGATTTCTTTGATTTGTCCTGTTAAAAAAGGCAATACAAGACAAAGAGACAAAAACATTGCAGAAAGCACAATGTTTAATATTTTATTGTTTTTCATTATTTTTCAAATTCCTTTGCAACATCTTTAAGCAGTTTGCGAATTTCAAGGTGTTGTGGACAAGCCTTTTCGCATAAACCACATTCAATGCAATCAGAAGCCTTGCCTTTGTTTGCGGTGTGAATTTCTTCATAATAGAATTTTGGATTCCAGTCTTTGAATTGCTTTCTATCATTCATACAAGCAAAAATTTCAGGAATCGCAATGTTTTTAGGACATCCGTCAACACAATAACGACAAGCAGTGCAAGGAATAAGATGTTGAGCATTCATAATCTCACAAACCTTGTTAATAGCATTCATTTCTTTGTCGTTAAGTGGCTCAAAATCCTTCATAAAACTGATGTTATCGTTCATCTGAGTCATATCACTCATACCTGAAAGCACCATAAAGATACCCTCAAAACTTGCAGCAAAACGGATAGCATAGCTTGCAGGAGTGCCATCATTCAAGTCATCAAGCACCTTTTTAGCTTCATCGGGGAGTTTTACAAGGCTACCACCCTTAACAGGCTCCATAACAATGACAGGTTTGTTGTGTTTGCGACAGACTTCATAGCATTTTCTACCCTCAACTGACTGGTCATTATAGTCAAGATAGTTGAATTGAATCTGTGCAAACTCAATTTCAGGATATTCTGTGAGAATTCTATCGAGCACTTCTGCTTTGTCATGGAAAGAGAGTCCCACATGGCGGATTTTACCTTCTTTTTTAAGTTCAAATGCAGTTTCATAAGCTCTACATTTCTTGTATTTCTCAAAGTTTGTAGCATTTTGTGCATGCATCAAATAAAAGTCGAAATACTCAACACCACAATTCTTTAATTGCTTTTCAAAAAGTGGTCGAATTTGGCTTTCTTTCTTGAAAAATCCGTCTGATAATTTGTCGGCAAGAATATAACTCTCTCTTGGATAACGAGATGTAAGGCACTTTTTGAGTGTGCTTTCATTTCTCATTTCCATATATCCGTGAGCAGTGTCAAAATAGTTAAAACCTGCCTCTAAAAAAGTGTCAATCATCTTTTTTGACTGCTCAATGTCAATAAGCGGACCTTTTCGAGGAAGTCGCATACAACCAAAGCCAAAGTTTTTCTTTACTTCAGGGAAATAGTTATTCATAAAATCACCTTATTTCTCAATCTCTGCAACCTTTGTATTTATATCAATAATTCTTTGATAAATTGCATCGTCAAATTTCTTTTCGCGGTCATAAGTATAAAGTCCATTTTGCTCTTGCTCAATATCATAGAGCTGAGTATAACAGAAACCAAACATCTTATAGTTTGAAAGAATAACATCAGTGAGCCCCACATATCTGTCTGCAAATTCTTCAGGTGTTTTAACATCTTCACCATAACCCCAAGATTTGATTGACTCGTCACTAACCCATTTAATTCCGCCATATTCACTGATAAATACGGGCTCACCTTTATATTCTTGTCTGCCTTTATTTTCAACAAGCACATGCTGATAAAGATAATCTTCTGTCATAAAACGGTCATAGTTTTTCTTGAAAAACTCAACATCATAGCTATAATCGTGCAAGTCAAAAATATCAGTTTTAACGTGGAAATTACCGCTTGTATCAATACATGGACGAGTGTTATCAACGGCTTTTGTATAATCATAAACTGTTGAAAGAAGTGGGTCATATTGTGGTCTCTTTTTATAGTCCCAAGTCTCATTAAATGGACACCAACCAATAATCGCAGGGTGATTGAAATCACGCTCGATTGCTTCGCCCCATTCTTTTAAGAAAACATCAACGCTCTTTGGATTTGAATAGTCAAGTCCCCAGTTAGCATATTCACCCCAAACGATATAACCCATCTTGTCGCAGAAATATAAAAATCTTGGGTCAAATACCTTTTGGTGAAGACGAGCACCATTGAAACCAAGTGCCATTGAAAGTTCAATATCTTTCATTAAATCTTCGTCAGAAGGTGCAGTGTAAATACCTTTTTTATAGAAACCTTGGTCAAGGACTAAACGCTGGAATACGCTCTTTTCATTGATAAGGAATTTATAACCATCAAGACGCACATTGCGAAGACCAAAATATGAGTAAACTTCGTCTTCGCCGAATGTGATTTTAAGGTCATAAAGATTACCATTGCCAACTTCCCAAAGGTGAATTTCGTCCAAGCATATTTGCATAACTGCGTTGTCACAAGCATCAACAAATGCATATTTACCAACAATTTTGCCTTCATAAAGCACTTTACAAGTAAGGTCTGCTTTGCCTTTGAGATTAAAGTTTATTGTAACAAGACCATTTTTGTGGTCAGGATAAATCTTAAAGTTTTTTATGTAGTTTTCTGGCACATATTCAAGATAAACTGTTTGCCAGATACCAGTTGTGCGAGTGTAATCACAAGCATGACTCTTTTTCCATTCGCTTTGCTTACCACGGATAACATAAGGATTTTTAACATCATCTTCACAGAGCACAAAAATCTCGTTTTCACCATCAACTGCTAAATCAGTAATATCAAAACGGAATGATGTGTAACCACCCTTATGACGACCTGCAAGCTTGCCGTTTACAAGCACAGTTGTTAAGTGGTCAGCAGCACCAAAGCATAAGAAAACACGATTTTCAGTTTTCTTGATTTCAACCATTCTCTTATACCATACCATATTGATGAAATCTTTATAACCTATGCCTGAAAGTTCACTCTCAACGCAGAATGGCACATTGATTTGGTGTGGATATTCGTTTTTATTTCTTATTTCAACTGCTCTTTTTTCGTCAGTTGAAAACTTAAAACCCTTTTTAGCTTTTTTGAAACCAAAATCCCATTGACCATTGATAATCTCTATATTTTTTCTCTCGAATTGTGGATTTGGGTGATTAGATACTGCAAAATTCATTATTTTTCTCCTTAGTGATTACAATTATCTCCACAAGTATGTCCTTCGCCATGGTCGTGGTGGTCACATTTTGCGTCAGGGTTATATTCTAACTTGCCAACAAGCAAAGAAATAACTGCTTGGTTACAGTCTCCCTTAACACCACCATACCATTTGATTCCTGCTTCGTTTAAAGCATTTTGTGCGCCACCACCAATGCCACCACAAATAACTGTGTCAACACCATTTTCTTTTAAAAATGTAGCCAATGCACCATGCCCTTGACCGTTAGTATCAACAATTTTCATACCAACAATACTGTCATTTTCTATTTCATAGATTTTGAACTTTTCTGTGTGTCCAAAATGCTGAAAAACTTGTTCATTTTCATAAGTTACTGCAATTTTCATAATATTACCTCTATTCACAAATGACAGTTAAAATACTGTTTGCTTTAACTGTAAAACCATTTTTATATTCACCATTATAAATGGTTTCTAATTTATATCCCTGTGTGGACTCAATAATTTCCATTTTATTAAATTCACCATCAAGTGAAATCTCTTTTTCTTCACCTTCATTGACAATTACCGTAACAGTTTTATTGTCGGGTGTTAAGAATGAGAATATATTAAAGTTGTTATTCTCATCAGGGAAGAAACCATTATCAAGACAAACAGAGCCGATTGGTATGTATTTTGAGAAGTGTGCAAATCCATAATAACGCTCTGCAACATACCATTCTTCATAGTTGTCAGTAGCGGTTAATGTTGCATCGGAATAGTCAAATCCGTCTTCTTTGATAGCATATTGATTTATTGCAACCCAACTTGTCCAACTCTCTGCACCAGCATAGATTAAATCCTGACCGATAATTCGTGCAGTTATGAGTGCACCCTTGAAATTTTTTGTATGACTCTTGTTAGGTAATTCACACCATTCACTCATATCAAAACGCAATTCAGGATGTGTTTTTACTAACTGATTTTTAAAGTCAACTCGTGTTTGTGGATTATTATCGTCGTGATATGAATGATATGCGAAAATCGGCATAACGCTCATAATAAGCTCGTCTTTGGTGAGTGCGTCGAGATATTCGGGGGTGAGCCCCATCATCTGACCACTTTCAGGACCATAGAGTTTAACATCCATATTTCGCTTTATAATTTCTTCTGCGAAAATATGCATCACTTCAACCATTTCTTCGGTTTCATAATGACAACCCTCTTGCCAAACATAAGAGCCGCCCCATTTCCATTGAGGCTCATTTATTGGGCTCACGAATTTCACTGGAAATCCCTCATCAATAAGACGCTGTGTAGCAGTCAAGAAATAGTCTGCAAATTTTCGATAGTTTGCTTTTGGAAGATTGCAGGTGTGCATCATCAAACTACCCGATGCTTGCCCTGTTGATGTGTGTGCCCAATGTGGTGAGTTTGCAAAAACAATAAGCGTGTCAATATTCCCTAAATCAAGGCATTTTCGCATAACATCCTTTGCGGTTTTATCAAGAGAATAATCCCAATATCCCTCTTGCTTTTCTCGGTCATAAACATACATACTCTCTGTGCGACGCCAAGGGTTTTGAACACGATAGTTTTCCATATCTGTGCCACCACCGATATTATATCGATAGATATTCAGTTTAAGCCCCGTGTTGCCATATAAAAGTTCACAGATTTCATCCTGTGCTTTTTCGTCTTTAAGATAATGACTCCACCAACAAGCAGATGTGCCAAATCCCTTTAATTCTTGAAGTTTTTTTGCATTTTTAAGGTCTATTTTCATATCAGTAATCCCCATAACATCAATGAATATTTATTGCAAAAGCGGATGTATAAAGATACACATCCGCTTAAATTTTTAATTATAATATAAATTATCGTTCTTAATATATGGCTCATATGTGGCATTTGTGCCGAGCTTGCGAAGTGTTTCTTTATCTGTGTCAGAAAGCACAACAGTTGCGTGAACATCGCAACCCTTTAAACCCTTGATTGCTTCAAGAGCTTGTTTTGCAAGTGGATTCATTGTAGCACAAATTGAAAGAGCGATAAGAATTTCATCAGGATAAAGACTGGTATCTCTCTCGTGCATTTTGATTTTCAATTCTTTGATTGGTTCAAAAACAGTTGGTGAGATAAGAAGAATTTCGTCATCAAGATTTGCGAGTGCTTTGAGAGCATTCAAAAGCATCGCAGATGAAGAACTGAGAAGTTCACTGGCTTTACCTGTGATAATTCTACCATCGTGAAGTTCAATAGCAGTAACAGGTGCATTTGTTTGTTCTGAAAGGTTGAGAGCAGTTGCAACAACAGGACGGTCATCACCTGTGATGCCAAGTTGCTTCATAATAAGCTCGATTTTATAAAGCTCATTTGATTTTTTCTTATCGTTCTTTTGTTGAACAAGATAGTTACAATGACGACGAAGAATTTCTTTCTTTGATGCTGCGAGCACAACCTCATCATCAATTATGCAATTACCAGCCATATTAACACCCATATCAGTAGGTGATTTATATGGAGATTCGCCATAGATTTCTTCAAATATTGTGTTAAGTACAGGGAAATTTTCGACATCACGATTATAATTGACAGTTGTTTCACCATAAGCTTCAAGGTGGAATGGGTCAATCATATTAACATCATTAAGGTCAGCAGTTGCTGCTTCATAAGCCAAGTTAACAGGGTGCTTTAATGGCAAATTCCAAATAGGGAATGTCTCAAACTTAGCATAACCTGCTTTGATTCCACGCTTGTGTTCGTGATAGAGCTGTGAAAGACACACGGCCATTTTACCACTACCAGGACCCGGCGCAGTAATAACAACAAGTGAATGACTTGATTCAATATAATCGTTTTTGCCATATCCGTCTTCACTTACAATAAGTTCAACATCAAGTGGATAATTCTCGATAGGGTAGTGACGATAAACATTGATGCCAAGACTCTGTAATTTCTGTTCAAAAGCAATTACAGATGGTTGCTCTGAATATTGAGTGAGAACAACGCCACCAACGAAAAGACCAAATCCGTGATAAATGTCAATAAGACGAAGAACGTCAAGGTCATATGTTATACCTAAATCACTACGAATTTTATTTTTTTCAATATCTTTCGCACAAATAGCAATAATGATTTCTGCATCATCTTTAAGCTGAAGAAGCATCTTCATTTTGCTGTCGGGCTTAAAGCCGGGGAGTACTCTTGCAGCATGGTAATCGTCAAAAATCTTACCACCGAATTCAAGATAGAGTTTGCCACCGAATTTGCTTATTCTTTCTTTGATATGCTCAGATTGCATACGAAGATATTTTTCATTGTCAAAACCTAATTTACGCATAACATTCACCTTTAACTGTTTTCTTCTGTAACTTCATTTGTTTCGTCTGTATTTTGAACTTTAATTAATTCTCTTTCTCTTTGCTTTTTGTTTTTAAGCCAGTTGATAATAAGTGCATAGATAGCAGACGCAGTAGGTACTCCTAATAACACACCAAGAATACCACCAATGTTACCACCAATTACAACTGCGATAAATACAAGCACACCAGGAAGTCCCACAGATTTACCCATTATTCTTGGATAAATAAGGTTGTTATCTATCATTTGAAGAATAAGAACAAAAATGATAAAGAAAAGTGCTTTGATAGGACTTTCCATAAATATAATAAGACAACCAATAACTTCACCAACAATAGGACCAATGATTGGCACAAGTGCAGTAATACCGATTATAACTGAAACAACCGCAGCATTTGGGAATCCAAAAATAAGCATTCCAATAAAACACATTGTGCCTAAAAGCAATGCATCAGTAAATTGACCTGTAATAAAACTTGCAAATGAGTTTGATGCGATGCTACAAATTTCTTTTGCTTTTGTATAAACATTTTCAGGAAGTGCAGCTGAGAAAAATCTGCTTGTGAATTTGCCGATATTATCTTTTTCTGCAAGAATATAAATTGCAATAATAAGACCTAAAACAAGATTTGAAACACCTGAAATGAGTGATGATGTAACACCCATTGTTGTGTTGAGAATGTCACTTGTACTTTCAATGGTAAAGAAATTCTGTGCCATTGCATAAATGTTGTTAATATCGAATTTAGGGTTATGGAATATTTCAGTATTTACGTCAAGACCAAAACGCACAACAAGTGATTCTAACCAATTTATCAAATCTGTATAATAAACAGGAATTTTCTCAACAAGCAACAAAATTGTATCTTTTAACTGTGGAATAATGATAAACAGCAAAAGAATAAAGAATCCGACTGTGAGAAGAAGAGTTGAGACGAGACTCACAGGCTTGAAAAGATTTCTCACAACTTTCTTTTTGCTCTTTTTCATAAATGCAAAAACGCGTCTTTCAAGAACATTCATAAGAATATTTAACATAAATGCTAAAGCGAGTCCCACAATAACAGGTGCTAAAATATTGAGAACACCTGATGAAAATTTAAAAACTGTTGTGAGATTTTGTGATACAGCAAAAAGAATGATGGCAAATGTGATAATGCCAAGAATTTTTTTAATATTCTTCTTTGAAAGTTCCATTTTTTCACCTGCTTGTCCTATTTTTACTAAATAATAATTATAAAGGATTTTATCAATATTTTCAATAGTTTTAAGCAATTCATTAGTTGCCCAAATCAATAAAAAAAGCCACACTTTTTTGTATAGTTTTGCAACAAAAAACGGTAGCCATAAAGACTACCGTTAGTTTTACCATTTTTATCAAAGAATATCATCAAAAAGCTTGAAGTTTTCTTTTGATGCTGTGAGTTCACCATTCTGAATTTTCTTGATGATTTCAACAATTCTGTCATTGATTGGTGTAGCCACGCCACATTTTTTACCGAAATCACAAACAACACCATTGATAGCGTCAACTTCACAAGCCTTGCCTTTCTTAAGGTCCTGTAACATTGATGGCTCAATATCTCTGTGCTTTTTGAGTGCAATAGGAAGTAAGAAACAACCAAATGCTCTCTTTAATGCGCCTTTCCAATAGAAAAGACCAACAATGTTTTTGCCCTGAACAGGTGCAAACTCAACGCCTGCTGCGTGACCAACATCAATGATTTCTTTCATACAACGAATTGCAACCTTTTGACCTGCTTTGTCTTCGGTAACATCACCGAAAACACCGCCAACAACTGTGCCAAGACCTGAGAAGGTTGAATTGATAAGAAGCTTTGACCAACGAGCGCCCATAAGATTTTCTTCTTCGTGAACAGGGCACATCATTTCGAGCAAATCTTTAACCATCTTGAATTGTGCATCAGTAATACCTTCCATTTTGCCCATATGGAATGAAAGACTGTCCTTGTCACTTGTGAGCTCGCAAACACCGGGTTCAACCAACGCTGCGCCCCATTCAACAGCACAACCCATTGTGTGTTCTGTACCGATGATTTCGGCAATTCCTGGTTCAGGAATACCATTCTGTAATGTAACAATAACACCGTCATCTGTAAGATAATCTTTAAGCATTGTTACAACTTCTGTGTTGAATAATTGCTTTGTGAGAAGAACAATAACATCATATTTGCCTTCCATCTGGTCAGGAGTAATAGCCTTAACAGGTACTAACATATCGACTGTACCAATAATTTTTGCACCGTTAGTGTTAAGTGCTTCAACGTGAGCCTTGTTTCTGTTGATAAGGTCAACTTCGCCACCATTTTGTGTAATGAATGCACCAAGCACAGTGCCAAGTGAACCTGCACCATAAATCGCATATCTTGCCATAATGAAACCCCATTTCAAGTTGTCAAATTTTTATCAAAGTAATTATATACTAATTCAAACATAATTTCAACACAAAAAAGGGAGAGAGTAATACAAAATTGAATTTGTCGGGTTCTTTTAAAGTGCATTTACTTTGCTCCCTCTGACGAGGGAGCTGTCGAGCGTATGCGAGACTGAGGGAGAGACAGGATAGAATTAACTTGATTTTGTTTATCTCTCCCTCCGTCAAAATCAAAGATTTTGCCACCTCCCTCGTCAGAGGGAGGCAAGGCGACATCACCATATAAAAGATTTCAACAAACTCCCAATTTATCGTACAAAAATAACAAGGGGACAAGCTTATTCGTCTCGCTTTTATTATATCTCCGCTTCAAACATTCCAATGCATTCTCTACCGGTGAGATTATTTGACACGTCTCGTGCATTGAAATAAAGTCTTAATTTGTTTTCGTGATATGTAAGACAACAAGCATAAACATATTGAGCCATCCATTTGCTATTACCTTGAATTTGTGGCACTAAAAATGGCTTTACGAACTCAAAATTTACACCATCCTGAGATTTCAAAAGCATAATTGCAGAGTGGCTTATTCCATCCTTCTCAAAAAGACCATTTTGAAGTCCGATATAGCAATCTTTGAGTTTATAAACCTTTAAACAACCTGAACAAAGATTGAGATATTCAATATTTTTATCAGGACTGATAATCGGCTTTTCCCTTGATATATAGCCATTTGTAATGCAATCACTCTCTGCAAAACTTATATGTGTAGGCTCACAAAATCCGCAATCTTTAATGAATGTTTGACCGCAAGAATAATACATTCTGTAACCCTTTTCAGTATTTAAAAGAAACGGATTTGAAATAGCAAACCCTTTTTTGTATTCTTCATATTCACGAGTCTTACCAACAACTAAATATGGTTTTGACCATTCTGTGAGATTAGTTGATTCAACACAGTAAATCTCTGATTTCCACTTCGCACCCACAAGGCTTAAAAGATTGAAAATAACAGGTCTTGTGCGCTCAAAAAAGAGATAGTATTTTCCGTCAATATAGTTTATGTTAGGACGCATTGCGCGGTTGACAATTTTACCTTTATTCTTGAAATTTATTCCGTCAACACTCTCATATCTGTAAACACCAAAAAATGTGTGACAGAATAAATGCCATTTCCCGTCATGAGAAATATCGGGAGTCAACACGCTAGGGTCTGCAATAACAAAACTATTCAAAGGATTTTTAATTATAGGGTTACCCTTGAAAAGCTTAAATTCTGCATTGTTAATTTGTTCAAATGTAAGATTATTCATAGTCAATTTCCTTATTAGTAACGATAAATGTCATTCTTTCCTGAATGCTGTCACCGCCGTGGTCAGTACCAATTCCACCATGGTCCGATGTTACGATTATGAGCCAGTCTTCAGTATCATAGGTGTCTCTTTCTCTTATTGCGTTAAGAGTTTCGATTCCGTAAAGGTCAGCGGTCTGGAATGCTTCTTTATATCGTGGATTATTAATTGTAAAGCCGTAATTATGTCCGATTGAATCTGTTGGCTCATAAATAACAAAAATAAAGTCAGCACAATCACTCTTTTTAATTTCGTTCAGCGTATATTCATATGATGCATGGTCATTCTCACATCTGTTGAAAGAAACATTGAGATTATTCTGCTCACAATAATCTTTTTCGAGAAGATATGTAGCATTCTTTCTGTCAAAATGACCTTTCCACTTGGTTATGAATGTAGAACTATCTATAACCTTTTCTTCAACAAGCGTTGTGAGAAGTGTTTTGTGTTCAAGTGATTTTGTAATGTCATTTGCAGTAATGCCGTGCTTGTCAGCCCAAACACCTGTGAGAATTGAACACCAACCAGGAGCAGTCGATGTGTCCTGTGTGTTTTTAGCAGGGTAGTTAATACCACCGCAATATGAAAGGTTGATTGAGCCACCATGGTGCAAAATATCACGAATTGCACTTTTTTCATATCTCATTTCTGTAAGCACATCAGCACGACAACCATCGAAACCTATAATAATTGCTTTCTTTTCTGTTTTGCCATCAGCAAGGGGAGACTCAAAATGATTTTTAATTATATTGTAAAGTTTAGTCTGTGGAATAGCAGTTTCAACTGTATTTTTATAACCTACCAAAGCTATATTTGTTCTGTATAATTCTTCAGTATCTCCTGAATCTTTTGCATGTTCTAATTTCGGAATTGCAACTGTGAAAATAAGGGTAACTCCAATTACTACCAAAAGTATAGCGATAATACTTAAAATCTTCTTTTTCATAAAACCAACTCCTTTTTGTGAATAAATAATAACATATTTTTTTGCTTAATACAACAAAAAATACGGCAAGAAAACCTCGCCGTATTTTTTATACTGCATACATTACATTTAAGTTTCGTATTTCGGAATCTTTGATTTTATCATTTATAGAATAAGCGTGATTTACAAGATTGTTTGATGTTGCACGAGTCAAACTTTGTTTTTCAAGTTCATTTATTATAGATTTAGCAATATCTTCAATTACTTCAATTTTTATTTTTGACTCTTTTTTTGTGTTTGTACTTGAAATCAGGTATTCAAGTTGGTCAGATAATTCTGATAATATTTCAAGGTCTTTTAATGCACGGAATGACCATTTGTAGTATGGCATATATTTTTTGTTCAACAGGAAAATTACTTTTAACGTTGCATTCACAAATTCACCTGTTGCTAATTGTGCTGCACCCGTTTCTTGTCTGTCAATACATCTTTGATAGTTATATTGACCTGATTGTGCCATAACAAGAATATTTCCCGCTAATTTTTTAAGGCGAATATCTTCAGGCAGATATGATAATCTTTCGCGAATTTCTGTCATAAGTCCAAGATTGTCGCAAAAGATTTTTCCGTTTGTAGCTTCAAGTAAAAACTGTTCTGAAATGAAAAACCAACCATCTGTTGTAATGTTTCCCTTTGTATCTCCGACTTTATCTTTAAAGAATTTGCTTATTCTTATTACTCCGTGACGATTTCCACCAACAGGATTAAGTTTACTTCTTTCATATCCTATAAATTCACTTGGCAATTTTGAATATGCACGCTCAAGTAGAAATTCATCTCTTTCTGAAACTAAATCTTCATCAGGAATAAATATGCAAAATCCTGCTTCAAAATCGTGGTCTTGAGAAATATTATCATCAAATCCTAAACACTCTGACCCACTACCAACAAGACCGATTGCAAGATACTGATTTATGTGAGAAAAATTTTCATCAATCATTTTCTCGCCATATTCTTTATAAAATTTTTCAGCAAGTTCAAGACCTTTCATAAATTTCCCTCGCTCTTTTTGTTAAATCGTTTTGATATGCAAAAAATCCGTAATATCCAAAAACTGACGCACATTTTTCGCACACAAAGGCGTAATATCCATCTCTGTTTTCGTATTCATCTAAAATTTTCATTGCTTTATAAATATATTCTTCTATGATTAGTTCGCTATCTTCAAGTCCTAATTCTGCTTCTTTTGCACTTGCGATATTAAGATAAGTAATAGCAACTTCAAGCATACCATCGTCGTGCTTTTCCATAATAGAAATTGCTTTTTCATATAATTCATAGGCATCGTCAAATCGTTTCAAATCAACTAACGACAAAGCCATATTGTTATAAAGACCACCAAAACGCTTGTCGTTACTTTCAAGTTTTTCCTTATACACATTCAATGCTTTTTGGAATAAAGGCATAGAGTCTTCTGCTTTGTCAAATGCCTTTAAAACAGTTGCACAGTTAATATATGTTGTACCTGCACCAATGTTGTTTTCGATGCCCATATCTCTAACTAATTCAAGAGCATTCTGTACAGTAATCAATGCATCTTCTTCTCTTGAAAGTTTGCGATAAAGTCCCGCAAGTTCGTTTGTAAGAAGAAGTTTACAACGCTTGTCATTAGCACTGTCTGCTTCATTGAGCCAATATAAAATATGTCTTTCAGCATACGCATAATCATTTCTGCTTAAAAGTTCATCTAAATTCGCGAGCACACGCTCTGTAGAAATAAAATTTGCCATATTGACCTCCGAAGTTTAGTATGAGTTTATTATACCATATAAGTATTCTTGGTGCAACGAGCAGATAATGGATATAGGTGTTTGTTTTTTTATCAAAAAACAAACCGCTGAATTACAAGATAAAAAAAGAAGACCTTGCATGTGAAATGCAAGGTCATAATTTTTTCGAGTTTTAAGTTTTTCTTTTGCCTCTAAATTCAGCGGTTAGTCAGCGGTTTAGAGGATAAACGATTTTGCCTTTTTGAAGATAAAGGAAATTGTCTAATTTATCGTTTGTCATAGCAAAAACGATTTATCGTCTTCAGGGCAAAAATTTTTATCGTGTGCAAGGTCATATTTTCTGTTACTTTTTCCGATATCCAGATTACTTTTTTTCTCTTAATTTTCTTTAAATTTTTCAGAAATTTTTTCTTTTATTTTTCTGTTATTTATCCCTTAAAAACAAATCGATTTTTCTGTTATTTTTCTTTTGTTTTTTCTAGAAATTTTATAAATTTTTCTTTTACTTTTTCTTGAAAGAAATTAAGTTTTTTTCTTCAATTTTTCGGAAAACTTTCCGGAAAGAAAATAGCCACAAACCACGCAGTAGAGCCATTTTGGAAAAAAGAAAAGGGAAGAATAACAGAAGAAAAAAAGAAAGGAAACTACGCAGTCGTGGAGGCGTAGCAACGAGAAAAAATTATATAAATTCTGTAAAGAATTTATCTTTTTTTATCTTGTAATTCAGCGGTTTGTTTTTGGATAAAAAAAAGAAGACCTTGCATAGAAAATGCAAGGTCATAATTTTTTCGAGTTTTAAGTTTTTCTTTTACCTCTAATTCAGCAGTCAGTCAGCGGTTTAGAGGATAAACGAATTTGCCTTTTTGAAGATAAATGG
>JAZLBL010000052.1:0-30726 GCA_045613685.1 Candidatus Fimenecus sp. | reverse complement strand
ACCACCAGCTTGACCTGTAAGGAACATATTAAGGATAGCAGGTGCTTTGTCTGTCCAAGGCATTGCTACAGATGCACCACCTGAAAGAACAACAACTGTGTTAGGGTTAACCTTGAGCACTTCTTCAACAAGAGTGTTGTGAATAGGTGGAAGGTTGATGTGAGCTCTGTCGTTGCCTTCTGTTTCATATTCGTCAGTAAGACCAACGAATACAACTGCAACATCAGCATTTCTTGCTCTTTCTTTTGCCTCAACAATAAGCTCCATTGCTTTCTTTTCTTTGCACTTTTTGAGTTCATAACCCTTTGAGAATGAGAAGTTAACACCCATTTCTTTCAATGTGCTATAAGCAGAATCAAGCTTGATTGGGTTGATAAGTGATGAACCAGCACCCTGATAACGAGGTGTGTGAGCCATTTCACCGATAAGAGCAATTTTTGCATCCTTTTTAAGTGGAAGAAGGTTGTTATCGTTCTTCATAAGAACCATACACTGACCTGCGATTTCACGAGCAAGGTTGTGGTGAGCATCACTGTCATATGTATAGTCGCCCATAACTTTTTCAGCTTTCTTTGAGAGCTCAATAATCTTGTCAACTGCTGCGTCAAGAACTGCAACGTCAAGAGTACCGTCATTAACTGCATCAATAATGAGCTTTGTACCGATACCTGATGATGTTGGCATTTCAATTTCTTGACCTGCTTGAAGACCAGGCACTCTTTCGTTTTCTGCGCCCCAGTCAGTAATAACAACGCCTTCGAAGCCCCAGTCATCACGAAGAACATCAGTAAGCAACCACTTGTTTTCAGCAGCATATGTGCCGTTAACTCTGTTATATGAGTTCATAATTGTCCAAGGTTGAGCTTTTTTAACTGTGATTTCGAAAGGAAGAAGATATGTTTCACGAAGAGTTCTTTCGTCAACAACAGCATTAACTGTCATTCTGCGAGTTTCTTGGTTGTTTGCTGCATAGTGTTTGAGAGATGTACCAACACCCTTGCTCTGAACACCGTTTACAAATGCTGCAGACATTTCACCTGCAAGAACACCGTCTTCTGAGAAATATTCAAAGTTACGTCCGCAAAGTGGTGAACGTTTGATATTTGTACCAGGTCCTAAAAGAACAGATACCTTTTCTTTTAAGCATTCTTCACCAAGTGCTTCACCCATCTTGTAGATAAGGTCTGTATCCCATGAGCAAGCAGTAGCAGATGCAGTTGGGAAGCAGATTGCAGGAACACCTTTCAAAAGATTTGTTTCACCTTTTGGTGTGTCACCTGGGTCACCCTTTTTACGGATGCCGTGAGGTCCGTCGTTAAGACTAAATGATTTGATGCCAAGTCTTTCGACAGGCTGTGAGTGCCAGTAGTCAAGACCATCACACATACTTGCTTTTTCTTCAAGTGTCATCTGTGCAATAAGGTCTGCATGTTTAAGTGCCATAATATTTTCTCCTTCTCATAAAGTTATGGAATAAATTAACATTTCTATTATATATCAACACTATCGGTTTCGTCAAATAAAAGTTTATCTGCTGAAACTGTGTCAATTGCTTCAATATTTTTGAGCTTTCTTTGAATAAAGAGATTTTTGCGTTCTGCATCTTCGAGAGTTTTACCTGCTTCGTCAACTTTTTTCTTTGCTTTTGCAAGCAAATCACCGAATTTATCATATTGTGCCTTTGCAGCACCCAAAAGTTCACGAACTTCGTTTGCTTTTTCGTTAATTGCAATAGTCTTAAATCCCATTGAGAGAGAATTGAGAAGTGCAGTGATAGTTGAAGGACCTGCAATCATAACATTGTAGTCGCTCTGAATTTTTTCAGGGAGCCCTGTGCGTGATGATGCGATTTCTGCATAAAGACCTTCTGTTGCAAGATACATAATCGCAAATGGTGTTGTGTCAGGCACGTGAATATATTTTGCGATTGATTTTGCTTCACCGAGCACTCTGTTTTCAAGCTCTTTACGTGCTTGTTTTACTGCGTCGGCATCTGCATTGTCTGCGGCATCACAAAGACGAATATAGTCTTCCATAGGGAATTTTGAGTCAACTGGAAGCAAAATGTCATTACCATCCTTTTCACTTGAAGGAATACGGATAGCAAATTCAACTCGGTCAAGAGAGTTTGGCACAGTTGCCACATTTTTTTCAAACATGTTAGGAATTGTCTGGTTCAAAATGCCTTCAAGCTGAACTTCAGCCCAAGTACCACGAGCCTTAACATTTGTGAGCACTCGGTTAAGTGCAGTAACATTTTCAGTAACACCTGTTGAAAGCTTCTGCATTTCACCAAGAGATTTATAAAGATTTTCAAGCTGGTCAGAAACTGTTTTGAATGAAGAATTAAGTCTTGTGGTAAGGGTTGCAGTGAGCTTTTCATCAACAGTAACTCGCATTTCTTCAAGTTTCTTTTCATTTGACTCTTGCATTTTTGTGATTGATTCTTCAAGAGTTTTGTTTTGCTTGTCACTTTGTTGAGCATTTTTTTCACTCATTGACACGAGCATTTCATTCATTTTTTCACGATGCTCAAAATTGCCTTTATTCATATTGTCAATGCGAGTTGACATATCATCAAGGCTCTTTTTAACATCTTCACGGATTTCTTTATTATAATTTTGATTTTCAACACGGATTCTGTGAAATTCATCACCCATATTTTTGGTTATGTATTCAAGCTTATTTTCAAGGGATTTGATTTCATTACTTTCTTCACTATTTGACTTTTTTATTGTCTTTGATAACTTAGCAAAATGAACTACAAATGCAATAAAGCTTGATGCGAGATAAACTGCTAAAACATATTTTGCAATATCAAAAAATAATTCCATAATTTTACTCCCCATATATAATGTATAACTTATTATAACAAAATAATATAATAAAAGATAGTTTTTTATAAAATTTTTTATGAAAATATAGAACTATTTGCATTTTTTTGTTATACTGTAAAAAGGTGATTTGAATGTTTAGAAAAATCATATCAATTTTAATGGCATTTGTGCTTATTTCCACTTGTTTTTCAGGTTGCAAGAAAGAAGAAACAGGTGAGGCGTTAGCATGTGCAATTTCTCAGATGCCAACCACTTTTGACCCACAAATTGTATCAACAACTGTTGAAAAAATGATTTCTGTAAATATTTTTGACGGACTTTTCAAACTTGATGAAAATGGCGAGCCACAAAAATGTGCGGCCGTTGATTATTCTGTTTCATCTGATGGGTTGGTTTATACTTTCAAACTTCAAAAAGATACATATTATTATCTCTCATCAGCGGTTAAGAATTTTATTGAAGACAAAAATGCGACTATTGAAGCAAAAATTACCGCAGAAGATTTTGCTTTTGGTATAATCCGTAGCATTCTTCCTGAAACAAATTCAAATGATTTTGAACTTTTAAGTGCGATTAAAAACGCAAATGCAGTTCATAATGGCACAATGGGTGCAGATGCTCTTGGCGTGCGTGCAACAGATGAATATACCCTTGAAATCACACTTGAAAAGGCAAGCAATGATTTGCTTTATGCACTCAGTCAACCTGTGTCTTTCCCTTGTGATAAAGAATTCTTTGAGTTGACAGGTGGCCGTTATGGTCTTGCAGCGAAATATATCATCACAAATGGTGGTTTCTATATCTCAAATGTCAGTGAAGATAAATCTGTCAGAATTGCAATGAATAGCGAATATAAGGGGAGTCACAAGGTCGTTCCATCTGCGGTGGGATTTTATCTTAATTCTGATTCGGTAAAAGTTGCAGATAAGCTTGATAAAGGTGATTATGATGTTGGTTTCTTCACAGATGAAGATGCTATTGATGAATTAGGCCGCAAGGTGCAAAAAAATGTGCTCTCTAATATTGCGTGTTCATTAATTTTTAATATGAAAAACAAGAATTTGCAGAATTTATCACTTCGCACAGGTCTTGTTTCAGGCATTAATATAGACGAAACAATGCAGACACTTGTGCCATCATATTTCG
The DNA here is from genome assembly GCA_045613685.1 of Candidatus Fimenecus sp. Lineage (GTDB taxonomy): Bacteria > Bacillota > Clostridia > Oscillospirales > Acutalibacteraceae > Fimenecus. The sequence continues at coordinate 26,743 of JAZLBL010000052.1, read as the reverse complement.
GTGTTGATGGTGCAGTAGAGAGAATTTCTTTCAATGCAAACAATGCTCATAACACAATGATTAAAGCCTTTGAAGAATTAAAAATCAAAAACATTTCACTTGATATTCTATGCACTCCTAAATATGAAAAAATTGCAAAAAATATTGTCAACAGTTGGCAAAGCAGTATCGGCGTTGAGCTTAACGGCACAGTAACTGTTGCAGAAGAAAAAGATTTCAACAAGAAGATTAACAGTGGTGAATTTGACCTTGCAATTTATCCGATAACAGTTGATTCTGATAAGGCAAGTGATTTTCTCAAAGTTTTCACAACAGGCGAAAATGTATTCTCATATTCTTCTGACGAATATAATCGCATCTGGAATGATGTGAAGAATAATCCAACTAACGATAAAATAAATTATGCACAAAGCTATTTGCTTAAAAACGCTGTTGTGTTGCCACTTGTTAGTGAAGATACAGTTTTCGCAGTTGCAAAGGGTACAACGGGAATCTATTTCTGTGGTGACAGAGCAAATGTGTATTTCTATAAAGGACAAAAATAATGACAAAAAGAAAAATTCATATTGGAATTTCGTGGGCTCTTGTAGTAATCTGTATGGGGATTATATTCTTCTTGTCAGCACAGAATGGTGAAGAATCATCAGATTTGAGTGGCTCATTTGTAATGGCACTTTTAAATTATCTGGGCATAAGCATTGAAGAAGGTCTTCTTCGCAGTATTGCTCATTGTCTTGAATTTATGGGACTTTCGGTGCTTATTTTCAACGCAGTATATGTAACCTGGTGTTTGAAACTCACACCAATAATTGCATTTTTTGGCACAGTATTCTATGCAGTAACTGATGAAATCCATCAGATTTTTGTGCCCGAGAGAGCATTTCAGATTAGTGATATTTTAGTTGATAGCACAGGTGCTTTGATTGGTGTCATAGCATCATTTATCATACTTCAAATAATACTTTTTATTAAGAAAAGGGGAAATAAAAATGGCAATTCTTAAACCTTTTAAGGCAATCAGACCAAAGGACGAATATGCAAGTCAGGTTGGTGCATTACCTTATGATGTAATGAATTCAGAAGAAGCAAGAGAAATGGTGAAGGATAAGCCATATTCATTCTTGCATGTTGATAAAGCAGAAGTTGATTTACCACAGGGCATTGATATTTATTCTGCAGAAGTTTATGAAAAAGCAAAAGAAAACCTTGATGCATTGAGCAAAAATGGCATTTGCAAGCAGGATGAAAAGCCAATGCTCTATATTTATCGTCAGATTATGAATGGCCGTGAGCAGACAGGTATTGTTGGTTGTACAGCAGTTGACGATTACATAAATAATGTGATTAAAAAGCACGAATTCACTCGTGCAGATAAAGAAGCGGACAGAATCCGACACGTTGATACACTTGATGCAAATACAGGCCCAATTTTCTTGACTCATAGAGAGAATAAAATAGTTTCAGAAATCACAGAAAACTGGAAAAACACTCATACACCTTGTTATGATTTTGTTAGTGATGACGGAGTTTCACAGACAGTATGGGTAATTGATGACGAAGCAGTTGTTGATACTCTCGTTAAAGAATTCGCAGAAATCCCATATCTTTATATTGCCGACGGTCACCACAGATGTGCATCTGCGGTGCGTGTAGGTGAGAGAAGACGCGGTGAGGGCGAATATGATAAAAATGCAGAATTCAACTTCTTCTTGTCAGTAATCTTCCCTTGCGACCAACTTAAAATTATGGATTACAACCGAGTAATTGCAGATTTGAATGGTAACACAAGTGAAGAATTCATTGAAAAAATGAGTGAAAAATTCATAGTAGAAGAAGCAGATATGAGCCCTTATGCACCACAAGAAAGACACACATTTGGTATGTATCTTGATAACAAATGGTATAAGGTAACTGCAAAACCTGAGTTTATCAACGAAAATGACCCTGTTTTGTGCCTTGATGTTTCAATACTTCAAAATAATCTCATCACACCAATTTTAAATATCACCGACCCAAGAACAGATAAACGAATCGACTTCGTTGGTGGAATTCGTGGATTAGGTGAACTTGAAAGAAGATGTGCAGAGGGTATGAAATTGGCATTCGCAATGTACCCAACATCACTTAATGAGCTTATGGACATTGCCGACGCAGGTCAGGTTATGCCACCAAAATCAACATGGTTTGAACCAAAGTTGTTATCAGGTCTTTTTATCCATAAGCTTTCATAAATCATTATGCAAGAATTACTGAAAAGAAAAAACTTAAGGTTACAAGGATATGATTATAGTACGGAAGGTTGTTACTTCATAACAATTTGTACTGAAAACCGTAAAAACTTGCTATCAACTATTGTAGGGGGCGGCGACCTCGGCGCCCCGAAAAAAGTTGCGCTCAAACCTTATGGGAAAATAGTTGAAAAATACATCTTATCAATGGAACAGGCTTATGGTACTATTAGTGTTGAAAACTACATTATAATGCCTAACCACATACATATATTGATTTTAATTGATACTTACGGGCTGCCGGGGTCGTCAGCCCCTACAATTCCTAATGTGGTTGCTGCCTTAAAGAAATTTACAAATCGTGATTGCAAAATCAATCTTTGGCAACGGGGATATATGGACCATATTATCCGTAATCAAACTGATTTTGAATATCATTGGAACTACATTGAATACAATGCGTTGAAAGAATATTCAACAGAGAAATAACAAGGATGTGACAAAATGTACGAGAATGAAAATGAACGCAAAATATATCCTTTACCACTCAAAGTCAAAACACAAAAATCTTTGAGAATGTTTTTGTGTGGTTTATTATGTTTTATAATTGCGTGTGGTATGTTGGTTGTATCGTATTTGTTGTTCACAAATGTCATTCAAGTTAGGGGTATGAGCGAAAACGAATTAGATGATTTGATTTTTGCAGTTGCAGTGTTTCTTCTTGGAATATATATGTACCATTGCCTTTTACCTTATCATTTAATTGTTGATGATGAAAAACTTCAAATAGACCGAATGCTTTATAAAAGAACATTTTATTGGAATGAAATTTCTGGGTTATACACTTCCATAACTGCGCAGACATACAAGGGACAAAATATAAAAAAGGATAATTTGCGCTTGATTTTTCGTAACAGAAATGACAAAAGAATGAAATTGGATATTGGAATACCTTGGGAGATAGAATATAAATCCGAGACAATAAAAAACACAATCTGGTATGCTTATGCTAAATATCATCCGGAATGCAATCAAAGTATTGAGTAAAACCTAACGGCAGAGTTTACTCTGCCGTATTTTTTGTCTTACTTTTCGTTATTTTGCACAAAAATGTATATCTTGCTTTGTAAAATTGTGCCAAAGGTAGAATGTGAAACAAAATCACATTTTTTTGTTGACTTTGGTGTGCTTTCTTTGTAATATATTCAAGGTTTAAGGCACGGATATGTGCCAAAATTACAAAGAAAAGGCGAATACACAAAAATGGCAAAAATTTTAAAGCAAATGAATCCAATCAGAATTTTATCAGAAAAACAAGGCGCAAAAAGAATGATGCTTATGTTTATGAGTATTTTACTTATGGGCTTTGCAGTTTCTGTTTTTTCTTATTCAGGCATGGGCGTTGACCCATTCACAGCACTCAATATGAGCATTGCAGATAAACTCAATATGAGTTTCGGCTTCTTGCAGATGTGCATAAACGGTGCAATTCTTATTCTCGTTGCTCTCGTTGCAAGAAAACTCATCAGTCTTGGCACAGTTGTCAATATGGTGGGTGTGGGTTATGTGTGTGAATTCTTCACAAACATCTATGACGAAAGTCTTCCAAAAGAGCCAGGCATTATTCTCAAAGCTTTTGCCATGGCATTGGGTGTATTCCTTTTGAGTCTTTCAGCATCACTTTATTTCAACTGCAAAATGGGTGTTTCACCTTATGATGCGTTGGGCTTTGTTATGGAAGACAATATGAAACTCAAATATAAATGGTGCCGTGTTGCAACAGACCTTATGTGCACTGCGGGTGCTTTTGCATTGGGTGGCCCAATCGGAATCGGCACAGTTGTTACAGCATTCTTTATGGGACCTGTTGTTTCATTCTGCGACAGTGCAATTTCACAAAAAGTGCTTCGTTGTAAGTTCACTCTTCTTCGTCACTTTACAGTGCTTAGATACTACGATTTAGGATATATTCAGGGCAACAGAGTTGCTTAATTAAAACACAAAAAAATGACCACAATCCGAAATGGACTGTGGTCTTTATTTTTTATTTATGAGCGTTACAACTTGCACAATTGCCTGTGCAACCACCGAATTCTTTTTTGCCCTCTTCTGTGTCGCGATAATATTGTGTGTGAGTATCTCTGTGGGGGAGAGTTGTCCATAACTCTTCGGCAACAGGTGCCCACTTTTCTGAATATTCAACACATTTGTCACAAAGCTCGTCAGCACTTTCTTGACGGACAAGGTCAGAAGATTTTGCGCCTGTTTCTTTAATCAACTGACGAAGTTTGTCAGGGTTTTCAAGCATTGGGCAAGGTCTTAAATGATTGTCATTAAATGGTTGATTTTTATAATATGCCTGGAACAATGGTCTTTGCAATGCTTCAAGCAATGTGTGTGTTCTGATGTTTGAGTCAGAGAAGTGAATGAATACGCAAGGCTCAATGTCGCCAGCAGAGTTAATGTGGAAATAGTTTCTTCCACCTGCAATGCAACCACCAACATATTCACCGTCATTCTGGAAATCCATAATGAAGATTGGTTTGCCTGTTTTGCCATCACGCATTTTCTTGTTCCAGAAATAGAGTTCTTTTCTCTGCTCAGGTGTTGGAATAAGTTCTACATCTGCACCATGACCAACAGGCATATAGTTGAAGTTGAGCATATATTTTGCACCTTTGCCGATTATGAAATCAACAAAGTCTTCGCTTGTTACAACAGGCAAGTTCTTGCTTGTGTAGCAAACTGAAACACCAAAAATGCACTTATTCTTTTTAAGCAAATCCATTGCTTTCATAGTGCCGGCATAAGCACCATCACCACGACGCCAGTCGTTTGATTCTTCGTTACCTTCAAGACTGAGTGCCAATGTGATATTGCCACATTCGTTCATAGCTTTGCAGAATTCTTCGTCAACCAAAGTTGCATTTGTGAAAATCAAGAAGATGCAATCTTTATTGTTTCTGCAAATTTCAAGAACTTCTTTTTTCTTGATAAGTGGCTCGCCACCTGTGAGCCAATAGAAATGACAACCCAATTCTTTACCCTGACTTACAATGCTTTGCATTTCTTCAAGTGAAAGATTCTGCTTGTGGCCATATTCTGCGGACCAACAACCCTTACAGTTGAGATTACATGCACTTGTAGGGTCAAAAAGAATGTTGAACGGAATATTGCATTTATATTTTTCGCGGTTAGCTCTGACTGCTTTTGTGCCGTAATAACCTGCGTCAATACCAAAAGAGAGAAGCATTTGCTTAATAACTCTGTGGTCAATGTCGTTAATAAGACCTAATGCGAATTGAGTCCAGATATTATCTTTATCTTCTGCAATAGCTTTGATTTTCTGAAAATTCTCAGGTGGAAAAATCTTGCTGAAAACAGGCTCAATAACACGGCTCATTTTCACCACATTGGCATGGGGGTCTTTGTCGATATACTTTAAAAGTCTATCAACTATGAAACTCATACTTGCTTTTTGAATTTTATAAGTCAAATTCATAATGTCACCTTTAAAAATTCTCTAAAAATCATACTATACTATTTTATTGTAAATCGCAATTAAAGTCAATGATTTTCTTTTTGGTTTAACAACAAATTAACATTTAAGATTATTTTGTACATTTTTGGGGAAAAATAAACCAAAAAAGAAGATTAAAATAGTAGAAAAATATATCTTAATATGGTAAAATAAACTTTAATAGTTTTAATTTCAAGGGTGAAACAAATGAATCCAAAATCTTATTGTGAAATCGCAAGTGGTGTTAAACTTCTTTGCGTGAATAGTGACAAATTCAAAACCAACTTTTTGAATATTGATTTTTATGTGCCAATCAATGAGCATTTTGCTGCACTTAATGTGCTCGCATCTTTAATGGGGCACACATCAAAGAATTACAAAACATTCTCAAGTTTCAATGCGAAGGTTGAAAGTCTTTATGGTGCTGAGTTTGACACATCAATAGCAACTGCAGGTGAAAAGGTGAGATTTAGATTTTCTATTGAAATGCCTGATGACCGTTTTTCACTTGATAGCAACAAGATTTCAGAAGAAGCAGTTGACTTTATTATTGACATAATTTCAAATCCTAATTGTGAAAAGAACAAATTCGACGAAGAAAACACAAAACGCGAAATTAAGTTTACTCTTGAAAATATTGAAGCAGAAAAGAATGATAAAAGAGCTTATGCACTTTCTCGTTTGCGCCAGTTGATGTGTGCAGGCGAGCCATATGGCATTGACCGTGAAAAGTTAGAAGAAGATGTAAAAAATCTTGATAGCACAAAGCTTTATGGTGCATATAATAGCCTTCTTGAAACAGCAACAATTATTATCACTGCTTGTGGTAGCATCAGTGAAAATATGCTCAAAGAAAAATTCTGTAGTCTTGTCGAAAAAATCGAAAACAGAAGCACACTGGCTCTTGAAAATATTTATATAGAAAAAGCCGATGAAATCCGTTATTTCACTGAAGAAATGGATATTACCCAAGCAAAACTTGTTATCGGTCTTCGTTCAGGTATGACCAACGCTGAAGATGATTATTTTGCATTCCGTGTTATGACTGATATTTTTGGTGGTGGACCATATTCACGCCTTTTCTTGAATGTCCGTGAAAAAATGAGCCTTTGCTATTATTGTGGCGCAAGACTTTTGAGAGATAAGGGCATTATTTTCGTTCAGAGCGGTATCGAAGAAGAAAACTATGAAAAAGCGCTCACCGAAATTTTAAATCAACTTGATATTATGAAAAAAGGTGAATTTTCAGACGAAGATTTCAATTCGTCAATTACAGCACTTTGTGACGCTTTCCGTGGTGTTGGTGATTCACCTGCATCAGTGTGTGCTTTTTATAACTCACAGGTTTTCGACAAAGAATTAGTCAGCGGAATAGAATTTGCAGAGAAAATTCGTGCTGTTACAAAAGAGCAGGTTATAAAATGCGCAAACCGTGTAACAGTTGACTCTGTTTATCTTCTCAAGGGGGAGGGCAAAGATAATGAATAAAATCAGAGAGATTAAAAATGAACTTTTGAATGATAGTTATTTTGAAATCGACCACAAATCAGGTTTTAAAATCTTTGTTTATCCTAAAGAGAATTATTCATCTGCTTATGCAGTTTTTGGCACAAAATACGGCTCAATTGATACTTGTTTTCGTGTTGAAGGCAACGAAGAATTTACAACAGTACCAGAAGGTATTGCTCACTTTTTAGAGCATAAGCTCTTTGAAAGTGAAGAGCTTGACGCCTTTGCTCGTTATGCTAAAACAGGGGCTAGTGCTAATGCTTATACATCTTTTGACAAGACTTGTTATTTGTTCCAATGCAGTGGCAATTTTGAAAAGTCACTTGAAATTTTGTTGGATTTTGTAAGTAATCCATATTTCACTGAGCAGACAGTTCAAAAAGAGCAGGGCATTATCGGTCAAGAAATTAAAATGTATCAGGATGAACCAGGTTGGGAATCACTTTTTGCACTTCTTCGTGCGATGTATCACAACCATCCTGTAAGAATCGATATTGCAGGCACAGTTGAATCAATCAGCCATATTACCGCTGAGCTTCTTTATGAGTGCTATGAAACATTCTATAACCCTGCTAATATGGCTCTTGCAGTTGTTGGTAATGTGACAACAGAGCAGGTTTTAGAAATCGCAGACAGAATGCTCACGCCTAAAGAGAGTCGCAAGATTGAAAGAAAATTCCAGATTGAGCCTGAAACAGTTGTAGAAGACACAATTGTTAGAAATCTTGCGGTTTCAATGCCGATTTTTGCAATCGGATATAAAGAGAAAATCACAACACCAAATCGCACTCTCAAAGAAACTCTCGAAAGCAATATTTTGCTTGATATTATCGGTGGCAAAACGTCACCGCTTTATGAAGAAATGCTCACAGATGGACTCATAAACACCACATTTGATATTGAATATTTCGAAGGTTTCGGATATTCTGCTCACATTTTCAATGGCGAAAGCACAGAGCCTGAAAAAGTTCGCGAGAGAATAAACCTTGAAATTGAAAAAATGAAAAAACAGGGTATCGATAAAGAAACTTTTGATAGAATCAAGAAAAAGCACTATGGTGGATTCATTATGAATTTCAATGATATTGATTCACTTGCAAATGCACTCATTGGTGGCTATTTCAATGGTGATGGTCTCTATGACCAGTTAGAAGTCCTTGAAAGCATTACACTTGACGATATTAACAACAGATTAAATGCAATTAACATTGAAAACTCTTCAATGTCAATCATAAAGCAAAACTGAAAGGGGAGTATTTTATGAAGTGGTTTACAGATTATACTCTTGTTGAATTCCCAAAATTGGGTTGGGATTTTAATGTTTATGAAAATTTAGTTGAATTCACTCTTCCAGGTTGGGATATTGACATCACAATTAAATTTTATGGTGTCATAATCGCATTTGGTTTCACTCTTGCCGTGCTTTTTGGTGGAAGAATGGCATATACTTGGAAAATGAGCATTGATAAAATGCTTGATGTGCTCATTTATGGCACATTCGGTGGCATTATCGGTGCAAGACTTTATTATGTAGCATTCCAGTGGGATAGTTATAAAGACGATTTGTTGTCTGTCTTCAAAATATGGGAAGGTGGACTTGCTATTTATGGTGGTATTATTGGTGCTTTTATTGCTGCATATTTTGTATGTAAACGAATTGACCTTAACTTCTATAAATTGCTTGACCTTGCGGGTATGAGCTTGCTTATCGGACAAGGTATCGGCAGATGGGGTAATTTCACAAACCAAGAAGCATTCGGAATTAACACAGATTCAGTTTTCGGAATGACAAGTGAGAAGATTTCAGATTACATATCTTCTCATTATTCTACACTTTCAGCAAATGGAATCACAATGGATTCAACTTTGCCTGTGCACCCAACATTCCTTTATGAATCCGTTTGGTGTCTTTTCGGCTTTGTGGTGCTCTATATTGTCTGCAAAAAATACAGAAAATTTGATGGTCAATTAATTCTTGGCTATGGCATTATCTATGGCTTTGAAAGATTCTTAGTTGAAGGACTTCGCACAGATAGTCTTTATATCGGCGACACAGGTCTTCGTGTTTCGCAGGTGCTTTCACTTGCAATTGTAGTTGCTTGTGCAACATTGATGATTGTAAGACTTATGCAGATTAACAAACAGAATGTGGATAAGGTTAAAGAGTATAAGGAGAAGAAAAATGTATAAGATTATTGATGGTAAAGAAGTTTCTGCATCAGTAAGAAACGAAATCAAAGCAGAAGTTGAAATTCTTAAAAATCAAGGCAAAAAAACAGGACTTGCCGTTGTAATTGTGGGCAATAATCCTGCATCCAGAGTATATGTAAATAACAAGAAAAAAGGTTGTGAAGAAGTGGGCATGGAGTCTTTTGAATATGCTCTTCCCGAAGAAACAACCACAGAAGAATTGTTAGAATTAGTTGAAAAGCTCAATAATGACGATGCAGTTGACGGTATTCTTTGCCAGTTGCCATTGCCAAAACAGATTGATGAGAAAAAAGTGCTCAATGCAATCGTACCACACAAGGATGTTGACGCATTCCACCCTGTAAACACAGGTCATATTATGATTGGTGACCATTCATTTTTACCTTGCACACCTGCGGGGATTATGGAAATGCTCAAATATTATAATATCTCTGTTGAAGGTAAAGAATGTGTTGTAATCGGCAGAAGCAATATTGTCGGCAAACCTATGGCAATGCTTTTGTTGGGTCAGAATGGTACAGTTACAATATGTCATTCTCGCACAAAGGATTTAACAGAAGTAACTCGTAGAGCAGATATTCTCGTTGCTGCTGTTGGTATCGCATATTTTGTAAAAGAAGATATGGTAAAAGACGGTGCAGTTGTAATTGATGTTGGTATGAATAGAAACGCAGAGGGTAAGCTTTGCGGTGATGTTGACTTTGAAAATGTTAAAAACAAATGCTCATTCATCACACCAGTGCCCGGTGGCGTAGGACCAATGACAATTACAATGTTGCTTAAGAATACTCTCACAGCTTCTAAACAACATTTTAATAAATAACAATGTAGGGGCGATTCACGAATCGCCCTTTTATGAATAAGGTAGGTGAGAAAATGACACAATTTAATATTACAGGCATGAGTTGTGCTGCTTGTGTTGCACGAGTTGAAAAAGCAGTAAACTCTGTCAATGGTGTAAGTTCTTGTTCTGTCAGTCTTCTCACCAATTCTATGGGTGTTGATGGCTCTGCTGATGCAAATGCAATCATAAAAGCGGTTGAAAATGCAGGTTATGGTGCAAGCCTTAAAGACGAAAAAGCACCGTCACAAGACGATGCGCTCAAAGACACAGAAATACCCAAACTCAAAAAACGACTTATAACATCTTTGGTATTTTTATTGGTTTTAATGTATATCTCAATGGGTCACGTTATGTGGGGTTGGTATTTGCCAATTACTAATCCACTAATCATTGGAATTATTGAGTTTGCACTAACTGTTGTTATAATGGTTATCAACCGTAATTTCTTTATAAACGGCTTTAAAGGGCTTTTACACAAGTCACCTAATATGGATACTCTTGTGGCGTTGGGCTCAGGTGCAAGCTTTATTTATAGCACTTATCTGCTTATAAAAATGTTTACTGTCAGCGGTGAAATGGCTCATCATTATCTGCACGAATTCTATTTTGAGTCTGCTGCAATGATTTTAACACTTATCACAGTTGGCAAAATGCTTGAAGCAAGGTCAAAGGGTAAGACCACAAACGCCCTTAAATCTTTAATGAATTTAGCACCAAAAACTGCAACAATTTTGGTTAATGGTGTTGAAAAAGTAATCCCTATTGAAAATCTGCAAAAAGGTGATATTTTCATTGCTCGTCCCGGCGAACAGATTTCAGTTGACGGTGTAATCATTGACGGACACACAGCCGTTGACGAATCTGCTTTAACAGGTGAGAGTATTCCCGTTGATAAAACTGTGGGGGATAGAGTTTCAGGTGGCACAATAAATCAGTCAGGCTTTATCAAATGCGAAGCCTTGCGAGTTGGTGAAGACACAACTCTTTCACAGATAATTAAAATGGTCAGTGATGCAGCTGCAACAAAAGCACCAATCGCAAAAATTGCTGACAAAGTTTCAGGTGTGTTTGTGCCCGTTGTAATCACAATTGCAATCATCACAACTATCATTTGGTTACTTGTCGGTCAAAGTTTCGGCTATGCCTTGGCTCGTGGGATTTCCGTTCTTGTTATCAGTTGCCCTTGTGCATTGGGACTTGCAACACCTGTTGCAATTATGGTAGGCAATGGAATGGGTGCTAAAAATGGTATCCTTTTCAAAACTGCAGTTTCTCTTGAAGAAACGGGAAGAGTGAGCACTGTTGTCCTTGACAAAACGGGTACAATTACCAAAGGTCAACCTAAAGTTACTGACATAATTCCAATAAATACAAGTGAAAATGAACTTTTAAAATTGGCTTATTCCCTTGAAAAAATGAGTGAGCATCCACTTGCCAAAGCCATTGTTGAAAAGGGAAATGAAACAGAGATTTCACCAATAGAAATCACCGATTTCAAAGCACTTTCGGGTAATGGTGTCAGCGGAAAAGTTGATAACAAAACTATTTATGGTGGTAGCCTTAAATTTATTAATGAGCAGATTTCTGTATCAGAAAACACTATAAAGTTATGCGAAACCCTTGCAGAGAATGGCAAAACACCTTTGCTTTTTAGTATTGAAAATGAACTTTTGGGAATAATAGCTGTAGCCGATGTGGTTAAAGACGATAGCCCAAAAGCCATTAAAGAATTGCAGAATATGGGTATTAAGGTTATAATGCTCACAGGGGATAATGAGAAAACTGCAAATGCAATCGGCACAATGGTTGGTGTTGACGAAGTTGTTGCAGGAGTACTCCCTGACGGCAAAGAAAAGGTGATTCGCACTCTTAAAGATAAGGCTAAGGTTATGATGGTGGGCGACGGCATCAATGACGCACCCGCATTAACTCGTGCTGATATTGGCGTGGCAATCGGTGCAGGCACAGATATTGCAATCGATTCAGCAGACATTGTGCTTATGAATAGCAAACTCTCTGATGTGGCATCGGCAATAAGACTTAGCCGTGCAACTCTCAAAAATATCCACGAAAATCTTTTCTGGGCATTTTTCTATAACGCATTGGGAATCCCCCTTGCAGCAGGCGTTTTTATAAATGTTTTCGGTTGGGAATTAAGCCCAATGTTTGGTGCGGCAGCAATGAGTTTATCGTCGTTCTGTGTTGTGTCAAATGCCTTGCGACTTAATTTTAAAGATATTCACAATAACAAAAAAGATAAAAAAATCAAGTTTAAATATAAGGAGAAAAAAGTTATGCAGATTACAATGAAAATTGAAGGTATGATGTGCCCACACTGTGAGGCAAATGTAAAAAAAACACTTGAAGGCATTGCAGAAGTTAGAGAAGCAATCGTTAGCCACAAAGACGGCACAGCAATCGTTACTCTCGATGCAGACGCAGCCCCCGTTACTCTCAAAAAAGCAGTTGAAGAGCAGGGATACAAAGTGATAGATTAATTTAGGTTTAGGTTAGCTTTGTGGTAAATTTGAATTTGTCCAATTGTTTTATACGCGTATTCTCGGCTCCCCTTGTCAGGGGAGCTGTCGCGTAGCGACTGAGGGGTAGTCGAAATCCTATCTCTCCCTCCGTCACTCGCTTTGCTCGTGCCACCTAATTCTCGCCTGCCGGCTCGGTCGGTGCTTCTGCTTCGCAGAGGTGTCCACCGGACACCCGCACCTCGTCAGAGGGAGGCAAGGCGACATCACCGTATAAATGAGATAGATAAACCCAAATTTATCAAACTCATTCTATAAAAAAACAAACCGAACAGAATTATCTGTTCGGTCTTTTTTATGCTTTTATTTAATTTCATTAACATCATAAGGTGTTCGTTGATACACAAAATAGTTGAGCCAGTTCTGGAATAAAAGGCTTCCTGCGCCACGCCATGTGAGTGGGGGAGTGAGTCGTGTATCGTCATTCGGGAAATAGTTATATGGAACTTTAATGTCCAATCCCTTATGTAAATCTCTGAAATATTCACGAGCCAATGTGTCGCTGTCATATTCAGAATGTCCTGTGCAATAAAAATTTCTGCAATCCATATCTGCAACAAGGTGAACACCTGAAATCTCTGAATAAGAGAGAATTTGCAAGTCTTTAACGAGGGCTATATCTTCTTTCTTTGTCTCTGTGTGTCTTGAATGTGGCACGAAGAACAAGTCACTGAAACCACGAAGAAGTGGGTGATACATATCAAGTGGCTTGTGTGGGAAAATGCCAAACATTTTCTCATTCAATCTGTATTTTGGAATACCATAGTGATAATAAAGTGCTGCTTGTGCACCCCAACAGATGTGGAAAGAAGAATAAACATGGCTCTTTGCCCAGTCAAAAATAGTGCAAAGCTCGTCCCAATAGTCAACTTCTTCAAATGGTAATAATTCAACAGGAGCACCTGTGACAATCATACCGTCAAATTTCTGGTCCTTGATGTCGTCAAATGTCTTATAGAATTTGAGCAAATGCTCTTTGCTCGTGTTTTTGCTCTCGTGAGTAGCCACCTGCAAAAGCTCAATTTCAACCTGCAAAGGTGAGTTACTGAGAAGACGTAAAATCTGAGTTTCAGTCTCGATTTTTGTAGGCATCAAGTTAAGAAGAATAATTTTAAGCGGACGAATATCCTGAATGCTTGCTCTTTGCTCTGTCATAACAAAGATATTCTCCAACTCTAAATTATGTCTTGCGGGTAATTGGTCATCAATTTTAATAGGCATTATCGTCCACTCCTTTCTTCAATATGCAAGAATTAATTTTATCACAATATATTTATATTGTCAAAGGATATTGAGTTTTAAATTAAGTAGTATTTTCTATTTCCTTTTTCTATAAGCATAGTTAATGGTTTTACAGAGTATATCGAAATTTATGTCCAAATCTATTGGCACGAAAAATTTAAAGTTTCCCCTCTTGCCATTTGTTTTACGGAAAACCAATTCGATTTTTTTGATACCAACACGATTGCCGGGCATAGTTTGATTTGCTCTGTGCATTATTAAGTTTTTATCTTTCTCCCAAACAGGTCGTGCTGCAAAAGCAACATCAGAAACATTGGTAGATAAACTTGTTAAATCAGTCCAATAAATTTCTTTTTTGTATGCCAAACATTTCAATTTGATTTTTTCAGAGTCTATTATCAAGCGTCTTGGAAGTATTATTATAAATGAAGACAGTGCAATAAGGGCTGTGGTAATAGCTAAGGATATGAAGAATAGGCTACAACCCTCATTTATGCAAGTTTCAACAGCAAGAGCAGATAAAAGCGAGAAAGTCACAGTAACAAAAAGGAAAATCCCACCAATATATGTGAATGAAATATTAGATTTTGATAAATTGATTTTTAGTGGCAAAAGATACATATTATTATGGTAGTCATATCTTTTCATTTTTTCACACCTTTATAATATCTCAGATAATATTGTATTTGACATCAAAAATCCTTTGCGTGTTAATGCTATTCCATTGTCGCTTTTTGTCATATACCCATTATCAATGAAAATCTTTGATTTAGCATATATTTCTTTTGGAATTGAATGTCCAAATCTTTCGAAAACCTTATCTTCATTGAGTCCTTCAACCAAACGAAGATTTAACATTGCATATTCGGTGAAATCTCCACCAAAACCATCCCCAATAGGTGAGTTGCCATTCATAAACGCATTGAAATCGCTGTCGTAATAAAATCTTTTGCCGTCTAAAAATGAATGTGCAGATGGTCCAAGACCTAAATATTCTTCGCAATGCCAATATTTTAAATTATGACGGCTCTGGAATCCACTTTTCGCAAAGTTTGAGATTTCATATTGCATAATACCTTGATTTTCAAGGGTTTCGCACATCTGCAAATATAAATCCGCAGTCAAATCATCATCAGGGAAATCATATTTATGTTGATTTTTATAAAAGTGAGTATTCTCTTCGAGCTTTAACATATATGCGCTGATATGTGGCACACCGAGAGAAATACAAAAATCAAGAGTTTCATTTAAACTCTTTTCAGTCTGATTTGGGATACCCAACATAACATCAAGAGTGATGTTAGAAAAACCAACTTTCTGTGCCGTTTTAACAGCATTTTCAACTTGATTTCTGTCACTTAAACGACCTAGAATCCGTCTTTCGCTATCAACTGCAGATTGAAGACCAAGTGAAATTCTGTTTACACCTGAGTCTTGTAAAACTTTGAAAAAATCTTCGTCTAATCCGTGTGGATTACACTCAACTGTGATTTCAGCATCATCTGTCAAAAAACCAGAATTACACGCATTTACAAGGGTCGCGAGATTTTTTGCACCTAAAACCGATGGAGTACCACCACCAATGTAAAGTGTATCGGCTTTACAACCATCTTTATTCTGTAAAGTATAAACACTTGACAAAATTCTTTCTCTCAAAACATTTGTATATTCGTCTTTTTCGCTGTATTTACCCGAAAATGAGTAAAAATCACAGTATGGACATTTTGATTTGCAAAAGGGAATATGTAAATAAAGTCCTATTTGTTTCATACTTTAATGAATGTGATTCTATGACCACAATTTTCAACATATTTTTTCAAATCTTCAAACTTTAAAAATACAGTTGCAGTGTTATCGTTAGGGTGACAACCAACAATTTCTTCTTTTTTAAGGTCAGAGTCAAAATAGATTTCAAGCTCTTTTTCTGTGTCATAAATAACACCGAAAGGGGATACAGAACCTTTTTCAACTTTTAAGTATTTATCTAATCTTTCGTCAGATGCAAAACTTAATTTTGTTGAGTCGATTTCATCGCGAATAAGTCGCAAATCGGCTCTTTTGTCGCCGTGAAGAACAACAAGCATGTTTCTTGTACCCTTAACATCACGAAGTACAAGGTTTTTTGGAATATGGCCGTTTTCTGTAAGGTGATATTCTTCAATTTCTTCCATTGTGAATGCGGCAGGGTGCTCAATTTTTTTATATTCGATTTCTAATTCTGTTAATTTTTCGAAAATTTCTTTATTCATCATCAAGCTTAAGCACAGCCATAAATGCCTCTTGTGGCACTTCAACAGTACCGAAGTGGCGCATGCGCTTTTTACCTTCTTTCTGTTTTTCAAGCAATTTCTTTTTACGGGTGATGTCACCGCCATAGCATTTTGCAAGAACGTCTTTTCTCATAGCCTTAACGGTTTCACGAGCAATAACCTTGCCACCGATAGCCATCTGAATTGGAATCTCAAACACCTGGCGTGGAATATTGTCTTTAAGCTTTTCTGCGATTCGACGAGCCTTTGCATATGCCTTTTCACTATGAATCATAAATGAAAGAGCGTCGATAATATCACCATTAAGAAGCACATCAAGTTTAATGATGCTTGAACGTTGATAATCACTCATTTCATAGTCAAATGATGCATAACCACGAGTGCGAGATTTAAGCACATCAAAGAAATCGTAGATGATTTCGTTAAGTGGCAAAATATAGTGCAAATCAACACGGTCAGAAGCCAAGTGAGTAGTATTTACATAAACACCGCGTCTGTCCTGACACAAATTCATAATTGCCCCGATATATTCAGGTGGAGCATAAATGTGAGCCTCAACTGTTGGCTCTTCGCAATAGTCAATGTTTGCAGGGTCAGGATAATTGCTTGGGTTGTCAATTTCGATTACATCACCATTTGTAAGGTGAACTTTATAAATAACACTTGGAATTGTTGTAACCAAGTCAAGATTATATTCTCTTTCAAGTCTTTCTTGAATGATTTCAAGGTGCAAAAGACCTAAGAAACCACAACGGAAACCGAATCCGAGAGCGCCAGATGTTTCAGGCTCAAATGAAAGTGCAGCATCATTCAACTGCAATTTTTCAAGTGCTTCACGAAGATTTTCATAGTCAGCACCATCAGCAGGATAAACACCACAGAATACCATAGGATTAACCTTTCGATAACCTGCAAGTGCTTCTGTTGCAGGATTTTCAGCAGTAGTAACAGTATCACCAACACGAGCATCACTGACAGTTTTAATTGATGCGGTGATATATCCAACCTCACCTGATGTGAGCTCTTTCTGTGGCTCCATAGCATTTGGTCGCATATAACCAACTTCAACAACAGTAAATTCTGCACCTGTTGCCATCATTCTCATTGTGTCGCCAGGTTTGATTTTACCATCCATAACACGGACATAAACGATAACACCTTTATAACTGTCATAAACCGAGTCAAAAACAAGTGCACGAAGTGGTTTGTCATCGTGATTTTCAGGTGGTGGTACAAGCTCAACAATGCTTTCAAGAACTTGTTCAATATTCTGACCTGTTTTTGCAGAAACTCTTGGAGCTTCGTCACAAGGGAGTCCGATAACCTCTTCAACCTCGTTTGCAACTCTGTCAGGGTCTGCAGCAGGCAAGTCAATTTTATTGATAACAGGCACTAATTCAAGGTCGTGGTCAAGTGCTAAATATGTATTAGCAAGTGTCTGTGCCTCAACACCTTGAGATGCGTCAATAATAAGCACAGCACCTTCACAAGCAGCAAGTGAACGAGAAACCTCATAGTTAAAGTCAACGTGACCAGGAGTGTCAATTAAGTTAAGCTCATAAGTCTGACCGTCATTTGCTTTATAGTCAAGCTTAACTGCATGAGCTTTGATTGTGATACCACGCTCACGCTCTAAGTCCATATTATCAAGCAATTGCTCTGTCATATCTCTCTTTGAAACAGTTTCAGTAAGTTCCAAAAGTCTGTCGGCAAGAGTACTCTTACCGTGGTCAATGTGAGCGATAATTGAAAAATTTCGAATGTTTTCTTTCTTTTGCATATATTACCTCATAAATCCATTACCGAGAATTTGCTTTGATTGTGTAACAATGAAAAAAGCATTTTCGTCAGCAGATTTTATTTTTTTAATTAGTTTATGTGTCTGATTATCAAAACAAGCGCACAAAAGCACGTCTTTGTCTGTTTTTGAATATCCACCTTGTGCCTTTAAAATGGTAACACCACGGTCAAGGTCATTAATAATCAATTTGCAAAGCTTTTCACTTTGTTCTGAAATAATTAAAATCATAGCACCACGGCTAACACCGAAAATTACATAATCGAGCACTTGTGCACTGACAAAAATAACTACGGATGCATAGAGCATTGATTCAAAGTTTTTGTAAATAATTCCACCTAACACAACTACAAAAGCATCAAAAAATAGAATGCTTCGTCCCATTGAAATGTGTGGAAATTTAAGTTTAACAAGTTTAGCAATAATATCAACACCACCGGTTGTGGCATTGCGGATAAATATTATTCCAAGTGCGAGCCCCACAAGTGCACCGCCGAAAAGGGATGAGAGCAACAAATCATTCTGATAAACGGGTAAAATCACACCCAAATCAATAGAAACTGAGTTTATAAGTGTTGCCCATACTGTGCGAAGAACAAATTTTGCACCCAATTTTTTAAAAGCTATCAAGAAAAGGGGGACATTCATTATAAAAATAACTGTACCAATGGGTAAGTCAAAAAGGTAGTTCAGAATTGTTGCAATTCCTGTAAACCCACCATTTAAAATGTTGTTTCTTGACAGAAAACAGTTAATTGCGATTGAATAGAGAATACCACCAATAACAAAAATGAATGTATCAATTAAAAACTCTTTGACTTTATTTCGGTGTATTTTCACCTGCGTCATCTCCGAAAACTTTGATGACTTCATTAAGCAAGAGATTTAATCTTTCGTCTTCGTCTTTTAAATATAAATAACCGATTAGTGCCTCAAAACCCGTTGCATAATGATAGTCACATCCGCTTTGGTTCTTTGGAGTGTGCGATGTGTGAGCATTTCTGCCACGCTTAAAAACATCCATCTCTTTTTCTGTGAGCATTGGCATAATTTCTCGCATTGCACGAGCCTGTGCCGACGCTTTAACAGATTGAACCGAAAGCTTATGTAACTCGCCAACGGGACGGTTAGCATCACAGACTAACATTTCACGAATAAAAAGTGAAAAAACTGCGTCACCTGTAAAGGCTAGTGTTAAAGGACTTAATGTGTCCGCTTTAATATCTTTACCATATAATCTCATAATTCACCTTATGGAACATAATCAAATTCAAGATCATAAATACTAACAGTATCACCTTCGGTAATACCCTTATCAATAAGTGCCTGAATTACGCCACGTTCCTGAATAACTCTCTGGAAATATTGAAGTGATTCATAATCGTCAAGGTCTGTTTTGCAAAGGATACGATAAATCCATTCAGCTTCAACAATATAGACACCATCTTCGACTGTGATTGTGAATCCGTCTTTGCTCTTACTTTGGATAACTTCCATTGGAATTTCTTCACTCTCATAGAATTTAACAGGGGGGAGAGTGTCGAGCTTGCGTGCTACTGCATTGATAAGCTCTTGAGTGTTGTGCTTGATAGGAGCAACGATTTCAAAATATTCATAACCCTTGCCTTCAATATATGCACGGAATTCTTCTAACTGCTCATCAGTCGCAAGGTCGATTTTGTTACCTGCAACAATTTGTGGACATTTTGCCAGCTCAGGGTTAAATTTTTCTAATTCTGCATTGATAGCTTCAAAGTCTTCGATTGGATTTCTGCCTTCACTACCTGCAACGTCAACAATATGAACAAGCATTCTGCAACGCTCAACGTGACGCAAGAATTCGTGACCAAGACCAATGCCTTCTGCAGCACCTTCAATAAGACCTGGAATATCTGCCATAACAAAGCTCTTTTCAGGACCCATTGAAACAACACCCAAAACAGGTATAATTGTTGTGAAATGATAGTCACCAACGATAGGCTTTGCTTGGCTTACTACTGAAATAAGTGAAGATTTACCAACATTAGGAAAACCTAAAAGTCCAACGTCTGCAATAAGCTTTAATTCAAGGCTAACTTCCCACTCTTCGCCAGGAGCACCATTTTTAGCGAATTTTGGAGTCTGTCGTGTTGATGTTGCAAAGTGTGAGTTACCCCAACCACCACGGCCACCTTTGGCACCGATGAATTCGTCATCAGTTGACATATCAGCCATAACAACACCGCTCTCAACTTCACGGATGATTGTACCGCGTGGCACTTTGATAATTAAATCCTTACCTTTTCTACCACTACGCTTGCCACCGCTACCATTAGCACCTGGCTCTGCCTTATATTTTCTCTTATAACGGAAGTCGGCAAGGGTAGAGAGACTATCATCAACCTTGAAAACAATGTTACCACCGCGACCACCGTCACCACCATCAGGACCACCTGCGTTGATGTATTTTTCACGATGAAAAGCAACAGCACCATTACCACCGTCGCCAGCTTTTATTTTGATTTTAGCAATGTCAACAAACATAATTTTACCTCTATTTATATACAATTAAATATAAATTCCCATTATCCTTAATATTTTACACCATTTTCACAAAATAATAAATAGTTATTTTCATATTTTTTTATATTTTTTTCGAACATAAGAGATAATAAAAGAATTAGATAAATTGGGGTTTGTCGAATTGATTTAATGAAAAGATATTCTCGGCTCCCCTTGTCAGGGGAGCTGTCGCGTAGCGACTGAGGGGTAGTCAAAATCCTTTCTCTCCTTCCGTCACTCGCTTTGCTCGTGCCACCTCCCTCGTCAGAGGGAGGCGAAACAACACTATTAAATCAATTAAACAAATTCAAATTTGTCAAAAAACGAACAAATGAACGAAATTATTGTTTTTATTAAAAACATTTTGCGTTTTCGTGCAAAATCAAATATATTGTATAAAAACATATTGACAAACACAATATATTGTGTTAGCATAGACTTACAAAAGAAAATAATTGTACAAGATTTGCAATATATGTCCGAAAATTCGGACTGAATATATAAAATTTTACGAACATTTGTATTGACTTTTTAAAATTTTGGTCTATAATATGACTTGTAAAGAACATTTGTTCAAGTTTGTTCGGTATTGAACAAAAAGAAATCGGAGGTAGATTTTATGTCAACAACATTTGCAATCACAACTTTTATAGAAATTTTAGTATCAGGACTTTTGATTTATGGTTTTATGCATGAAGATAAGGTTATCGCATTTGAACAAGCGGTAAGAAGAATTGTGCTCGGTCACATCCGTCGTGCAATCCGAATCCATAACCATAAAAAAGCAGTTGCTCGTGGCGAACATTTAAGAGTTTATAGTTCACAGAATCGTGCACCACGCACAAATTCAACAGTAGCATAATAGATTTAACGAATGTTTTCATTTTGAAACTCCTTTCACACCTAAAAGAAAATCCCCTGAGTTTTGCACTCGGGGGATTTTTCTTTGTGTTAATTAAATTATTCTGCTGTATATTCTCTAACTCTTAATGGTATTCCGATTTCGTCGCAAAGCTTTTGACAATCGTCAATATCTTCTTTACTGATTACATCAACAACAGTAAGCTTTGTAGGTGTGCCAAGTGCCTTACATTCCTTTGCGAATTTTAACATTGCATCAAATGCTTTTTCGCCGAAACTTGCACGGGTAATTGCATCATATTTTTCTGCAGTTGGTGCATTAAGACTGATTGAAACAGAGTCAATCACTTCGCAGATTTCTTTTGCAGTTTCACGCTTGTTGATTAAATCAGAAAGTCCATTTGTGTTAAGACGGATATTTATGCCTTTGCTCTTTAAATATCTACACGCTTCAAGCATATTATCCAGTGCACAGGTTGGCTCACCATAGCCACAAATAATAATTGAATTGTCATATTTTGAGAAATCAAATTTATCAATTTCACTTTTTATTTCTTCGATAGTTGGATTATGGTCAAACCAGAGGGTTGTAGCTTCACCAACGCCATCACCATTGTTGCGGATACAGAAAGTGCATCTGCAAGGGCAAGCGTTAGTAATATTTAAGTAAGCCTGATTTCCATAAGTATAAACAATATCAGTCATATTTAAACTCCTTTTGAGATTTTGTTTTTAAAATTCATTTTATCAAGTGCTATTGCAACAATTATAAAGAGAATTCCACTTGAAACAGCTTGAATTATGTTACCAAGAATTGAAAGTGTTGCAGATTCTATTGAATACAGAATACTTTCAGTAACAAAATAGCCGAGAATTGAAATCGCACCTGAAATGATAGTCATTAATGTAACTTTTAAATTAAATATTTTTGGTGAATTGTTTCTTTTGCAAACTACCATAAAAGGCAATGCAATTAAGATTTTTATGATTGCTGTTGGAATTGCCCACACGGCATATCCACCTAAAACATCTGCCAAAGCACCACCGATGGCACTTGCTATAAGGCAATAGGGGAAGGGTAAAACACAAGCGGTCAAATAAATAAAGCAATCACCAAAATGTATATAACCTTCACCAAGCCCCGTTGAAAACTTAATAAGCATTGTGCAAAGCATAATAATTGCCGTGAAAATTGCCGTATATGTAACTTTTAAAAGATGTTTTTTATTTCGCATTGATAAGCATCTCCAAGTGCTTTTGGAAATTCACTCCGTCGGGCTCATAGTCGAGCGTAGTCGGGGTGCTTTTTATTGAACAATATATAAAATTTGTTGCAAGAATAACCGCATCCAAAACATTCATACCCTTTGTAATTCCACCACAAACAATGCTTGAAAAAATATCACCAGTGCCAGAATAACTACCATTTAAAAGTTCAGAATTTACAATGCTTGTGCCTGATTTTTCAACTATAAGATTTGTGATTTTGTTGCTCTCTTTTATTCCTGTTACCACAACTGTTTCTGTTATTTCGTTGAGAAGTGAGCAAGCAAGATTTTCAACTTTTTTAATGTCATTTTCTCTTGCGATTTCTTTATAATCTGCACCGCAGAGAATACATAATTCTGTAAGATTAGGGGTGATTATATTCGCTTTTTTGGTAAGCTCTTTCACTTTTTCACAAAGCTTTTCGTCATAAGTGTCATAAATCACGCCATCATCAGCCATAACAGGGTCAACAAAAGTGAGCGAATTTTTGCCGAAATGGTTAATAAAATCAATGATTATATCGACCTGTTTTTCACTTGCAAGATAGCCTGTTAAGATAGCGTCAAATTGCACATTTTGCTTCTTCCACACATCAATATATGGGGTCAAATGGTCGGTGAAATCAACTGAATGAAAATCGTCAAAACCCGTTTGATTTGAAAGAATTGCAGTGGGTATGGGGTTGCATTCAATCCCCATAGCAGAGATGATTGGTAATGCCACAGAAAGTGAGCATTTACCAAAACCAGAAAGGTCGTTGATAACTGCAATTTTTTTCATATTTTCACCCCTTGATTTGTGTGGATTATGAGTATATAATATACTAAAAGTGTCTTTAATAAAATATACAAATTTTAGAATTTTTAAGGGGACAGTTAGTAGTGAAAAACGAAAAATTATATATGCAGATTTATGATTATTATAAAAATTTAATCGAAGATGGCAAACTCACCGAAGGTATGAAATTGCCGTCAATCCGTCGTTGTGCAGAAGAGCGAAATGTGAGCAAAACAACGGTTGAATCTGCATTTATGTGTCTTTGTGATGATGGTTACATAATGCCAAAAAGTCAAAGCGGATATTATGTTTCAAAAAGGGGGATAAGCCTCAAAACAACAACTCCAAAAGAGATAAAAAAAGATAATGAAAATAAGATTGTTTATGACTTTTCTTCGTCGGGTGTCGACAGCGAAAGTTTTAATATGGATATATGGCGACGCTATGTAAAAAGTGCCTTGCGTCAGACCGAAAAACTGCTTTTTTATGGTGAGCCACAGGGCGAAATTGAACTTCGTCGTGAGATTGCAAAATATGTGCAAGAAACGAGAAATTGTGTCTGCAATGAAGAAAATATTGTAATCGGTGCAGGTGTGCAAGCACTTTTAAACATTCTTTGCCCATTGCTTAAAAGCCGAAAAACAGTATGCTTTGATGATGAAAATTATAAGCAGGGTATGGCAATTTTTAAAGACTATGGCTATAAAATATTGCCAAAAGAAAAGAGCAATATTCTCTATGTTTCACCGTCATATAGGGGCATAACAGGTGATACAATGACGGTGCAGGAACGATTTTCACTTGTGGAATTTGCAAGAGAAAATAATAAGCTCATAATTGAAGATGACTATGGTAGCGAGTTTCGTTATTTCAATCGTCCAACCCCATCTTTGCAAGGTCTTGACGGTGGCGAAAATGTGGTATATTTAGGCACATTTTCGAAACTTTTGTTACCATCAATTAGAATAAGTTTTATGATTTTGCCAGATAGCTTTTCAAATGAATACAAACAGAAAAGTGAGCTTTATAATCAAACTGTTGGCAAGGTTGACCAAATAGCACTTTGCAGTTATATCCGTGACGGTCACCTGAATTCACAAATAAGAAAATCAAGAAAATTATATATGCAAAAATCAAAAATGCTGGGGGATTTACTATTGCAGAAATTCGGTGAAAAAGTGAAAATTTTGAAATCGGATTCACCACTCTATGTCCGTTGTGTTTTTGATTTAGGACTTACAAATGAGCAAATTTATGAGATACTTTATGACAATGGAATTTCTGTAATTAATTCAGGCGAAAAAGGTGAGATTGCCTTTTCGGTGTCATCAGTTTCAATAAATTCTCTTAAAGATGTTACCGATATTATGAAATCCCTGTTAGTTATTTGTCAATAATTACAAAAATGTAGATTTATATATAATAAAAAATAATAATACTAATAAATATGCAAAAAAACGAAAAAATTAATAGACATTTAAACAGAAGTCTGTTATAATTTTAACATGCACGATTATAATGAAATATTGTGTGTTTGTGACAAGTTTTGTCACATAAAAAAGTATTTAAAGGGGTAATGGAAATTACCATTATTTTAAAAGGAGGAAACCTAAAATGCTCAAAAAAATCAGTTCACTTCCATTTAAGGGAACAGCTGAGCAAGAAGCACAGCTTAAAGCTGTTATTGAAGCAAATAAGGATGATAAAAGCATGCTTATGCACGTAATGCAAGAAGCACAAGGTATTTACGGATATCTTCCTTATGAGGTTCAAGTAATGATTGCAGAGGGTATGGATGTTCCGCTCGAAAAAGTTTATGGCGTATCAACCTTCTATGCACAGTTCTCACTTTCACCAAAGGGTGAATATAACATTTCAGTTTGTCTTGGTACAGCTTGTTATGTTAAGGGTGCACAAGACCTTGTTGACAGAATTTCAGAAAAACTTGGTATCGGTCCTGACGAATGTACTGCTGATGGCAAATTCTCTCTTGAAGCTTGCCGTTGTATCGGTGCTTGCGGACTTGCTCCTGTTCTTACAGTTAACGATGAAGTTTACGGTAAGCTCACAGGCGACGATATCCCAGGTATTCTTGAAAAATATATGGCATAATGAGAGAACTATCTCTAAATATTTTAGATATTGCCCAAAATTCAATAACTGCTAATGCATCACTTATAACTATTGAGGTTTTGGAGAATACTGTGGAGCACACATTGCTCATTGGTATTTATGACAACGGCAAAGGTATGAGTGAGGAACAAGTGAAAAGTGTAATTGACCCGTTCTTTACAACAAGAACAACTCGAAAAGTTGGTATGGGTATTCCACTTTTTAAAATGGCAGCAGAGCAGACGGGTGGCAGTCTTGAAATAAAATCGAAGTTAGGTGTCGGTACTGAAACTCGTGCATTTTTCAAGACGGATAGTGTTGATTTCACACCACTTGGTGATGTGGCAAGCACTATACAGATGTTAATCACAATGAATACTGACCGTGACTTTGTTTATAAACACAAAGTGGACGAAAAAGAATTTGTTTGTGATACCCGAGAACTTAAAGCAATTTTGGGTGATGTTCCACTTGATACATATGAAGTTTCACAGTGGATACTTGAATTTATTAAAGAAAACACGGAGGTGCTCTATAAATGAAAACTCTTGCAGAACTTATGGCAATTAAAGAAGCAACAATGCAGAAGATGACAGTTCGTGAAGACACAGGCGACGACGCAATCAGAGTTGTTGTTGGTATGGCAACTTGCGGTATCGCAGCAGGCGCTCGTCCTGTTCTTAATGCATTCGTTGACGAAGTTGCAAAAAGAAATCTTAAAGGGGTTACAGTTTCACAGACAGGTTGTATCGGTATGTGCCAATATGAGCCAATCGTTGAAGTAATCCAACCAGGTAAAGAAAAAGTAACTTATGTTAAAATGACAGCTGATAAAGTGGCAAAGGTTGTTAATGAACACATCGTTAACGGTAATCCTGTTGTCGAATATACAGTTAAATAAGGAGGAAACATAATGTATCGTTCACACGTACTTGTTTGCGGCGGTACCGGTTGTACCTCTTCAAACAGCCAGGCAATTATTGAGGCTCTTGAAACTCAGATTGCTGAAAAGGGACTCAGTGAA
>JAZLBL010000051.1:0-9105 GCA_045613685.1 Candidatus Fimenecus sp. | reverse complement strand
AAAAGAGAGCATTACGAAAAGCCTTCTGTAAAGAGAAAGAAGAAGTCTGAGGCTGCACGTAAGCGTAAGTTTAAATAATTTTCGCTTTGCGGAGCTATGTTTTAAAAACGCAAGTGGGCATCCATTGACGGATTGCCCACTATTTTTTTACCACTAAGGAGTATGTTATGAATTCTGCAATGCCCAAATATCGTTTTAAAAGTGTTCTTGATATCACAGTTGAAGATTTAAATAAAATGGGCGCTCGTGCAGTTGCCCTTGATATTGACAACACCATCTGCAACGACGGAAGAGACAATGTCATAGATGGTTTAGATTCTTGGCTCAAAGAAATTCAGGATTCGGGCATTAAGGTAATGATTATTTCAAATGCCATAGGCAAGCGTCCAAGAAAAGTTGCAGATAGTTTGGGTCTTGCACATTTGTCTTATGCTAAAAAACCAAAAGCACATAAACTTCTTAAAGGTGCAGAGCTTATGGGCGTTAAAATAGATGAAATGGCAATGGTGGGCGACCAGATTTTTGCTGATGTTTTAGCCGCTAACACTTGTGGTGCTATTTCAGTTCTTGTTGATGCACTTGAAGGTAAAACAAGATTCCCTCTATTCTATGCTAATCGCAGAAGAAAAGAAAAACCCGTTATCGCAGAATTTGAAAGACTTTATGGATATGGTGTTTATGATGAATAATTTACAACAACTTTTAAAGGATAAAGGCACAGGATATTGTGCTCTTATTATCTCACCTGAAAACAGAAAATATTTCACAGGATTTGAGTCTTCTGACGGATTTTTGCTCGTATCAGCAGACCGAGCAGTTTTTATTACTGACGGAAGATATATTGAAGCTGCAGAAAAGCAGATTTCGGCTTGTGAAGTTATGCTTTTAGGTAAAACATATCCACAAATCGCAGAAATTCTCAAAGAGATGAATTGTCGTCATTTGCTTGTTGAGTCAACAAGAATGACAGTTTCTACATATAACTCACTTAAAGGTGTGCTTAAAAACATAAGCATTTCAACTGATACTACGCTTGATACAATTATAAATTCAATTCGTTCAATCAAGACACAAACAGAAGTTGAAAGCATTATTCAGGCACAAAGAATTGCAGAATCTGCATTTGAGCATATTCTCAAATTCATTAAAGTTGGTGTGACCGAAAAAGAAATCGCACTCCAGCTTGATTTCTTCATGCTTCGTAATGGTGGTGAGGGGTTATCCTTTGAAACCATTGCAGTCAGTGGCGCAAATTCATCAATGCCACATGGTGTGCCAAGCAACAAAAAAATCGAGAATGGTGATTTTATCACTCTCGATTTTGGAACAATTATAAATGATTATCATAGTGATATGACTCGCACTATTGCAGTTGGTTTTGCTACTGACGAAATGAAGAATATTTATGACATTGTGCTTAAAGCACAGAACAACTGTCTTGCAAATATCCGTTCGGGTATAAATTGCAAAGACGGTGACGAATTTGCACGAAGTGTCATCAGAGATGCGGGTTATGGTCAATATTTCACCCATTCAACCGGTCATGGCGTTGGTGTTGAAATTCACGAATTTCCAAATCTCTCACCTGCTTCTGACAGTATTCTACAAGTCGGTAATATTGTCACAGTTGAACCAGGTATTTATATCCCTGAAAAATTTGGTGTGAGAATTGAAGATATGGCTCTCATTACTGAAAATGGTTGCAAAAATCTTACCAACGCACCAAAAGATTTGATTATCTTATAATCAGTGCCGTTATAATTGACCCCACTACCGCAGACGAAAGCATTTGTGCAACAAAAAACATTTTGCTTTTTACCTTTTGCTTTCGCGTTTTGGGTACAGAATTAGAGCTTTGAATACTTTTCAACGCCTGATTTCGCAATTTAGCGTCACTCTCGTTGCTGTATTCAGGTTTAACAAAAAACAATGCCTTTTCGAAGTAATCGCACTGGGGTTCAAGAATCTCTAAAACTTGTCGGTTAACGCCTTTTACCATTTTTATATCCTCACTGTTTTGTTTTTAAATATCATAGACATTTTTAATCAGTTTTATACTCTTTTACCAATAGAAAAGATAAGAAAAATTTGTCAATATGGGATTTTCACCAAAAATAATTACAAGACTTTTTATACAGAAAGTATAATTAACTTTTCAACAAAATTGTTGAAAACTCTGTTGAAAATGTTTATAACTTGCCTCTATTTCATTGAAAATCAAGGGTTTTTACCATTTTTCGACAATTTTATAAAAACTTTGTGAAAATATTATCAAATACAATTTGTTGTAATTACTTGACAAATTATACATTCTGTTGCTTTGGCTACTTAAAAAATTACTAAAAGATTTGTGCAACTTTTTATTAGTAGTTTTTAATAGAATTTTCTAATTTTTTTATCTATTTTGCGAGGTGATTTTTACGAAGAAACATTTTGAAATTATGTGTCCACCTGTTTTTGATTTAGGGCTTACCCTTGACTGTGGTCAAGCTTTTCGCTGGACAGAAAAGGACGGAAAATGGCACGGTGTTGCTTTTTCTAAACCTTTGACCATTTATCAAACCGAAAATAAAATCATTTTTGATTGTGATGAAGATGATTTTAACTCAATATGGAAAAAATATTTTGATTTTGAATGCGACTATCAAGAAATCACAAGCAGATATGACGATAAATATCTTTCACAAGCAGTCAAAGAATATGGTGGTATCCGAATTCTTCGTCAAGAGCCTTGGGAAGCTCTTTGTTCTTTTATAATTTCTGCAAACAATAATATTCCAAGAATCAAAGGGATTATTGACCGTCTTTGCGAGACTTTTGGCGATGGTGAAAGCGGCTCTAAAACTTTCCCATCTGCAGAAAAACTCGCTACTCTCACAGTTGAAGATTTAGCACCCTTACGCTCAGGTTTCAGAGCAAAATATATTATTGACGCAGCACAGAAAGTTGCAAACGGAACAGTTGATTTTGATGCTATTGAGAAAAATTCAATCGAATTCGGCCGTGAAGAATTACAAAAAATCAATGGTGTCGGCGCAAAAGTTGCTGAATGTACATTGCTTTATGGTTTTCATAAAATCGAAGCTTTCCCTATTGACGTTTGGGTTAGAAGAATTATGGCAGAGATGTATCCTGACGGATTACCCGAATGCACAAAGGGCACAGAAGGAATTGCTCAACAATATTTATTTCATTGGAGAAGAATGCAAGACAAAAAATAAAGAGACTCTCTCGAGTCTCTTTTTATTTTGGGTTTTATTATTGTTGTAAACCTGCTGACATCATTGATGACATAAAGCCTTTTTTGTCTTTCTTTGGCTTATATGCAGGTGGGTTTTTAAGAAGTTCTTTTGCTTTCTTACCCTTTGAAGATGCGAGATATTGATTAACTGCAACAAGTGTTTCATAGAAATCTTCGTCTGTGATTTCTTTTCTGCATTTTGCAAGAATTTCTTGGTCATTATCAATTTCACCGAGAATTGTAACAACAACTAAATCCTGAACATCATTTGTTCCGTTTTCATAGGTGTCGCTGAGAATTCTCATAAGTTTCTTGATTTTCTGCTGGTCATTTGAACGAAGAGTTTCCATAATATATGCATTCGCGTGATTTACGAAGAAATCCTCACCCAAGAATTCATCATATCTCT
The DNA here is from genome assembly GCA_045613685.1 of Candidatus Fimenecus sp. GTDB lineage: Bacteria > Bacillota > Clostridia > Oscillospirales > Acutalibacteraceae > Fimenecus. The sequence goes on along the minus strand of JAZLBL010000051.1, from coordinate 5,455 downwards.
GGAAATTCTCTTTATAAGCATCTTTAAGTTCAGGATAAACTGTTGTGATTCTGTTAGCTAATGTGTTAGCGTCATAAGACATGCCATTCTTAACTGCTGTTTTTGAAACAGTTGCAGGAGCTTTTTTAGTAGCAGCTGCTTTTCTTGACTTTTTGCCATAAGCAGTATCAAGTGTATCAGAAAGTTCATTGCAAAGAGATTTAATATCTCTTTCTGTGAAATCTTCAAGGTCTAAAAGGTTTGAAGATACTTTTTTGAATTCACCATCATCATTCTGCTCCATAACATCAAGAATATTGTCATGGCTAACAAGACGAACAACAAGACTGTTCTTTTCGATTTCAAGATAAGCACTGTCTTCTTCTGTGAAAATTGGTGCGTCACCTTTTTCTATATTTTCAGGAATTTTTACTTTGAAATCATTTGCTTCAAAATTGGCACTGCAACCTTTTAATACAAGTGCAAGAGCTTCGTTTCTGTCGAGCATTTTTTGTACCTCAAATCGTTATAAAATTAAATATCCCATATAATATAACACATTTATTTCATTTTGTCATTAAAAATTTGTGAATATTATAATTGATTAGTTAAATATATTGTGATAAAATATATTTAAGTGTGGCAGTATGCCAATTTGTAAGGTGATAAATATGAAAAATGCGCTTATTATTTTTGGTGGTGTTTCATCTGAGCATGATGTTTCAGTTGTATCTGCATCATCAGTTATCAGAAACATTCCAAAAGATAAATACAATGTTATAATGCTTGGCATTACAAAGCAAGGTGAAATGTTCCTTTATAACGGTGATTTTGAAAAATTGCCAAAGGACAAATGGCTTGAAGATAAAGCAAATCTTAAAAAAGCAATCATCTCAACCGACCGTGCAGACCGCGGTATTGTTGTATTCAACGATAACGGATATGAAAAAATCAGAATTGATGTTTGTTTTCCTGTGCTTCACGGCAAAAATGGTGAAGACGGCACAATGCAAGGTCTTTTGACTATTGCGGGTATTCCTTATGTTGGTTGCAATACTATGGCATCAGCAGTTTGTATGGATAAAGCAATGACAAATGCAATTTGTGACATAAATAATATTGCACAGGCAAAGTGGAAATATATCACAAAATATGATTTTGAGCTTCGCGGCAGAGAATTCGCAAAAGAATGTGAAGAATATTTGGGACTCCCTGTATTCATCAAGCCTGCAAATGCGGGCTCGTCTGTTGGTGTTGTTAAGGCAAAGACACTTGAAGAAATTCATCGTGGACTCGAATATGCTTTGGGATTCGACTCTCGTGTTGTTGTTGAAGAAGCAATTCTCGGTGCAGAAGTTGAATGTGCAGTTATGGGTAACGATGAGCCATTCGCAGGTGCAGTCGGTGAAATCGAGCCAAGTAATGAATTCTATGATTTCGAAGCGAAATATGAGTCAGACAGTGGGCTTCACATCCCTGCAAGAATCAGCGAAGAGAAAATTAAAGAAGTTCAAGAAAAAGCAATCAAAGCATATAAAGCTTGGGGTTGTTCAGGTCTTGCACGAGTTGATTTCTTCGTTAGATATTCTGACGGTGCAGTGCTTTTAAATGAGCCAAACACTCTCCCCGGCTTTACAAATATCAGTATGTACCCTATGCTTATGGATAAAGCGGGAATTTCTTATGGTGACTTACTAGATAATCTTTGCACTCTCGCAATAGATAAATGGGAAAAGGAATTTGCATAATGAGAACAAATGCAGTTATAAAAATTGTCAGCTTGCAAAGAACTGAAAACGGCGACAATGCGGGTGAATTGTCTGTTTTAGGTCGTATCACCTATGACAATGACAAAAGCATAATTGAATATATCGAAAACAATGAAGAAACAGGTCCCGAAGAAACAACAATCACCGTTTCAGATAACGACACTGTCAGCATTGTTCGACATGGTCAATTCAGTAGTGAGATGATGGTTGAAAAAGGCAAACGCCATCTCACATTTTACAGAACACCATATGGAGAATTGACAATGGGTATTTATGGCACAAATGTTGACTTTTCAAAGGATGAAAAAGGTGCAACTCTTAAGCTTAAATATGAACTCGATTTTAATAATGGATTTGTATCAGAAAACACTATGAAAATATATATCGAAGAAAAATAAGGAGAAATACGGATGTCAAAATTAGTTAAACAAGCTACTAACGAATTACATACACTTATTGTTAATGCTTTGGAAAAAGCTATTGCAGATGGTGAAATCCCTGAGGGAGAAATTCCGTCATTTAACATTGAAGTTCCTGCAAATCGTGATAACGGTGACTATTCATCAAACATCGCATTTGTATGTGCAAAGGTTTTTCGTCGTGCACCAAAAATGATTGCAGATATTGTTGCAAAAAACATTCAGCTTGACGGCACATATTTTGATTCTTGCACAGTTGCCGGAGCAGGATTTATCAACTTTACACTTTCAAAGGATTTCTATGCAGATATTCTTCTTGATGTAAAGGCGCTCGGCAAAGATTATGGTAGAAGCGACTATGGTCAGGGCAAGAGAATCAATGTTGAATTCGTTTCTGCTAACCCAACAGGACCAATGCATATGGGTAATGCCCGTGGTGGTGCTTTGGGTGACTGTCTTGCGGCAGTGCTTGATATGGCAGGCTATGAGGTTGAAAGAGAATTCTATATCAACGATGCAGGTAATCAAATTGAAAAATTCGGTCTTTCACTTGATATTCGTTATCAGCAGATTTTCAAGAGTGAAGATGCAGTTGAACTTCCTGAAGATAGCTATCATGGTGAAGATATCAAAGAAAGAGCACAACAATTCTCAGATGTTTACGGCGATGAATATATCAATAAGAGTGAAGACGAAAGAAGAAAAGCTCTTGTTGAATTTGCTCTTCCTAAAAACATTGAAAATATGAAAGCTAATATGGCTAAGTATCGTATCGAATACAAAACCTGGTTTAAAGAGAGTATTCTTCACGATAGCGGTGCTGTTAAAGAAGTTATTGACTATCTCACAAACAAAGGCTTAACTTATGAAAAAGATGGTGCAGTTTGGTATAACAACATCAAAGTGCAGACAGAAATGCTCACTCGTCAGGGCAAAACTCAGGAAGAAATCGACAAGCTTGAACTTAAAGATGATGTTCTTATCCGTCAGAATGGTAACCCAACATATTTTGCAGCTGATATTGCTTATCATAAGAACAAACTCGTTACTCGTGGCTTTGACAAGGCAATTAACATCTGGGGTGCAGACCACCACGGCCACGTTGCTCGTATGAAGGGTGTTCTTGAAGCACTTGACCTTGATAGTGACAGACTTGATGTTATTCTTATGCAGCTTGTTCGTCTTACAAGAGATGGTGAAGTTGTTAGAATGTCAAAGAGAACAGGTAAGGCAATTACACTTGTTGACTTGCTTGAAGATATTCCTGTTGATGCAGTTCGTTTCTTATTCAATATGCGTGAACCTGGTTCACAGATGGACTTTGACCTTGATTTGGCAGTTGAACAATCAAGCCAGAACCCAGTTTACTATTGCCAATACGCAAATGCTCGTATTCACAGTATTCTTCGTAAGGTTGAAGCAGACGGTGTAACAGTTCGTGACTGTACAAAGGATGAGCTTAAACTCCTTACAGCACCTGAAGAAATCGAGCTTATCCGTCATTTGGCATCACTTACAGACGAAATTGTAAACTCTGCAAAGAACTATGACCCTGCAAAAATTACTCGTTATTGCATCGACTTGGCAACACTTTTCCACAAGTTCTATAATGCTTGTCGTGTTGCAGTTGAAGATGAAGCACTTATGCAGGCTCGAATCTTCCTTTGCACTTGTGTTATGAATGTTATTACAAACATTCTCAAAACATTCAGCATTTCAACACCAGAATCAATGTAACTATTAAAAGCGGGACGATGTGAGCATCGTCCCCTACTTTTTTGTTTATTTCCTTTAATTTCTACCTATAATACAATTATACCTATATTTTTCTCTTTCTTTGTCAATCTTTTGTCAAAATAACTATTGAAAAATGGGACAAGTAATTGTATAATTTATAAGATAGGAATTATTCCGTTAAATTATGAAAGGAGTTTTCATTTATTATGATTAACTACTCACATGAAGTTGAAAAAATGTGCTGTGTAGCTAAAGGTCCTCACCACGGTCCTGCTCCAATTCCTGAAGAAGGAAAATGGGTAAAAGCTTATGAAATTAAAGATATTTCTGGCTTCTCACACGGCATCGGTTGGTGTGCTCCTCAGCAGGGTACATGTAAACTCACACTTAACATTAAAGATGGTATTGTTGAAGAGGCTCTTGTTGAGACTCTCGGTTGTTCAGGTATGACTCACTCAGCTGCTATGGCTGCTGAAATTCTTCCTGGCAAAACTCTTCTTGAATGCCTTAACACAGACCTTGTTTGTGACGCGATCAATACAGCTATGAGAGAAATCTTCCTCCAGCTCGTTTATGGTCGTTCACAGTCTGCTTTCTCAGAAGACGGTCTTGTTGTTGGTGCAGGTCTTGAAGACCTTGGTAAAGGCCTTCGTTCACAGGTTGGTACAATGTTCTCAACAAAAGTTAAGGGCGTTCGTTATATGGAAATGGCTGAAGGCTATATCACAAGAATGGCACTTGACGCTGATGACCAGGTTATCGGTTATGAGTTCGTTAAGCTCGGCAAGATGATGGAAGATATCCGTCACGGTATGGATGCTGCTACAGCTCTTAAGAACAACACAGGCTCATATGGTCGTTTTGCAGATGCTGCAAAATACATTGACCCAAGAGAAGAATAAGAGAAGGAGGATACTAAAATGGCTAATGATGTAAGATTTGAAGGCAAAGAAAGACGTATGGCTAAAATCGAGAAATGTCTTGCTGAATATGGTATTGCTTCTCTCGAAGACGCAAAAGCTCTTTGCGAATCAAAAGGTATCGATGTTGAAGGCATCGTTAAAGGTGTTCAGCCAATCGCATTCGAAAATGCTGTTTGGGCTTATACACTCGGTGTTGCACTTGCACTTAAATCAGGTGTAAAAACAGCTTCTGAAGCTGCTGCTGTTATTGGTAAAGGCCTTCAGGCTTTCTGTATCCCTGGTTCAGTTGCTGAACAGAGAGACGTTGGTCTTGGTCACGGTAACCTTGGCGCAATGCTTCTTAAAGAAGAAACAAAGTGTTTCGCATTCGTTGCAGGTCACGAATCATTTGCTGCTGCTGAAGGTGCTATCGGTATCGCAAAGACAGCTAACAAAGTTCGTAAAGAACCACTTCGCGTTATCCTTAACGGTCTCGGCAAAGACGCTGCTATGATTATTTCAAGAATCAACGGTTTCACATATGTTGAAACAGAATATGATTTCTATACAAGCGAACTCAAAATCGTTAACGAAACAAAATATTCAGACGGTGAAAGAGCTGCTGTTCGTTGCTACGGCGCAAACGACG
>JAZLBL010000050.1:0-1975 GCA_045613685.1 Candidatus Fimenecus sp. | reverse complement strand
AGGTATGCATATTAACGAAGACCATTTCTTAGCAGAAATCATTGACCCTGAAACAGGTGAAGTTTTACCAGAGGGTAGCAAGGGCGAATTAGTATTCACAGCTCTTGATAAAGAAGCATTCCCACTTCTTCGTTACCGCACAAGAGACATTTGTGTTCTTACTCGTGAAAAATGTTCTTGTGGAAGAACATTCATTAAAATGGCTAAACCAATGGGTAGAAGTGACGATATGCTCATTATCCGTGGTGTTAACGTATTCCCAAGTCAGATTGAAACTGTTCTCCTTAATGAAGGATATCAGCCTAACTATCAGATTGTTATTGACCGTGTAAATAATAACGATACATTCGATGTTCTTGTTGAAATGAATCCTGACAAGTTCTCTGATACAGTTGGTGGCATCACATCACAAGAAAAAGCACTTGCAAACGCTATGAAAATTATGCTCGGTATCAACCCATCTGTTCACCTTGTTGCACCAAAGAGCATTGCTCGTAGCGAAGGCAAAGCAGTTCGTGTTATTGATAAACGTAAGCTTTACGACTAATAGAAAGGGGATAATATTATGTCATTAAAACAATTAACCATATTTGTTGAAAATAAAAAAGGTGCATTAGTTGATATTACAAAAACTCTTGCGGATAATAATGTTAATATGAGAGCACTTTCAATCGCTGATACTGAAGATTTTGGTATTCTTCGTCTTATTGTAAATGACAATGACACTGCAACAAAAGCATTACAGGATGCTGGTTACCTTATTAAAATGACAGATGTTGTGGGTGTTAAAATTGGTGACCAACCAGGCAAACTTTCAATGGCACTTGAGGTTTTAGATAAAGCCGATATCAATATGGAATATCTTTACGCGTTTATGGCTCGAACAGAAAAACACGCTTATGTTGTTCTTCGCGTGGCTGATAATAATGCAGCAGAAAAAGCACTTGAAGACGCAGGTTTCCATATGATTACCGACGCGGATATTAATAAGTTATAAAACAATAAAAAAGACGCTCTGATTAATTTCAGAGCGTCTTTCATTTTGATTGTAACTTTATATTCCTTTGCACTGGAAGTCTTGCCATGCGCTGTCCTGAGAGAGTTTTCCACCATCTTTAAATTTCTTTAAAGCGTTTGTATCATTTTTAAGCCAAGCGTCAAACCAAGCGACAGTATATCCAGAATATTCAGTTGGATTTGTGCAACAACGAGTGTGTATTGCATTTGTCTTACAAGCATAAACTGCAGGGCCTTTGCAATTTTCATAAGCTGGAAGAACCCATTGCTTTGTAAGAACAATCATATCTGCAGAGCCACCAATAAAGAATGTTGGTGCAGAAAGTTTTTCTGCTTCAGAAGGATAGTTGCAACCAGCAAATGAAACAACGCAACCAATTCTTGAATCAGTGGCTGCAGCATTGACTGCACTTTGTCCGCCTTGTGAGTGACCTGCAAGACCAATTTTATTCACATTGATTTTATTATAGAAAATACTTGACGAATTCTTACTTTGAGCAATTAAAAACTCAACAGAATCGAGTTGTGCCGTACCGTCAGCAGACATAGTCTCTGTGTTTGCAATTACAATATACTTGCCTTTCGCGAGTTCAATAAGCAAGTTTTCATATATATCATAAGAAAATCCTGTACCATTAGCAAAGGCAATGATAGGGTATGTAATATTTGATTCTTGAATATTTGAAGGATAGAACACAATCTGACCATTACCAAAATCTTTTTTCTTGATAGTAACAGGTGTTGACGCTGTTTTCTTTGTTGTAGTTTCATCAGAAGATTTTTTAGTGGTTGTCTCTGTTGGTTTCTGTGTTTGTTTTGTAGTAGTTTCACTTGTTGATGATTCAACATCATTGTTGTTTATCGCTTCTGTTGTAGTTGTTGAAGTGTCGTCAACAGGCTCTTCTTTACCACAACCAACAATAGAGAAAAGCATAACAAAAACCAATAATAAAGATAA
>JAZLBL010000049.1:0-9911 GCA_045613685.1 Candidatus Fimenecus sp. | reverse complement strand
AATTATGGATCTTACAAAAGCAGGCGACCTTATCAGAGGCAGAACATTCGAAGCATTTATGCCTCTTATTGCAGTTGCAATTATCTATCTTTTCACAGTTGTTGTTCTTACTAAAGTGTTTGAACTGATTGAAAGGAGGCTGCGTCGAAGTGAACGATAATATTATTAAAGTTTCAGGACTTAAAAGATATTATAACGGCGGAGATGTCAAAGCGCTTGACGGTGTTGACGCTGAAATAAAAAGAGGCGAAGTTGTTGTTGTTATCGGTCCTTCAGGTTCAGGTAAATCAACATTCCTTCGTTCACTCAACCTTCTTGAAATTCCAACATCAGGTACAATCAACTTTGATGGTGTTGATATTACTGATAAGAAAACAAATATCAATACACACCGTCAGAGAATGGGTATGGTGTTCCAGCACTTCAACCTTTTCCCCAATATGAATGTGCTTAAAAATATGACAAAAGCACCTATGACACTTTTGGGCAAAAGCAAAGAAGACGCCGAAAAGAAAGCTCTTGAACTTTTAGACCGTGTTGGACTTAAAGACAGAGCAGATGCTTATCCAAGTCAACTTTCAGGTGGTCAGAAACAGCGTGTTGCCATTGTTCGTGCACTCTGTATGGAACCTGAAGTAATGCTTTTTGACGAGCCAACAAGTGCTCTCGACCCTGAAATGGTTGGCGAAGTTCTTGATGTTATGAAAAACCTTGCTCGTGAGGGTATGACAATGGTTGTTGTTACTCACGAAATGGGATTTGCAAAAGAAGTTGCAACAAGAGTTATCTTTATGGACGAAGGCAAGATTATTGAAGAAAATAATCCAAAAGATTTCTTCGAAAATCCACAAAATCCAAGACTTAAAGATTTCTTATCAAAAGTTTTATAGAATAAACAATTATCACCTTGGTAAAATATTACCGAGGTGATTTTTTATGAAGAATATGAATGAAGAAGTAAAAGCGTATTTTGACACTTTGCCGATTTCAGTTCAAACTGCAATTATTGAGTCGGGTGCAACATTTAAAACTGTTGAGCAACTCAAAATTGTGGCACGAGCATATCTCGAAAGAGAATAAGAAATTTTCTAGGGGCGATTTGCGAATCGCCCGTAATTTTTGTTGACAAAACTCTTGAAAAATAGTTTAATATATAAGATATAAATTTTAGCAAAGGTGATATATAAATGGAAAACACCGTAGAAAAGAAGAAAATAGTTTTAAGTGCGATTCAACCAACAGGCACACCAACTTTGGGCAACTATCTTGGTGCACTTAAAAACTGGAAGAATATGAAAGACGATTATAATTGTCTTTATGCAGTTGCAGATTTGCATTCTCTTACAGTTCGTCCTGAACCTGCAACTCTTCGCAAAAATACAATGGAACTTTATGCAATTCTTTTGGCATTAGGTCTTGACCCAGAAGAAAGCATTGTGTTTATTCAAAGCCACGTGCCACAACACGCTCAACTTGCTTGGCTTTTGAATTGTTGCACACAGTTTGGTGAAGCTGCAAGAATGACACAGTTTAAAGATAAGAGTGAAAAGCACCCTGAAAATGTAAATGTAGGTTTGTTTACATATCCAATTTTGATGGCTGCTGACATTCTTCTTTATCAGGCTGACTATGTGCCAATCGGTGCTGACCAGAAACAACACCTTGAAATTGCTCGTGATATTGCAGAGCGTTTCAATACAGTTTATGGCAACACATTCACACTTCCTGAACCATTTATCGGCAAGGTTGGTGCAAGAGTTATGTCATTACAAGACCCAACATCAAAAATGAGCAAGTCTGACACAAATCCAAAGGGCTACATCTCAATGCTTGATGATGACAATGTAATTGTGAAAAAGATTAAGAGTGCAGTTACTGACAGTGAAGCAAAAGTAAGATTCGCAGACGGCAAAGATGGTATCAACAACCTTATGGGTATTTATTCTTGTTGCACAGGTCTTTCTTATGAACAAATTGAAAAGGACTTTGACGGCAAGGGCTATGGCGATTTTAAATCAGCAGTTGCAGAAGCAGTTGTTGAAGAACTTCGTCCATTCAAGACAGAGTTTAACCGTCTTATCAATGACAAAGCATATCTTAACGAGTGCGCAAAAAATGGTGCAGAAAAAGCAAGTCGCTTTGCACAAAGAACACTCAATAAGGCTATGAAAAAATCAGGCTTATATATGTTATAAGTGCAAAATGAAAAACGCAGAGTGCAAAATAAAGTGGAAGGGGAATGACAATGAAAAACAAAAAATTCATTGGTGAAAGTCTGTTTTATACTTATTTTAAAAAGCACTATTGTCCTTTTTGTAAAGATAAATTAGAAATTCAAAAGGTAAGTAAGATTGTTAACTCTAAATCGCCAGAAGCAAAGGATTATGATTTTTCGTTAGGTGATACTTTCTTGATTGGTGATGTTGAGTTTTATTATAATGTTTTTCATTGTTCAAAATGTAACAAGCAGTATTCCATTCAAGAAATGAAAAAACACGAAAAGAAATAATATTGTAGGGATGATTTATATCGTCCCTTTTTCTTTTGAAATAAAATTGACTGTATAGTATAAAGTTTGATATAATATAATTTAGTTTATTGGTTTGTTGCGGGGTGACAAATATGGAAAAAGTTCGAGTAACTGCATCAAAAGAATATAATGTGCACATTGGTTCAGACTTTTTAGACTCTGTTGGTGAAATGATTGCAGAAATTAAAAGACCTTGCAGAGCAGTAATTGTGTCCGACGATAATGTGTATTCACTCTATGGTGAAAAAGTAAAATCAAGTCTTGAAAAAAGTGGTTTTACCGTTTTTGAATACATAGTGCCACATGGTGAAAATTCAAAAAGTGTTGAAAACTTTATTAAAATTCAAGAATTCTGTGCAGAAAACAATATAACAAGAACAGACCTTTTTATAGCACTCGGTGGTGGAGTTGTTGGTGACCTTACGGGCTTTGTGGCAAGTACATATCTTCGTGGCGTTGATTTTGTGCAGATTCCAACAACTGTACTCTCAATGGTGGATTCATCGGTGGGTGGTAAAACTGCAATAAATCTTAATGCAGGCAAAAACTTGTGCGGTGCATTCTATCAACCTATCGCAGTTTTTGCAGATTGTGAAACACTTAATACTTTGCCTGATGAAACATTCAACGAAGGCTGTGCTGAAATCATTAAATATGGTATGATTTTAGATGCAGATTTCTTAACATTCTTAAATGAGAATAACATAAAAGAAAATATTGAATATGTAATCAAGCGTTGTGTTGAAATCAAGCGCGATGTGGTGAGCAACGACGAATTTGAAAAAGGTGAGAGAAAACTTCTCAACTTTGGTCACACAATAGGTCATGCCATTGAAAAATGTAGTAATTACAAAATTTCTCACGGAAAAGCAGTTGCGATGGGTATGGTAATTGCAACAAAGGGTGCTTTTGAATTAGGACTTTCTTATGATGACTATTCAGATGTACTTTTGCCAATTCTCCAGAAGAATAATTTGCCAACAAGTTGCGGCTTTTCAGCAGATGAGCTTTATAAAGTGTCATTGACTGACAAAAAGAGAAGTCGTGATGTGATTTCTCTTATTGTGCCAGAAGAATACGGGCTTTGCAAAATTCACAAGATAAATATTGACCAACTTAAAGACTTTGTTGAATTAGGATTGAAATAAAAATGGAAATGAGATGCACCCCTGCAATATTGTCAGGAAAAATCAAGGCAATTTCATCAAAATCACACGCTCACAGAGTGCTTATTTGCTCGGCACTTTCTAATGAGCCAACAAAAATCAACTGTAATGTGTTATCAAAAGACATTGCGGCTACTTTGGAATGCCTTAAAAATCTTGGTGCAAAAGTTTCTGTAAATGATAATGTGATTTTAGTAACACCACAGAAATTTAATAAAACGGCAGCATTCGACTGTGGTGAAAGTGGCTCAACTTTGAGATTTTTATTACCACTCGTTTCTGCTTTGGGAATTGATACAATAATAAATGCTCACGGCAGATTACCCCAAAGACCATTATCACCTTTAAAAGAAGAGTTAGAGAAAAAAGGCGTAATTTTTGAAACTGACAACGAGTTTCCACTACACATAACAGGTGAATTACAAAGTGGTGAATATGAATTAGCGGGGAATGTGAGCTCGCAATTTATCAGTGGCTTGCTTTTTGCATTACCATTATTAGATGGTGATAGCAAAATTAAGCTTATTCCACCGATAGAGTCAAAATCATATATTAATATGACTGTTGATATGCTCAAAAAATTTGGCATTGAAATTCAAGAGTCAGAAAATACATACATAATAAAAGGTAATCAAAGATATATTTCGCCAGAAGAAATCACTATTGATGGCGATTGGTCTAATTCTGCATTCTTTCTCTGTGCAGGAGCTTTGTCAAAAGATGGTGTAACAGTTTCAGGACTCGATATAAACTCTACACAGGGGGATAAGAAAATCCTTGACATTCTCAAAAGAATGGGCGCAAGTGTTGAAATAAACTATGACGAAATAACAGTAAAAAAGAATAAACTTATGGGTACAATGGTTAATGGTGGGGATATTCCCGATTTAGTACCTATTATATCGGTAATGGGTGCAATGTGCGACAAGGGCGTTACTCATATTGTCAATGCAAGTCGCTTGCGACTTAAAGAAAGTGATAGAATTGCAACTACAGAAGCACTGCTTTCAAAGGTTGGCGCAGCAGTCAGTGAAACAGATGACGGACTAGTTGTCTGGGGTGAAAATGATTTAATCGGTGGACGAGTTGAAGGTGCTAATGACCACAGAATTGTAATGTCGGCAGCAATTCTTAGTTGCCTTTGCTCATTACCCGTGGATATTTTCGGTGCGGAAGCAATAGAAAAATCATATCCGCACTTCTTTGAAGATTTTAACAGTTTAGGGGGAAAAGCAAATGTCATCAATGATGGGAAATAAAATTAAAATATCTATTTTTGGTCAATCACATTCAAAAGCTATTGGCGTTGTAATTGACGGACTTCCCGCAGGCAAAAAAATAGATATGGAAAAAGTTATGGCATTTATGGAGCGTCGTGCACCAGGAAGAAATGCTTATTCAACTAAACGATTTGAAACGGACAAACCTGAAATTTTATCAGGACTTATAAATGATACAACTTGTGGTGCGCCACTATGTATGGTCATATATAATGAAAATCAAAATTCGGCAGATTATGAAAATATAATGGATACACCAAGACCATCACACGCAGACTATTCAGCATATATGCGATATGACGGATTTAATGATGCTTCAGGTGGTGGACATTTTTCAGGTCGTCTTACAGCACCGCTTTGTTTTGCTGGTGTAGTATGTATGCAGATTTTAGAAGAGATGGGTGTTGATATTCAGGCTCATATTCTCTCAATTAAAGATGTAAAAGACGAGAAATTTAATCCAATAAGCATTAAAAACTATAATATTGATAAAAAAGAATTCTCTGTAATCAACGATAAACAAGGGGAACAGATGAAAGATGAAATTGAAAAAGCAAGACTTATGGGCGACTCTGTCGGTGGTGTCATTGAATGTGCAATAACTGGTGTTAAAGCAGGTTTTGGCGACCCAATGTTTGATGGCATTGAAAATTTGCTTGCTAAAAATATTTTCGGAATCCCCGCAGTTAAAGGCATTGAATTTGGTAACGGATTCGAAGCGACTACTCTTTATGGTAGTGAAAACAACGATGAATTCTGCATTGAAAATGGTGAAATTAAAACAAAGACTAATAATGCGGGTGGAATAAATGGTGGAATCACAAACGGAATGCCAATTCTCTTTAATGTTGCCATCAAACCAACTCCATCAATCTCTAAAATTCAAAATAGTGTAAGTTTGAAAGAAAAAACAGAAAAAGAATTAGAAATTGTCGGCAGACACGACCTTTGCATTGTGCCAAGAGCCGTACCAGTGGTAGAAGCAGTTGCAGCTATTACAATGTTAGATATACTTTTATAAGGTGATATTATGAATGACCTTTCAAAAATCAGAGAACAAATAAATAGCATAGATGACCAGATAATTGCTCTTTGGAAAGAGCGTATGGCGTTGTCTTTGCAAGTGGCAGAATATAAAAAAGAAAATAATCTTCCCGTTTTAGATGAACAACGAGAAAAAGAAGTGCTTGACCGCATAGGTAATCTTGCGGGTGAAGAATTGGATGCATATTCTCGTGAGCTCTATGAAAAGATTATGAGCATCTCTCGTGATTACCAAGAAGAAAAGGATAACAAATAAAATGTACGGACTTTTAGGTGAACATTTACCTCATAGTTTTTCACCACAGATACATAAGGCTCTCGGCAATGATAACTATAATCTGTTTGAAATTGCACCTAAAAACCTTGAAAAGTTTATGTGTGAAAAGAACTTTAAGGGTATAAACGTAACAATTCCATATAAAAAAGCAGTTATACCATATCTTGATGAGATTTCTCCTGAAGCGAAGAAAGTCGGAGCAGTTAATACAATAGTAATTCGTAACGGAAAACTTTTTGGATATAATACTGATTATTTCGGTTTTGAATATTTGCTCAGAAAATCAAAAATAGATATACATAATAAAAAGATTCTTGTTTTTGGTTCAGGTGGAGCATCTGCAACAGTGCAAGCGGTGCTTCATGATAAAGGCGCAAAAGAAATAGTTGTTCTTTCGCAAAATGGCAATGATAACTATGTTAATATGTATATAAAGCATACTGATGCAGATGTTATTGTCAATACAACTCCCGTGGGAATGTATCCAGATAATCTTAATACGCTTGTTGACCTTGACCGATTCCCAAATCTTTCAGGTGTGCTTGATGTTGTGTATAATCCACTAAAAACAAGATTGATTTTAGATGCTGAGAAGAGAAATATTCCATCTTCAGCTGGTCTTTCAATGCTTGTTGCACAGGCTAAAAAAGCACACGAAATCTTTTTTGATACGATTATAGATAATAAAATTTGTGAACAGATTGAACGCTCACTTACATTGCAAATGTGTAATATTGTTCTTATAGGTATGGCTGGTTGTGGCAAATCTACAATAGGTAAACGACTTGCGCAACTTTTGAAAAAAGACTTTATTGACACCGACGAAATGATTGTGAATACAGAGAATAAACCAATCCCTGAGATTTTCGCTGAAAAGGGAGAAGATTATTTCCGTTGGTGTGAGAATGTTGCGGTGAATATTGCGGGCAAAGAAAAAAGTCAGATAATTGCAACAGGTGGGGGAGTTGTAACCCGACCTGAAAACTATAATTCTTTAAAGCAAAACGGAATTATCATTTTTATCAATCGTGATGTTCAGTTGTTGGCAACTGACGGCAGACCACTCTCACAAATGCACGGCGTAAAAACGCTTTATGAAAAAAGAATGCCACTTTACCGTCAATTTGCGGATATTGAAGTTGACGGCAATGGCACAATAGATGAAGTAGCAAACAGAATTGTAAAGGAGATGTTACTCTATGAAAATTCTTGTAATTAATGGAGCAAATATAAATATGCTTGGAATCCGTGAGCCTGAAATATATGGTAATCAAAATTATGAAACCTTGCTTTGTGATATTGAACAATGGGCAAATGAGCTTGATTGCGAAGTTGAATGCTATCAATCAAACCATGAAGGGGATATAGTTGATAAAATTCAAGAAGCGTATGACAATGTCGATGGAATCATCATAAATCCTGCCGCATATACCCATACAAGTATTGCGATTTTAGATGCTCTTAAATCCGTGGGACTCCCAGCAGTTGAAGTTCATATTTCAGATGTAACCAAACGCGAAGATTTTAGACAAATCTCATACGCGGGTATGGCTTGTGAAGAACATATCATCGGCAAAGGACTCGGCGGTTATAAACTCGCAATGCGATATCTCTGTGAGAAATACAAATAATATGTCATTAAAGGGATGGCTTTTGCCATCCCCTTTTGCACAAATTTGAATTTGTCTAACTGTTTTATATGTGTATTCTTGGCTCCCCTTGTCAGGGGAGCTGTCGCGTAGCGACTGAGGGGTAGTCACAATTTTATCTCTCTCCGTCAAAATCAAAGATTTTGCCACCTCCCTCGTCAGAGGGACGCAAGGTAATATTACAGTTTGAAAGAGACAGACAAACTCCTAATTTGTCGAAATCTTTAAAACATAAAACAACTCATTCTCAATCGAGAATGGAGTTTTGTATTTAATTCTGCATTCTGCACTCTGAATTCATCATTTACAAAACACATGTCTTCCAATCGTTGTCACAACGGGTCTTGACCTAATCCATTGGTTACTAGTTTTTGCAGGATTGTAATAGTATATAGCTCCACCTGTTGGGTCCCAACCATTAATTGCTGCTTGTGCCGCTTTCTTTGCGGTGTCATTAGGCGCAACATTCCAGTTGCTATCACGCACAGCCGAGAATGCGCCTGATTGATAAACAACACCTGCTATGGTGTCGGGGAACGATGAATGTCTAACTCTGTTCAATACAACTGCGCCAACGGCAACTTGTCCTGTGTAACTTTCGCCGCGAGCTTCTGCACCGATAATTCTCGCGAGAAGATATACATCACTTGAACTGTATCCACCAGCAGATGAGCCACCACCCGAGCCAAGCCCTAAATATAATAATGTTTTAGGTCCGGCGATTCCGTCTGCGGTAATTCCGCAATTTTTCTGGAATTGTCTTACTGCTTTTTGCGTTGCCGTGCCATAAACACCATCAACTGAGCCTGAATATAATCCAAGTTGTCGAAGCTTTTGCTGAATTTGTCTGACTTCTTGTCCGCGAGAGCCAATTTGTGAAAGAGTTTCTCGTGTTTCGGCATAGGTATATGCAATAGCAGTGATAACAATCACATTGACTAATATGATTGCAACGATTTGCCAAAGAAGATGTACTCTTGAACGAGTTTTAATATTGGTATTCATTTTAATCGCTCCAAAATATTTTATCCTTACTATGTTTACCAACAGAAAAGCATTTATTCTCAACACATATAATTAGTGTGTTTTTAGGGCATATATACTATATATAATAGTGTTGAAAAAATGTCGAAAAAATTTTTAAAAAATTTTAAAAAAGTTGTTGACAAGTCGATTTCGTTGTGGTATTATATGCAAGCTGTCTGCGAGAGACAAACGCTCGATAGTAAAAAACTGAAAAAAGTTTGAAAAAACTGTTGACAAGTTTGCGGAGTTTTGGTACAATAAAACTCCACCCGCGAAAACGGGCTGGACAGACTGAACCTTGAAAATTAAACAACGACGAGATAATAAAAGGAACCCTGTAGATTCTTTGAGGGTATGAAAGTACTCGACAGAAGATACAAGAAACAGTAATTCTTTTGGATAACAAAAGAGTTAAATAAACGCTAAGCGTTTTTGAGTTAAAAGAAGTAAAGAGCTAAAAGCACTTTAGAAAATGATTAGTACAGAGAAATCTGATTAATACAATTTTTTAGAGAGTTTGATCCTGGCTCAGGACGAACGCTGGCGGCGTGCCTAACACATGCAAGTCGAACGGAGATTTTAAGGAATGCGACTTCGGTCAAATGAATTTTAATCTTAGTGGCGGACGGGTGAGTAACACGTGAGCAACCTGCCTTTCAGAGGGGAATAACGGCTGGAAACGGTCGCTAATACCGCATGATGTACATTATCGGCATCGGTGATGTACCAAAGATTTTATCGCTGAAAGATGGGCTCGCGTCTGATTAGATAGTTGGTGAGGTAATGGCTCACCAAGTCGACGATCAGTAGCCGGACTGAGAGGTTGAACGGCCACATTGGGACTGAGACACGGCCCAGACTCCTACGGGAGGCAGCAGTGGGGAATATTGCACAATGGGCGAAAGCCTGATGCAGCAACGCCGCGTGAGGGAAGACGGT
>JAZLBL010000048.1:0-110221 GCA_045613685.1 Candidatus Fimenecus sp. | reverse complement strand
ATCAATATATTACACTTCGGGAAAAGCCTGAACTGATGCTTCGAGCAGCGGAGTGGTTCAGCAGTAAATGGTCGGCACCCACCGAAGCGTATCTTGAATGTATGACCTCATACTTGCAAAATAAAACCGAATACGGATGGTATCTTTGTTTGCACGAAGGTCACATTATCGGTGGTCTGGGTGTTATTGAAAACGATTTTCATGAGCGAACGGACCTTTCTCCAAATATTTGTGCTGTTTTTACAGAAGAAAAACACCGAAGACAAGGAATTGCGGGACATTTACTTAATATGGCAGTTGAAGACTTGAAATTAGCAGGTATTTCCCCTGTATATTTAGTTACTGACCACACAGGTTTTTATGAAAGATACGGTTGGGATTTTTTCTGTATGGTGCAATGTAACGACGAGAACGATATGTCAAGAATGTATATCCATAAATAACAAAAACAGGAATTCCCCACTTTGCTAACTGCCACACAGGCAGCAATCGCTGAAAACAAATAATTAGTATCTAATTATTCGGAATATCATAAATAAACAGTCCCCTTGGAGCAATCCAAGGGAATTTTTCTTGTGAATGGCAAAGCTTTATGTTATAATGAACTTGAAAAATAAAAAGGAGTGAGTAATGTGAAAGAAAATATCAAAACTAAACTCCCTATAAATAGTCCTCTGGTGAAACTTCCATTTGGTGGACTTACTTCAAATATGCTTAGAACAATTGCAGTTATTCTTATGCTGAGTGACCATATCTGGGCAACCTATATGAGTTTTGGCGATTGGATGACCTATATTGGTAGAATGGCTTTTCCAATTTTTGCTTTTCAGATTGCAGAGGGCTTTGTTTACACCTCAAATTTCAAAAAGTATGCATTGCGACTTTTAGGATTCGCAATAGTCACCGAAATTCCATTCAATCTCTTTTATAGTAGCAGATTGTTTAACCCTTTTCATCAGAATGTATTATTTACACTTCTTTTGGGCTTGCTTGCAATAAATGTAATTGATAAAGCAAAGAAAAACAGAACTGCAAAGAATATTGCACTTTCTGTTTTGTGGTTGGCTTTAATTTGTATTACATCAATTCTTGGCTTTGTGGATTACGGCTTCTTAGGTATGCTTACGGTTGTAATGTTCTATCTTCTGAGAAATTTCCCGTTTGCTTGGCTTGCTCAGTTTGTGGCAATGGTACTTATCAATATTGTTTTCTTTGAGGGACAGGTATTTCCCATTGAAATTCTCGGCAAAACCTTTGAAATACCTTCTCAAGGTTTTGCAGTGCTCTCCCTTATTCCAATATGGTTTTATGGGGGCAAAAAAGGAAAATCAAGCAAAATTATGCAATATGGTTTCTATGCCTTTTACCCCGTGCATATGTTGATTTTGTATTTAATAAAGTTTATGGCATAAAATAATTCCCCACATTGCTAACTGCCACACAGGCAGCAATCGCTGAAAACAAATAATTAGTATCTAATTATTCGGAATATCATAAATAAACAGTCCCCTTGGAGCAATCCAAGGGGATTTTTGTTGCAGTTTTAGAATGGTAATGATATAATTCAATTGTAAATCAAGAGTGTGTGGAGATTTTTATGACTAAAGCATTTGAAAAGCACGAAACATTATTTTGCATTTTGTTAATCATCGTATATCTCGTAGTTAATTCCCTTTGTGTTCAAAACTTCGGAGAAACAAGTTGTGTTGGATTTATTGCCAATACAATATTATCTGTGTGTTTAATAGTTATAATACTGGTGTTAAAAAGAACATCATATTATGGTCTAAAAAAGGTTGAAAATGCAAGACAATATTTATACTTTATACCATTGTTGATTATTGTAACAGTTAATTTGTGGAATGGTTTTAATATTAACCATTCATCAAACGAGATAGTTTTTCATATTTTAACAATGATTAATATTGGATTTATAGAAGAGATTATTTTCAGGGGCTTTTTATTCAAAATGATGGCAAAAAACAGTGTTAAAAGCGCCATAATTGTAAGTGCCATTACTTTTGGAGCAGGTCATATAATTAATTTGATAAATGGTGCAGATTTGATTCCTACTTTAATTCAGATATGTTACGCAACTTCAATAGGCTATTTATTCGTTATTATATTCCATAAAAGCAAATCGATTGTTCCGTGTATCGTAACACATTGTTTGGTAAATTCACTTTCTATATTTAATGTTGAAAATGCCTTGTCCCTATATATAGCACCTGTATTTTTGACAATTATTCCTCTTGTTTACGCAATTTATATAAATAAAAAGGTCAGAGAATAAATTAAATTTTTATTCTCCACTTTGCTAATAATAACATATACAATCCCCCATCGAGAAATCGGTGGGGATTTTTGTGTTCAATATTGAGATTATCTTAAAATTGTGATATACTTTTCTTATTATCAAAAAGGCAAGTGAGATTATGGATAAAATTCAAATCAAAAAAGATAGTAAAATTTTATTTATCGGTGACAGTATAACTGACCCAAAATTCAATTTTCGTATGATGAAAGACATCAAGGGAAGAAACATTTATGCTTTGCAGCTCAAAAAAATTTTTAAAAAGTATAGCAAAGACATAAAGGTTGAGATTAAGGGTATTGCAAGTAACCGTACATATCACGTTTATGACCGACTTACAAAAGACTGCATAAACTTAAAGCCTGATGTAATTATTATGCTTATTGGCGTTAATGATGCTTGGGAAAACTATGTGCCAGAAGATTATCCACCACTTGTGCGCCCTATTGAGCCACATATTCGCGAGGTTTATCGAAGACTCAAAGCAGAATTGCCAGACACACAAGTTCTTGGTATAATGCCATTTATGACTGATGCTGTTGAGGCTAAATTGCCATTCCACCAAAAAGTTGACGAATATGGCGATATAATTAAAAATATAGCGCTTGAACACGGCGCATTGGTACTTAATATGCAAGAAGTTTTTTATGAAGCACAGAAAAAATATGCTCCAAAAGACCTTGCTATTGACGGAATTCATCCAACTAATCTCGGTCACAAGGTTATGGCAGATGCCATTGAAAAAATGATTGATTTTGAATAAATATATTATCCCCATCTCGAAGGAGAACGCATAATGACAACATTTTTACACACACACATCGAAGTACCTGTTTTTTCATTCAGCGGTATTTTTGATGTTCTTCTTGACGCTGTTGCTGATACTCTTAAAGCACTCCCCTTTTTGTTCATTGCTTTTTTAGTTATTGAATTTTTAGAACACAGAGCGCAAGATAAAATCAAACATATTTTTACCCGTGCAGGCTTTGCAGGTCCACTTATCGGTACAGTTTTAGGTTGTGTGCCACAATGTGGATTTTCGGTAATGAGTGCAAACCTTTATTCAAGTGGTATTATCACACTTGGCACTCTTATTGCAGTTTTTCTTGCCACTTCTGACGAAGCGATTATTTTGCTTGCTACTGCTCATAATGGTGGTTTTGAGATTTTTAAACTGCTTGTTACAAAGATAATTATTGCTCTTATTTGTGGTTACATTATCTATTTCACTGAGAAGAAGCACCATCACTCACATCATCACCATTCTCACGACCTTTGTGAGCACGACCATTGCGGTTGTGAAGAAAATGGTGGAGTTTTGCGTCCTGCATTAATCCATACAGTTAAAGTTTTTGGATTTTTACTTTTATTCACCGTTATAATTGACCTTTTTGTGGCTTTTATCGGCACAGACACATTCTCTCACCTTTTACTTTCAGAATCAGTTTTGCAACCATTTTTGGCTGCAATTATAGGGTTTATCCCCAACTGTGCATCATCAATTTTGCTCACACAACTATATATAAGTGGCACTCTCAGTTTTGGTTCACTTATTGCAGGGCTTTGCACAAATGCTGGCGCAGGCTTGCTTATTCTATTCCGTAACAAGAAAAAACTTAAAGAAAATATTAAGATTTTAGGCATTCTCTATCTTTGCTCAGTTATTCCTGGAATCATTTTGCATTTATTTTTATAAAAAAGGTTTACTTTCGAGTTTTAATGTGCTAAAATGTTAATGTAAGAAATCCACGGAGGTTTTATACGTTATGAAAAAGACATTTAAAAATGAAAATACAGATTTCCTTGTAAAGTGTATTATGCAACTTAAAAGCGAAGAAGAATGTTATAATTTCTTTGAAGACCTTTGCACATTAACAGAATTTCATTCAATGGCTCAGCGTTGTGTTGTTGCAAAAATGCTTACAGAAAAGAAAGTTTATAATGATATTGTTGCTGAAACAGGTGCATCAACTGCAACAATCAGCCGTGTAAACCGTAGTCTTCAATATGGTACTGATGGCTATGATATAGTTTTTGGAAGACTTGAGAAATGAGTTATGATATTTTTTCGTCGGTCTATGATATTTTGACTGACAATGTAGATTATCAACAAATCACAGACAGAATATGCTCTCTGTTATCTCAGAACGGGATAAACGGGGGGCTTTTGCTTGATTTGGGTTGTGGCACAGGTACCCTCTCTTTTATGCTTGAAGAAAGAGGATATGAGATTATTGGTGTTGACCCAAGTGAAGATATGCTTAGCATTGCAAATGAGAAAAAATATGAGCTCGGCTCCCCCGCTATCTTCCTTTGTCAGAGTGGTGAAAACCTTGATTTATATGGCACAATCGACTGTGCTGTTTCAAGCCTTGACACAATAAACCACATTGATAGTCTTGATAAGGTTAAAGAAACATTCAAAAGAATTTCTCTTTTTATGAATATGGGTGGTGTTTTTATTTTTGATATGAACACCCCATATAAACACAAAAAAATTCTTGGTGACAATGTTTTCTTCTATGATATGGATGAAGTTTATTGCATATGGCACAATAGCTATGACGACAAAAACTTTAAGACCGATATTGAGCTTGATTTCTTCATCAAAAATGAAGATGATGATAATTATCAAAGATACCATGAAGCATTTTCAGAATATTCTTATGACATTTTCACAATTATTGAAATGCTCAACGACTGCGGATTTGAGCTTTTGGGATGCTATGACGAATATACAGATGATGAAGTGACTTATAACTCACAAAGAGTTACTTTTGTCGCAAAAAAGACTAAAACAATTTTTAAGGATGAATTAAAATGAACAAACTTGTTAGAATGATTTCAGAAGACGGCACTCTCTATATTTTAGCTGTTGACTCAACTGAAATGGTTCAAGAAATGCAAAATATTCACAATACATCAAAAGTGTGTTCTGCGGCTCTTGGCAGACTTATAACAGTAGCTGGTATGATGGGTGTGCTTTTAAAAGGTGACAAAGATACTCTCACCGTTAAAATGAATGGTAGTGGTCCTGCATCCCCTGTTGTTGCGGTTGCAAACTCAAAGGGTCAAGTTAAGGGATATATCGGTGACAGAAATGTTCAGTTACCATTAAACGCAAAAGGGAAACTTGATGTTTCAGGCGCTATTGGTAAAGATGGTTTCTTGACTGTTATTAAAGATTTAGGACTTAAAGAACCATATTGTGCACAAATTCCGGTAGTTTCTGGTGAAGTTGCAGAAGATATTACCGCTTATTATTTCACAAGTGAACAGACACCAACAGTTTGTGCTCTTGGTGTATTGGTTGACCCTGAAACTGAAAATGTACTTTTAGCAGGTGGATTTTTAATTCAACTTCTTCCAACAGCGGATGAAAATACAATTTCACTTGTTGAAAAAGGATTACAAAATATCAAACCTGTTACAACAATGCTTGCCGAAGGTCTTACACCTGAACAGATTTGTGAAAAGGTTTTGCCTGAATTTAAAATGCAATATCTTGATACGCAAGAAATTGAATACAAATGTGATTGTAGTGTTGAAAGAGTCACAAAGGCTCTCATCGGTGCCGGTGAAGAAGGACTTCGAGAAATGGCAGAAGATGAAAACACAGAAGTTGTTTGCCATTTCTGTAATACAAAATATAATTTTTCAAGAGAAAAGATTTTAAGTCTTTTAGATGAAGCAACAGAATAAAGCACAAAAAAAGAACCATCGAAAAATCGATGGTTCATTTTTTTATAATTTAAATTAGTCAGCAATAGGAGCTGCAACTGGACAGCTATCTGCGCAAGCGCCACAATCGATGCATGTATCAGCGTCGATTACATAGATGCCGTCTCCTTCAGAAATAGCTTCAACTGGGCAATCAGCTGCGCAAGCGCCGCATGAAATGCAATCATCAGTAATTTTGTATGCCATGTGTATGTACCTCCCTTTATTGTTTATGTTTACATTGTAACATATAATTTTCAAAAATCAAGTACTAAATTATTCAATTCCTTTAAGTGCTTCTAATTCTTCTTTTGAAACATTTATTCTTGCATCTTTAAGGATTTTTACCTGATGTCTGTGAATAACAAGTGGTGCCGCATCAGGACGACGGTCTAACGTCACTTTGAGCATTCCCGTAATCAAGTTGTTTTCAATTACCTTGCCTTTTCCGTCAGGTGTATCAACAATAGCACCAACCTTTGGTGTTACTCTTAAAAGGTGTTCATATGTGTCCTGCTCATATTTAAGACAACACATAAGACGACCACAAGTACCGCTGATTTTAGTTGGATTAAGTGACAAGCCTTGTTCCTTTGCCATTTTAATTGAAACAGGTTGGAAGTCGTTTAAGAATGTATTACAACAGAATGGTCTGCCACAGATACCGAATCCACCAACCATTCGAGATTCATCACGCACACCAATCTGGCGAAGTTCAATTCTTGTTCTGAATGCAGACGCCAAATCCTTTACAAGTTCACGAAAATCCACTCTGCCGTCAGCTGTAAAATAGAAAAGTAATTTACTTCTGTCAAAAGTATATTCAACATCTACCAAGTTCATATCAAGTCCGTGTGCTTCAATTTTGCCTTCACAGATTTTAAATGCTTCTTTCTCTTTTTCTTTATTCTCTGCAAGAGTTTTCACATCTTCTTCTGTTGCTGCACGGATAACCTTTTTAAGTGGTTTGGTAATATCGTCTTCATTTGTTTTGTGATTTGCCTTTGCAACAAGTCCGCATTCCATACCACGAACTGTTTCAACTATTGCATAATCACCTTTTTCGAACTTTTTACCATCGGCATCAAAATCATAAATTTTGCCACCGTCTTTAAATCTGATTCCAACAGTTTCAACCATAAATTTTCTCCTATATTAAATCTATCTTCCGATAGCCTCTTTAAATTCATAACACATTCTCACAAGCAAAAGATTGTTATTGCAATTTCTATCAACCGCTTCAATCAACTTGTCACACACGGACACAAGTTGCAATAAACTTTTTGATGTGAGAGCCATACATAATGCATTCACTTGTTCAGGGAAACGCATTTGTCTTGTATAACCACTCTTTTTAACAAGAGCGTCGCGGAACACTTCTGAAAGAAGCATTATAACCGATTTTGCGAACTGATTATTCTTCTGAAAAACTGCAGTTGCTTCCATAAGTTTTAACTCGTCAACACTGAGTAGTGCATCAACAAAATTTTTAACTGCATTTTCTTCTTTTTCACTTATTTCAATTTCATCACTTAAAATTGAATAAGTCTGAACACGTGACAAAACAGTTTCAAGCATTGTGCTTCGTGATGTTGTTACAATTATAAAGAACACATAAGTTGGTGGTTCTTCAAGGATTTTCAAGAGAGCATTCTGTGCTTGCTCATTCATATTTTGTCCGTTTTTAAGAATATATATCTTTTTATCGCTCTCATTTGGAACAATAAAAGCATTGCTACGGATTTCACGGACGGCATCAACAGTAAAATTCTTGCTTTTACCTTTAACACCATCAGTTTCAAAAATGTCTGGGTGACCATCTTTTTCTGCTTTCAAACAGTCTGCACATTTTAGGCAAGGCTTTGTTTCTCCTCGACATACAAGGCAATTTGCAATATAGTGAGCAAAGTCGACACCGTCTTGCTCGTTTTCACATTCCACTAAAACTCCATGTGGAAAGTTACCCTGACTCACAGACTGCGCAACTGTTTCATAAAGCATATTCATTTTTTCTAATTTTGAATCTGTCATATCTTATAAAACTGCTCCACATCAAGAACGAAAATTGTTGCTCCACCAATGGTCACTTCAACGGGCATTGAAGAAAGCATTGATTCACCTATATATGTAGTGTTAACTGGGGTGATTTGTTTGCGTTGTTTACTATATTCACCAATAATGTTAATCACTTCGTCAACCTTGTTATTTTCAACACCTAAGAGAAGAGTCACATTCCCTGCTCTTAAAAATCCACCTGTTGTGGAAAGTCGTGTTGCTGAATAACCCGCTTTTGTAACACCATTCATTACGGCATTAGCATCATCATTATTGATAATAGCAACGATAAGTTTCATAAAATCACACCTTTTGCAAAGCAAAGCTTTGCATAATAATGAAGTAAATCTTTACAGATTTATGAAGTATCTTATTGATATGAAGTAGCTTTCGCTATGAAGTACGCCTAACGGCGTATAAGTTTGATTTACTTTACTTCATATTTGCAAAAGCAAATACCTCATAATTGAAAATTACTTCATATTGCATCGCAATACTTCATTTTGTATTTTCACTGTAATAATTGCGCGATTGCAATCATTACAGGCATTGTTAAAATTGAAAGCACGCTGACAAAAGATGTAACTTTTGATGCAAGTGCTGTATCTCTGTCAAACTTTGCTGCAAACATAACTGTATTGCTTGCAGTTGGTGCAGATGCACTGAGCACACAAGCAACCAACAATGTGCCACCAAAACCAAAAAGTTTTAATGCGCCGATTGTAATAAGTGGCATTAAAATAATTTTCAATGCAGCTGAGCCGAAAATTCTTTTATCAGAAAACAGAGTTTTCCAATCTGCTGATGCTAAATATGTTCCGAACATAACCATTGCAAGTGGTGTGTTAAGGTCTGCAAGGTATGAAACAGGTTGATAAATAACATCGGGTAATTTGATTTGCAAAAGGAAAAGTGGAAGTCCTAAACAAACACCGATAACACCAGGGTTAATTATGAGCTTTTTAAGGTTGAATCCACCCTTTTCTTCTTTCTTCTGCATTACGCTCACACCGTGAGTGAATGAAAGAATATTGAATGGCACGAGAATTACTGAGCAATAGAAAACACCTTCGTCACCTAAAACCGCTTGTGCCAAAGGCAAAGCCATATATCCCACATTGCCATAACAAGAAGCATATTTAAAGATACAAGCCGTGTCTTTTTCACCTTTATTAAAGAATATCTTTGCAAAGACCATTCCTAAAACGTGAAAGAAAATTCCACCTAAAAGTGCAAAAAGCAAGCCTTTTAAAGCATCTTTATTATATTCCATTCCAACAAAGGAACGAATGATAATTGCAGGGGCTACAATATAGAATAACAAATCAGTTGTCATTCGTGATGCCTTTTCTGTGTAAACACCGATTTTGTGGCACACAAAGCCCACCATTGCAATTAAAAAGAGTATGACAACCTGTGTAAAAGATGTCAGAACATTATTAAAAAACAACTGCATAAAACATTACTCCGAAAGGAAATTGTCGTCAGTTTCCATAATGTCTGGTTCACTCTTTGCTTCTTCACCGAGAAGTTCTAACGCATCATTTTCTTTTGCGTATTTCATTGCATTGATAATATAAGCAAATACGAAAATCGCAAAACCTAAATCACAAAGACTGAATGGATATTCGTCTGGAAGTGCTTTGCCATTTGCAGTGAGCACCATTAAAAGTCTTGGCAAGTTTGTAACTGTGCAGAAGAAAATGCTTACAAACCCTGATGCAAAAACTGTTCTCATTGCTTTGTTGTTAGCAAGACCTGATGAAATTCTTGCGAAATTGAGAAGGAAAATCATCATAAATGCAAGCATAAAGAGTTCGAGCATTAAATCAGAAACATTCACATAAGCTATTTTTCTCACAAATCGCACTACTATTCTGCTCATTGCCCAGAAAAGTGGTGTGATTGCCATAAATTTATATTGTGAATAAGTTGTTCTTCCGTCGATATATGAAATACCGAAAATAAGCATATAGATTGCTGCAAAAACACCAAATACTGTTCCAATTAACAATGGTGCCTGACCTTGGTCTATTGTGCCCATAAATGAAAGCCCTGCCGCTGCGAAACCTTTTGCATTGAGAAGAAATGTCGAAAGTGATGAAACAACATCCAATACAATACCAACTGCAAAAACAACTGAGCCAACTGCCATAAGCATATTTTTTCTGAATGGTGATTTTGATGCAGGAACATTCTTTGCAAGTGTTGTAAGAATATATGGCACAACAACTGCAAGACCACAAAGTGCATACATCACATATATTGACCAGTCCTGAACTCTGTAAAATCCTGTATCACTCTCAATAATATTGAGAAGTTGGTACATTCTGAAAACCATGCCAACTGCCATAAGTCCGAAAACAACATAGAGTGAAATCAGTGGATTTATTTTTTCAAATTTTCCTGTAATTTTCATTATATTTCTTACCTTTCCTCGATTGGAATGTATTCTTTCTGGATACTATCTGTTCTATGAATTCTCTCATTCATTGGCACATAAGCACGTGGAATTGTAACATTCTTATAAGCAGGACGGACAATTCTTCCACCTGTTGTAAGCTCTTCAATTCTGTGAGCTGACCAACCAGCCATTCTCGCTGTCATAAAGAGTGGTGTGAAAAGTTCTTGTGGAATACCGAGCATGTCATAAACAAGTCCTGAATAAAGGTCCACATTAGCACAGATTTTCTTTTTATTGCCACGACCTGCAAAAAGTTCAGGTGTAAGTGTTTCAACAAGATTTAAGAGTTTAAACTCGTCTTCTCTGCCGTGAATTTTTGAGAATTTTTCAGCATAGCGACGAAGAATCTCTGCTCTTGGGTCAGAAAGTGTATAAACGGCGTGACCCATACCATAAACAAGACCTGAATGGTCATTTGCCTCTTTGCTCATAATCTTTGCAAGATAATCAGCAACCTGACCTTCATTTGTAATATCTGAAATATTTTCTTTCATATTCTCAATCATTCTATGCACAGCAATATTTGCACCACCGTGACGTGGTCCTTTAAGTGAACCGATACCTGCTGCGATTGCCGCATAAGTATCTGTGCCACTTGATGTAACACAACGAGTTGAGAATGTAGAGTTATTACCGCCACCATGTTCTGCATGAAGAATCATACAGATATCAAGGAGTTTTGCTTCTTCGTCTGTAAATTGTTTATTTGTACGAATTGAGCGAAGAATGCTTTCAGCAGTACACAATTCTCTCTTGTTCTGGTGGAAATACATACTTTTTTTGTCATATACACGACGCTTAACCTGATATGCCGCAGTCATAATAACAGGCATCTGCGCAATTAACTGAATGCACTGACGAAGCACGTTTTCAGGTGATGTATCATCAGGATTTGGGTCATAAGAATAAAGAGCTAACACACTTCGTGCTGCCTTATTCATAACATCAGGTGACGGAGCTTTCATAATCATATCTTCGATGAAGTCTTCTGGAAGCTCGCGACACTCTGCTAACAAATCTCTGAACCAAGAAAGTTGTTCTTTTGTTGGAAGCGCACCGAAAAGAAGAAGCCAAACCACTTCTTCATAACCGAAACGATTTTCTTTCTCGCAGTTTTCAACAATGTCTGTCATATTGATTCCACGATAAATAAGCTTACCATTCTTTGGAACTTTTTCACCATCATCTATGTAATAGCCTTCAACGGCACAAACTCTTGTAAGACCTGCGAGCACACCTGTGCCGTCATAGTTACGAAGTCCTCTTTTAACTTCGAAACGATTATAATAGTCTGGGTTAATTTGGTTATTTTTACGAAGCTCTTCGCATAATGTTGAAAGAGCATCTTTGGAGATACTTGAAATATATTCTGACATTAAATTTTACCTCCTTGTAGAAAATTTCGATATGTATCCATAGTAATATAATTATACAGTATATATTTTATAACAAATAAGGAATAAAGTCAACAAAAAGGGAGCGATAAAACAATGAAAAGTTATTCTGTAATCTGCTTTTTTCTGTTGCTTGCTATGATTGTTTGCCCGTTGGCATCAGTCCCGAAAGCAAAACAAGTTTTTTTAGGCGAAACATGGGTTGAATCGGAAGAATTGCAAGCGGAAGAATCTGCATCAATTCAAACAAATTCTACCGTTAAAGTTATGAATGCAAACAGCAAAAATATTACTGAATTATCACTTGAAGACTATCTTTTAGGCGTAGTCGCCGAAGAAATGAGTGCATCATATCACGAAGAAGCAATAAAAGCACAAATTATTGCAGCCCACACCCTTTTAGAGCACTCAAAACTCACCAAAAACGAAACTTTGGGTGAAGCAGATATAACAGATAGTCCTGCTACTCATCAAGGTTTTTTTACTGTGGACGAGCAAAAGGTAAAATGGGGTGAAAAATATGACGAATATGTTGGCAAAATAAAAAAATGTATTGAAGAAGTAAAAGATTACACAATTCAATACAATGATAAGCCTATTACAGCTGTATTTTATGCCATCAGCAACGGACAAACAGAAAATGCAACTGATGTATGGGGTGGCAATTATCCTTATTTAGTTTCAGTTTCAAGTGAAGGTGACAAGCTTTCACCGGGATATTTGACAGAAGTTTCTTTTTCTAGTGACGAATTCAAAAAAATTATTACAGGGCAAGGCGCAACGCTCTCTGATAAACCTGAAAAATGGATTGGCAAAATCACTCGCACAAATACAGGAATGGTTCAAGAAATAACTATCGGCGATAAAACTTTTAAAGGCACTGATATAAGAAAATTCTTTTCACTGAGAAGTAGCACCTTTGAATGCGAATATAAGGATGGCTCTTTTATTTTTAAAGTAAAGGGTTATGGCCACGGCGTAGGAATGAGCCAATATGGCGCGAATTATATGGCCCAACAAGGTAAAACATATAAAGAAATCATTGCACATTATTATCCGAATACTCAATTAGTATAAAAAAATACTCCCACCTATTTAGGTGGGAGTTTGTGTTAGTTAGAATTACTGTTCTACTGGATAAACGCTAACCTTTTTTCTGTCTTTGCCCATTCTTTCGAACTTAACTTTACCGTCGATAAGTGCGAAGAGAGAGTCGTCTGAACCACGGCCTACGTTGTTGCCTGGGTGGATGTGAGTACCACGCTGTTTAACAAGGATGTTACCAGCGAGAACGAACTGACCATCAGCTCTCTTAACGCCAAGACGTTTTGATTCTGAGTCACGGCCGTTCTTTGTAGAACCCATACCTTTTTTATGAGCAAATAACTGAATGTTGATTTTAAGCATCAAAAACACCTCTTTCAAGTTTCAAGTTGTTGGGATACTGACTTTGTAATTCACTTAAATGCAAATACAATCCGTCAGTAATCACTTTCGATTTACGAGCATCGTCAAGATTTAACTTAACTTTTAAATACCCGTCACGGACTACTGTTTCTGGATTCAATTTCATAATTTCGATTATTGTGTTAGCTGCCATATAAACTGCTGAAGAAATTGCACTGCAAACAATGTCTGTACCATATTCACCTGCGTCGCTATGACCTGATAACTCAAATGAAATTATTGTATCATCCGAAAACAGAAATTTTGCGGTTGTCATTATGCGTTAATACCGGTAATCTCAACCTTTGTATATGGTTGACGATGACCCTTCTTACGCTTTTCGTTCTTCTTTGGTTTGTAAGTAAATACTGTGATTTTCTTACCTTTACCATTTTTGAGAACTTTTGCAGTTACTGTTGCACCTTCAACATAAGGAGCACCTGCTTTGAGTCCGTCTTCTGAACCAACTGCGAGAACCTTGTCAAAAGTAATCTCTGCATCTGCTTCAACGTCAAGCTTTTCAATGAATACTACGTCGCCGTTCTGTACCTTGTACTGCTTGCCGCCTGTTACGATGATTGCGTACATTTTTCTAACCTACCTTAAATATAGACTCGCTATCGAGGGTGGAAAACTCACTTGCAGTATGTGTTTTTTATAAAAGGACATACTACCCCCTAATATGCGGCTTGAATATGATAACAAAAGATTTGTCAATTGTCAAGAGTTTTTTAATTATTGTTTTGGCAACAGTTTATGACAAACTTTTCAATGGACAAGTTATACAATAATCAAAAAGGAGTGTTAATTATGAGTGTAAAAATTGAATTTGAAAACGAAACACTTAATTGCCGTTTATGTGGTGAAATTGACCATCACACCACCCTACCCATTCGTCTTGACATTGATGACAGAATTGAGAATTGCCGTCCAAAGACAGTTATTCTTGATTTTTCTGATGTGACATTTATGGATAGCTCAGGGATTGGTCTTGTTATGGGGAGATACAAACTATTAAGTGAATTCGGTGGCGAGCTTGAAGTGACGGGTCTTTCAAACAATTCATATAAGGTTATGCGTCTTGCGGGGCTTGACCGAATAGCAAATATTAAGAAAGGTGATAAAAAATGATTATAAATGAATTTCGTATGGTGGTTGACAGTCGCTCTGTCAACGAAAGTTTTTCAAGAGCAACAGTTGCAGCATTCTCGGCACAACTTGACCCCACAGTTGAAGAAATAAATGATATTAAAACCGCTGTCAGTGAAGCAGTAACAAACTGTATTGTTCATGGCTATCGCAACTCTGTGGGCAAAATCTACATAAGTGTTAAAATCCACGACGACAACAAAGTGATTATATCTATCCGTGACCGCGGTTGTGGCATAAGCGACATCAAAAAGGCTCGGGAGCCGCTTTTCACAACACTCGGTGGCGACAGAGCAGGACTTGGGTTTTCTGTTATGGAAAGTTTTACAGACAAGCTTTCTGTCCGTTCAAAAATTGGCGTTGGCACAACTGTTACCCTTTGCAAAAAGATTTGTGGTCGCACAAAATGACAAGGGACGAGCTTATACTTAATAATTTAGGGCTTGTTGGTAGTTGTGCATCTCGTTTTATCGGCAAAGGCATTGACTATGAAGACTTATATTCTTCAGGTTGTGTTGGACTTATCAAAGCCGCTGACCGATTTGATGAGAATTTAGGATTTGCTTTTTCGACCTATGCTGTACCATCTATTTTAGGTGAAATTCGTCGGCTATTCCGTGATGGTGGTACAGTTAAAATCAGTCGTACACTCAAAGAAAAGGCACGAGAATTACAATTTGTCAAAGAAGAATTAGAAAAGCAATTAGGTGTTGAGCCAACAATTTCAGAAATTGCAGAGAAAATGGGACTATCTGTTTCCGAAACGGCTCAACTTCTTTGTGTATCACAACCAGCTGTATCACTCACATCAGAAAATAATGATGAAAAACAGATAGATATTCCCGCAGATGATGAGTATTCTCCCATTGACGACCGACTTTCTATTGAACAAGTCCTAAACTGTTTAAATGAAAATGACCGAAAACTTATCCGTCTTCGTTATTTTGACGGACTCACACAAAGCAAGACCGCTAACATTCTCGGTGTGTCACAAGTACAGGTTTCTCGCAGAGAAAAAATCATACTCTCTGATATGCGAAAACGACTTATCGGATAAAATTTGATATTTTCTTCAAAATATGTTAGAATATGCAAAACACATATTCAGGAGTATTTATATGAGAAAATCTCGTTATACTTATTTAATAAAAATAATATCAATCATCTGTCTTATGACTATGCTTTTCTCTGCTTGCGGTGCTGATATTTCAACAAAAAGCGTCAGAATGAAAAGTGAGAATATAATCGTTGCAGAAAACAAGGGTGATAATGTTCATAAAACTGCTTTGAACAATTATGAGTCTATTTGCAAATCAGGTCTTATTGAAATGTTCTTTGACAAGACAACAATGACTGTTGCAATTAAAGACACAAACTCAAATAATTTATGGACAACTCTCCCCCAACCTGAGCTTGCAAAAAATCTTAACAGTTCTGCAGTTGAAGTTACACTTTCAAACGGCGACGAGAATGTCTATGTGCTCAATTCACAAGATAATTCAGTAGCATTTGGCAATGCAAGTTATACTGTTGGTGAAAACAATGTGACTGTTAAATATGCAATGTCGCTTGACGCAGAAACAGGCAAAGCAGATATTAAAGAACTCAAAAAAAACCAAATCAGAGCAGATTTGACTGTTCTTTATACTCTTCGTGATGGTTCGTTCTTTGTAAATGTCAGTATGAACACCTTGTCACTTCCAAAAGGCGTTTATCTTGAAAAAATCAAGGTGCTCGGCGACTTTGGTGCATATGAGCAAAGTGGTGCAGAAGATTATATCTTTGTGCCAGACGGTAGTGGTGCTCTTATTATGACCGGTGTTGAAGACAAAGAATTCAGCCCTATTTCTCTTTCTGTTTATGGCAACGACCTTGCAACAACTGACAACATTCAAAAATCGAATTGTCTTGTTGGTGCTTTTGGTATGAAGCGTGGCAACGGTGCATTCCTTTGCATTATTGAACAAGGTGATTCTATTGCCGAAATCAATGCAAATAGAAATAATGAAAATTCTCTCAACAGCGTCAATGCCACATTTAAAACAACTGATATTTACAGACAACAAAACAAGAATTCTGTAAACAAAACTTACGGATATACTTATAAAAATGAGATTACACTTTGTTACAGATTCCTTTCAGGTAAATCTGCAACATATTCAGGTATGGCAACTGCTTGTCGTGAAAATCTCATCAGAAATTCTGTTCTTTCAACCAAAAAAGTTGAGCCAGAGTCAAAAGCACTTCCCCTTGTGGTTTCTTTGCAGGGTGGATATATAAACGAAAAAAATAAATACACCGTATTATCAAATTTTGCACAGGCAAAAGACCTTATGACACTTCTTAAAGCAAAGGGTGTCAACAATGCAATTCTCAGATATAACGGACTTTATGACAATGCAAACAACGGCTCAGACGATGTTTTCGGCGATTTCTCAAAAAAACTTGGTAAAGAAAAAGAATTCAAGGAACTTTATTCATATCTCAACAGTCAGAAATTCTCACTCTTCCTTGACACAGATATTCTCACGTATTCTTACACAAGTTCAAAGAATGCTATTAACTTAAACGATAAAAATATTAAACTCGCTAAAAACAAAGAAGCAGCTTTTCCATTGGCTTTCTCTGCACAGAGTTTCGTTTCTATGAATAGGGTTGAAAAGAAAGTTGAAGATGTTCTCAATGCATCTTTCGATGTTAACTTTGATGGATATGCGCTCAATGACATAGGTGCTTATCTCTATTCTGATTATTCTTCTGATTTCTATTCAAGAACAGTTTCAAACAAAGAAATTTTTGCTCAGTTACCTGTTCTTGCAACACAGAAGAAATTGATGATTGACACAGGCAATTTCTATGCAATCAAATCTGCAGATATTGTTTCAGAAATTCCAATGGCACCTACAAAAGCAAACGAAACTAACGCTTATGTGGGAATTCCATTTGTTCAGATGATGCTTCACGGCATTTGTGAATACAGTGCACCTGCTATGAACAGTTCTGAAAATATGACAACATCATTCTTAAAATCAGTTGAATATGGTTGTTTGCCAAGCATTTCTTGGTATTGCTCAGCTTATGATGATACACTTGATGCAAACTATTATTATGATAAAAATATAAATGATGTTGTTTCACTTTACACAAAAGCAAACTCTGCTCTTGCTACCATCCGCGACGCACGAATGACTGCTCACGAAAAGATTCAAGACGGTGTTTATTGCACCGAATACAACAATAGTATCAAGGTTTATGTAAACTATACCGACACCACTGTTACAATAAATGGTATTACTGTGAATGCTACTGACTGTGTAGCAATTTCATAAAAGGCAAAAAATCAAACCGCTTATCAATTCGATAAGCGGTTTTTCTTTTTAGAAGAATGGATTATAAAATGGATTTTTCTCTGTTGTTGTTTCTGTGTCAGGCTCTGTGCTTGGCGGAGCACCCCAAACCTGAACAAATACATCCGTTCCCTTTGTTTTGCTTGTGCCTTCAGCAGGTGTTATTTCTGCAACAAGACCTTCTGTATAATCACCATTGTTTTCTTTTGTGATTATGTTAACCACAAATCCTGCTTGTTCAAGAGTTTGCTTCGCATAATCAATATTTGTGTCTTTTACTGGTGGAATTGTAACAAACTCACGGCCTTTGCTGACAACAAATGTGATTTCACTACCTGTTGCAACGCTTGTGCCTGCTTCAAGGCTTTGAGAAATGATATATCCCTTTTCAATCTCGTCACTAAATTCAAGAACAGCATTAATTTTAAATCTTGAATTCTGCACAGGATTCTGTGCCACCATATCATAAGAAGAATTAACAAAATTCGGAACTTCAATCATTGCCACAATCGGTGCTTCAGTTGTTGATTCTTCCTGATTTTTAATGAAATGGTCATACCCTAAATATGCACCAAAGAAGATAAGACCTACACCCACAACAATAAGAGAAACAATCAAAATTGTTCTGATTATTGTGCTCTTGTCGTCTTCTTCAACCTGTTGCACAGGTGGTGCTGGTCGTTCTTCTCGTTTTGGAACATTCACACCTGAGAATGATGAAACCACATTACCAGGAGTTGCTGAAAGTTCTTCACGAAGAGCTTCAATATCCTGTGTTCTATCTTCGGGACTCACTTGCAATCCGTTCATCAAAGCATTTATAACATAAACAGGAATAATCTCTGCATATCTTGCGGGAATGATAAGTTGGTCATTCATTGAACGAGAAACTGCATCTTGTGGAACACTACCCACTAACGCTCTGTAAAGCACTGCGCTAAAACCATAAACATCTGACCAAGCGCCCTCATTGTAGTTATATGAATATTGTTCAATAGGCGTATAGCCCTCAAACTGTTCAGGTGAAAACTCTGTGCCCTCAAGTCTTGCGTCATTAATTGAAAATCCGCTAAGACGAAGTTTACCATCACGACCAATCATAAGGTTATCGGGATTTATGCCATAGTGATAAATTCCTGCCTTGTGAAGAGTTGATAATGTTGAAAGAACTGGCATAAAGAGAACTTTTGCTTTTTCCCAATTAAGATAACCCGTCTGACTTCTGAGCAAGAATTCACGAAGAGAAATGCTTTCAACATATTCACTGATGGCATAAGCCGTGTTGTTTTCTTCAATGATGTCAATTACAGGCACTAATGCCGAAAGCCCACGCACACGAGCAAGGCTACGCCACAAATTCAAGAATTTGCGAAGAAATGCATAATATAAATCTTTCCACTCACTCTTGATTGCAACCTCTGTTGAACTCATATTTCTATCAATGAATTTTTCAGGTAAAAATTCACGGATTACAACAGGACTTTTGCGGTCAACATCATAAGCCATATATGTAACGCCTTCACTATTTGAAGAAATCACTTTGCCTATTATGTATTTATCTCCAACAGGAGTTTTTAATGGAAGATAAGGTGAAATTTGTGGAGAGTCAACATAATATCCACATTTTGGACATTGCTTCTCGCCATAGAGTTCATTCATACAACTCATACAAAGATTATCAATGTTCACTATATCATCTCCTTTTTCAGTCTATATATAATATATAAGGGTTTTTCTACTTTGTCAAATTACATTTTTGTAATTTATGTTTCGTCAGATAATACCATCTCGGCACATTTAACGCCGTCAACAGCAGCGGAGACGATTCCCCCTGCATAACCTGCGCCTTCACCACAAGGATAAAGACCACGCACATTTGTCTGATAAAATTCATCACGGATAATCCGCACAGGAGATGAACTTCTGGTTTCAGGTGCTGTAAGCACTGCTTCATCCATAGCGAAACCTTTGAGCTTTTTATCCCATTCTGTCAAGGCATGGCGCATATTATCAACCACCTTCTGTGGTAACAATGTGCCAATATCACTCATTGTGACGCCTGTTGGGAAAGATGGTTTAACTGCACCTAATTTGGTGGATTTTTGTCCTTTTAAGAAATCCCCAACCAAAGTTGCAGGTGCTGTATAGTCCCCACCACCCATTTTGAATGCTTTTTCTTCGATTTCTCTTTGAAGTTCGAATCCTGCAAGCACATGTTCACTTGGAAAATCTTCAGGATTGACACCAACCAAGATAGCAGAGTTTGCATTTTCTTTATCTCGTGCATATTCACTCATACCATTTGTGACAACTCCACCCTTTTGAGATGATGCACAAACAACTGTGCCACCGGGACACATACAGAATGTATATGCTCCCCTACCATGTGGTGGATGACAAGCAAGTTTATAATCAGCTGCAGGAAGTTTTGGATGATTTTTAAATTCACCAAACTGAACTGAATTAATCATCTCTTGTGGATGCTCAATTCGAGCGCCAATCGAGAATGGCTTTTGCATCATAGTTATACCCTTATTGTAGAGCATTTCTATTGTATCTCTTGCAGAATGACCGATTGAGAGAATAAGCGCATCAGTTTCAATGTCAATTTCTTTGCCGTTTTTATCGGTTACAGTTATTCCGTGAATAAAATTGTTTGCCACAATAATATTTGTAAGTTGTGTTTCAAAAAGCACCTGACCACCAAGAGAGATAATCTCTTCACGAATATTCTTAACTGTTGTTTTAAGTTTATCTGTGCCGATATGTGGTTTTGCATTAACTAAAATATCTTCAGGTGCGCCATGGCTTACAAACTCTTCAAAAACGAAACGGCAACGGCTATCTTTAATGCCTGTTGTGAGTTTACCGTCAGAGAATGTGCCTGCGCCACCTTCACCATATTGTATATTTGATTTTTCATCTAAAATGCGATTAGTCCAGAAATTATTCACATCATTTGTGCGAGAGTCAACATCACGACCACGCTCAATAATTATAGGTCTGTGCCCACTTCGTGCAAGAATAAGACCTGCAAACATACCCGCAGGGCCAAAACCTGCAATAACAGGTGGCAATGTGCTTTTTCTGTTTGACTGCGGAATTTTATATGAATATTTTTCGCATTTTATGACTTTTGAATTATTGATACCTGTGAGGATTTTATCTTCATCACCATCAACTGTTACATCTGCCGTATAAACAAAATGCACACTATCTTTTCGACAGTCTATACTTCTTTTAAATATTTCTGTTTTTAAAATTCTGTTTTTATTTATTTTAAGTGTCTTGGCAACGGCATTTTCAATGTCAGAAAAATCGCTATCAAGACCAAGTTTTATTTCACTGATTCTGAGCATTGTTTATCCTTTCACCAATGGTTTTACCTACAAGACGACCACTTGACCAAGCCCATTGTAAATTGTAGCCACCGCAATCACCGTCAACATTAAAAACTTCACCACAACAGAAAAGATTCTTAACAAATCTTGATTCCATTGTTTCGTCATTAAATTCTTTACAGTCAACGCCACCTGCTGTGACCTGAGCATAATCAAAACTTCTTGAGTTTTTAATCTTAATTTCCCAATTCTTAATGATTTTTGCAATTCTTTTAAGTTCATCATCTGTGAGAGTATTAACTCTCTTATTAACTGCAACCTGACATTCTTTGAGCAAGGTAATGCAGAGCTGCTTATTCATAATTCCACTTAAAAGATTTTCGCAAAGTCCTGTATCAACATTACGACGAGAAATGAGATAATTCCAAATCTGCTCTTTTGAAAAATCAGGTGTTACGTCAAGACTGATTTTAATGTTGTTTGATAGTGAAACAGATACAAAACGAGAGAGTTGCATAATTGGAATACCTGACAACCCATAATCTGTAAACTGCACTTCACCATAATTTTCAAGCTCTTTTTCACCGTCAATTATCAAATCCATTTTACAAATTGAACGCACACCTTTAAGTGCTTTTGTAAATTCATCACAGTTAAGTGAGACAAGAGCAGGTGCAGGTGAAATAACACTGTGCCCAAACATTTTGAGCATATCATAACCGTCGCCATCTGTGCCATGCATCTTTGCCGCCTTGCCACCACAGGCAACAACAACATAATCGAATCTGTCACGATTATTTATAACGATTTTTTTAGTTACACCTGTATCAATAGTTTTAAGGTGCACTGCTCTGTAATCACAAATTGTTTTAACACCAAGTCTTTCGCACTCGAAACGCAAAGCATCTAAAACCGATGCCGCTTGATTTGACAAAGGATAAACTCTACCCTCGTCTTCTTCACGGGTGTAAAGACCTAACTCATTGAAAAATTCAATATTTTTTTCAGGTGTATATTCTTTCAAAGCATACTGCGAAAAAGTTGTATCCCCACGAAAACCCGACACAGCCGAATTCATATTTGTAAGGTTACATCTTCCGTTACCTGTTACAAGAATTTTTTTGCCCACTCTTGGCAATTTTTCAAGAATTGTAACTTCAACCTGATTCTTATCTTTAACATTATGTAAAAGTTCGATGGCACAGGCAAGTCCTGACGCACCACCGCCGATTATTGCTATCTTTGTCACGGCTTACCCCTGCCTTTCAAGATACTCATAAAGTTTATCGATTGTCACGCTACTCATAACATGTTCCATTTTACAAGCATCGTTTTCTGCATTTTCTTCGTCAACGCCTAAGGTATCAACTAAAAACTGTTTGATAAGTTTGTGACGGCGAAGCACATTTGCAGCATAACTTTCACCCATTGGTGTAATTTTTATGCTACCATAAGTTTCGTGCTCTAAAAAACCATTTTGAGTAAGAGTATTAACTGCTCTGTTTACACTTGGCTTTGAAACGCCCAAATGCTCGGCAATATCTGTTACACGCACATTTTCAATCTTTGTTGACAGCACAAAAACGGCTTCAAGATAATCTTCAAGAGAAGACGTCATATTTTCAAAATTATATTTCATATTAAATCTTCCTTATATAGACTTTCTATTGGTCTTTGCTCTTGCCAAGTTGAAAATTTCTTTTTTTGTCTCATCATTTGAAAGTCTTAAGTTTATAATCAAATCGGTTTCCTCTTTTGAAAGTTGCGCCAAATAACAAGCCTCAGGTTGAGAATCAACAAACTCATCATCATAAACATATTTTGTGAGAATCTTACCAACAAACTTATCAACTGAAATACCATAAAAATCACTGAGTTTTACCAAAGTATCAATATCAGGCGAGCGTCTGCCGGTTTCATAGCCACAATAAGCAGAACGACTTATGCCCAACACATCTGCAACCTGTTGCTGTGTAAGTTTATTTTGATTTCTGATAATTTTAAGTTGTCTGAGTTTCATTTTTGACACCTCTACTATAAATGGCGAATATGTTTTGTTTATTTTATCACACATTTGTCGCAAAAACAACACAAATGTGACGGTTTGAGCTGAATATTTACAAATTCGACAAAATATGATAAAATAATTTAAATTATAGGGAGGGATATTATGCTTTACATTTTGTTGGGAATACTCGCAGTTATTGCAATTCTCATTATTTTAGCCTCAAAAATGCTTGATGCAGCAGGGCTTAATAAAAGATGTGAGGGTAACGAAAACCTTAAATATTTAAAAGCAAAAAACTTTGATAATCTCAACGCTCATCCAATCAGTTTTAAATCTGATGGTGGGCAAACACTTAACGGATTTCTTTATAGTAGCGCAAAGGTTGATAAATATAAGGCACTCATTGTTTTTGCACACGGAATGGGTGCAGGGCATTTGGCTTATACCACCGAAATCAACTATTTCGCACAAAAAGGTTATCTTGTTTTAGCCTATGACAATACAGGTACTTGTGAATCAGAAGGAAAAAAACTTAAAGGATTTGCACAAGGTGTTATTGACTTGCAACACGCAATCAAATATGTATCTACCCGCGAAGACCTTAAAGAGTTGCCATTATTACTTTTAGGCCACTCTTGGGGTGGATATAGTGTATGTAATGTATCTGCTTTATCCCCTGATGTTGAAATCAAAGGTATTGTTGCATTCTCACCATTTAATTCTCTTAACAGATTGCTTTCTGATATGGTTAAAATGAAAGCAAAAGCTGATATAAGATTTATGTCGCCTTTTATTGATTTTGTAAATCTTTTAAAATTCGGTAAAGCTGGTATTCTTCGTTCTTGCGAAACAATTTCTAGCAATCAAATTCCAACACTTGTTATGCACGGTGGTAACGATATGACAGTTAATGTGCAGAATAGTCCTGTTGGTCTTAAAAACAGAATTGCAGAAAATAAGAACGCAAGAACCGTTCTTTATGAAAGCAAATATCACAATGTTTATCTTGCAAAAGATGCCGAGCAATATCTCAACGATATTTTTGCAAGAGTTGGCTCATTACCTGAAAACAGTCAGGAAGCCTATGAAATTTATCAGTCAATTGACTACGCTCTCATTACAAAAGAAGATTTGACAGTTATGGATACTGCAAATTCATTCTTTGAAGAATGTGTTATGAAAAGAGATTTTCTCGCAGAATAAACCAGCAAAATCAAGGTGTTTTTATGTTGTTCAAAAAGAAAAAAGACTTCTCAATTCGAACTATGTATAATCGCGAAATGGCTACCAAAAAAAGCAATTATACGCTATTGAATCAAAAATATGCATTGAAAAATCAAACTGTGCTTTTAGGTGACTCAATTACTGATTTCTTTAACTATTATGAGCTGTTTTATGACTTCTGCAAATCAAGTGGCCAAGCAGTTTATAACCGCGGTATTAGTGGGGACACGAGTGACCGACTTTTAGAAAGACTTAATGATAATGTGCTCTCTATTGAGCCTAAAAACATTGTTCTTCTTATTGGTACAAACGATATCAGTCGTGGTGTTCCACTTTCAGTTTCAATGCAAAACCTTGAAAAAATTATTACTGATAGCAAGAAGATTTGTCCTGATGTTAATTTTATTGTTGAAGCTGTTTATCCTATAAATGAATCTATGCGATTCAGAAGTGATAAACGCAGTAATAAGCAAATCAAGGAAATGAATAATGAATTTATCAAAATCTGTAAGAAACATAATTGTGTATGGCTTGACCTTTGCGACAAGTTAAGTGACGAGCACGGAGAATTAAATAAAGACTTCACTTTTGATGGACTTCATATTAACGCAAAAGCCTATGAGATTATTGCAGAAAATGTTATTCCATTATTGGTAAAATAAATTAAAGTCGGTAGAAATACCGACTTTTTTGTTTGCTATTTCAAATCATCTGTTGCAGGGTTATCGATTAGTTCACCTTTTTCACTAAATCTTGACCCGTGACAAGGACAATCCCAAGTGCGCTCGGCACTATTCCATTTAAGAGCACAACCCAAGTGTGGACAACGCTTAGTTGACGGTGCAATAAGACCCAACACTGATTCACCGATATTAAGTGGCAACTGTGGCGTCAATATACTTCTCTGTGGCGAGAAAAGGTCGGCATAATCGTTTTTCTTTCCGCTGATTAAATCGCTTAAAATTTCTGACGCCACCATTGATGTAGTCATTCCCCATTTATTAAACCCAGTCGCAACATAAATATTAGGTGTATTTTTCGAATATTCACCGATATAAGCAACACTGTCAAGAGTCATACAATCCTGCGTCGCCCAGTGATATTTCTCGCGATTTTCTGGATAATAAGTTTTTGCGAAACGACGCAATTCATTGTAACTACCACCCTGTTTGCCTGTGCGGTGGTCACCACCACCAATCAACAGCAAATCCTCTGCATTGCGAAAAGACATTCCTTTTTTTGCTTCGTCAACATACATTCCATCAAGGTTATTGTTTCGGTCGATTGCGATTACATAGGACCTGTGTTGATACATTTTCATAAAATATGCACCATATTTATTCATAAACGGAAAATGAGTTGCAACAATAAAATTCTCTGCTTTTATATTTCCCCTATTGGTAATTGCAACGTTATCACGAATTTCAATAACTTTTGTGTTTTCATAAATATTCAAGTCTTTGACGATATGTGAAACAAATTTAAGTGGATTAAACTGCGCCTGATTTTTAAAACGGATTGCACCCGCTATGCCTATTGGCACGGGTAATTTATATTCGATTTGGGTTTTATAGCCGATATTTTGCAATGCGATTAACTCTTTTTCAACTTTTTTGTAGTTATCAACACAATAGACGATATTATCTTTTTCTAGGAAATCACACTCAATATCTTTGCAAAGTTTTGCATATTTTTTCACTGCATTTTCGTTAGCTTGAAGATATTTCTGTGCATTCTCAACACCGAATTTTTTAGTAATCTTATCATAGATGAATCCGTGTTGTGATGTTATTTTTGCAGTGGTGTTTTTGGTAATTCCACTACAAATTTGAGCAGCTTCCACCAAAATACAGTCTATTCCCCTGCTTTTCAATTCATAAGCACAGAGAATTCCGGCAAGTCCACCACCAATTATTAAAACATCAGTTTTTGCATCCCCTTGCAATATGTCAAATGATGGAATATCAGATGTTGCAGACCATAATGATAACATAAAAATCACCCGTTATATCTTTACCAAAATATTGGAAGATAAACGGGTGTTTTAAATTTATGTTTCTATTCCTATAGTCACAATTTCAAATGGCTTGTATTCAACAGTATCTACTTCATCAACAACATCTTCAAGGAAGTTGAGAAGTTTAACCTTGCCACCAAGCTCAATTTTGCCACGACGACCATTCTGCTCTGAAAGTCTTATAACAATCATCTTGCCGTTTTCACTCATCTTCATTGCTTGCATATAAAGTTCACCAAATGAATTTTCACAAGTCAAATCTGCTTTTGTGAGTGGGATGTTGTATTCATAAGCAATATTATTGATTTCTGCCTTCACGAAATCGTCACCATGTGGATAAATCATATAACTAAACTCGTGATGTCCCAAATCGCTTGTAACATCAGGGCGAATTGTTGCACGAAGAAGACTTAAACTCATTGAGTTTTCTAAAAGCCCCACACCATATTTTGAGTCGTTGATAAGAGCGATACCACCATCGGTTTCTGCCATATCAACCCATTTGTGATGACAAACTTCAAAACGAGCCTGTTGCCAGGTTGTATTTCTGTGAGTTTCACGCTCTACGAAACCTGCACTTGTATCACAAATTGCTTTTCTTGTGAGCACGTTGCAATCAAACTGTGCTTTTGCAAGCACGTGTTTTTCATTCCAGTCAACGATATTTTCAACTTCAATGCCACGTGACTGACGGAAAACTCGGATAATGCGTTTCCAAGTGCTTTTTTCTGTGCCGAGAATACACTCAAAAGATGCAACTTCTGAATTTCTTTCAATTATTTTAAGTGGTGAAATAATTTTCACTTCTACTTCACGGTCTTTATAGTTAGGAAGAATATCCCAAGCGTCATAAACACCAGGATTATCTTTATAAAGCTTGAGTTTGTTGAACTCACCATTTACCCATTCACGGTCCA
The DNA here is from genome assembly GCA_045613685.1 of Candidatus Fimenecus sp. GTDB lineage: Bacteria > Bacillota > Clostridia > Oscillospirales > Acutalibacteraceae > Fimenecus. The sequence goes on along the minus strand of JAZLBL010000048.1, from coordinate 82,825 downwards.
GCTCTTTATCATAAAGACTCTTTATGCTACCGTCATAGTTAAACTCGATTTCATAGAATGGTGTAATAATCTTTTTGCCGATTTCAAGCCATTCACCTGCATAAGTACGCCAAGGAATATCCCCACAAGAAAGTGCTTGAAGATTTGGAATCACCCAATTACCCTGCTTGCCGAAACGAATACTCTTGCCGTTTTCGTCTTCAATGAATGTGAGATGTGTTCTTGGAAAATTAAGAGAGTTAAAGTATTTTTCACCTGTGCCAATAATTTTATCAAGACGAGTTTCAATATCTTCATAATCATCCATTGCATCACGATAAACCGGTGTGATGTGGCTACCCGGTAAAATATCGTGGAATTGATTCACAAGGAATTTTTTATAAATTTCTCGTAACTCTTCATATGGATAAGCCGCACCCCTTAAATGGCGGAGTGTTGAAATCATTTCTGCTTCACGAAGTTTGAATTCGAGCTTGCGGTTATATCTCTTCATCTTTGATTTTGTGGTGAATGTGCCACGATGCATTTCTAGATATAATTCGCCATCCCATTTTGCGAGATTTTCGTTATCTTTGAGATTCTTCTCTAAAAATTCTGCACCACTTATATGCTCAGTTTTTGGCATAATTGAAAGTTTATTGAAACGATGCATAACTTCAATCATTTCTTCTGTGCAACCACTACCACCGTCGCCATAACCAAACATAGACATAGTTTGTCCACCAAGGTTTTTATCCTGATATGCTTCCCAGTTTTCTTGAATCTGTGAAGGCATATTCCAAGTTATAAAGTGAGTTGGTGGCACGCAAGCACAAACTTCGCTGCCGTCAATACCTTTCCAGATAAAGTTGTTATGTGGGAATCTATTTGTGTCATTCCATGTTGACATTTTGTTTGATACAAAATAGTCAACGCCACTCTTTTTAAGAATTTGTGGCAAAATCCAAGAGTTGCCGAATACATCAGGTAACCAACAGTTGTTGATGGTCTTGCCGAATTTTTCACGGAAATAGTGCTGACCATACATACATTGACGGATAAGGCTCTCAGCGTTTGGAATATTACAGTCAGGCTCAACATACATAGCACCGACCGGCTCAAATTGTCCCCTTGCTATTTTCTCTTTCAATTCTTCAAACACATCAGGATAATACTTTTCAAGCAATTCATAAGTATATGCCTGTGTATGAGTGTATTTGAAATCAGGATATCTATCCATCAAACGAAGTTGAATGAGAATTGTGCGAAGATTTTTTTGTACTGAATGAATGCGACGCCAATAATATGCAATATCAAGGTGTGAGTGTGCAATGAGCGCCACATCACCATTGCCTTTATAATCGTCATTTGCATAAATTGCATCATCAACATATTTCTTTGCACTTGCAACATCTTCATTTTTAAGGTCATCGAAATCAATAAGATTAAGTGCATTGTTGATTTCTCGGTTTAAAAATGCTCGATAATCTTCATTGAAAAGGTCACTCTTTGCAATATCTAAAAGAAGTTCAAGGTCATAAACCAAATCAAGAACAGTATGGTTAATAGTTACTAAATATGCACCTTCAAAAATCTGACGACAACCACGAACTGACAATGATTCGGGGTTTCTCTCATCATCTGGCTTTGAGCGATTATAACCTTCCATTTCAAAATGAAGGTAATCAGAATCAATATAAGGTGTCAAAAGGATTCTATCGCGGTTAGGGTCAACACCACCAACATATTTGCCATTAACTTTAACAATAATTTCAGCGGCAGTTTTAAGTGAAAACCAAAGCTCTTTACCACGAAGTTTTTCAGGGATTACTACATCTGCATCAAAAAATGCAGTGCCGTCCGGAGTGAAATACATATCCCCTTTATGAAGATTACGCCAACCCTCAGGGTAATAATCATATTGCAACTCAGCCACTTGACGAGCATCACGGACTTTGATGTTTTCTATTTCAAACTTTTCTTCATATATGTATCTTTTGAGCCAACCGAAGCGTAAATCTGTCCATTCTTCAGGACGCATACTTCTTCTAACTACTTTAATATGTGCCATTTTATGCGTCCCCCTTTAATCTTTGTCCCAGAAGAAAGGCTTTTTCTTCTGCGCCACAACTTTTACACTTTCGCCCATATCACGCATAACTTCGCTTTCAATCCATGAAAGACAACGGTCAACGATTAAGCATTTTGAACATTCGCCCTGCAAAAGCACGGTGAGAATTCCGTCTTCATAAGACACAAAGTCGATTTCGCCACCATCACCTTGAAGTTTAGGTTTGATAATAAGATTTATATATCTTTCCATAATTAACCCTCAATTACATCTTTTAAAATTGCACGGATATTATCTAATTTCTCTGTTGCAATAGTCTTTGTTTCACCACAAATTGAATAATAAACTTTAAGTTTTGGCTCTGTGCCTGATGGACGGATTGCAATCCAACTACCATCTGTGAATGTGTATTTAAGCACATTTTCTTTTGGTAAATCGTCGATACCCTTTGAATAGTCAAGGGCATTTTTAATGTTATCAAAGAGTGATTCACCATTTTCACGCATATCGGTCATTATGCTTTGGATTTTTTCTGCGCCATCTTTACCTTTAAGTACAAAGGTATCAAGTGCATCAAGATAGAAACCATATTTTGCATAGATTTCATTAAGAGCATCAATGAGTGTTCTGCCATTGTTTTTGTGATATGCTGCCATCTGACAGATAAGCATTGAAGAAACAACTGCATCCTTATCACGAGCGTGGGTACCAACAAGATAACCATAAGATTCTTCATAACCGATAACAAATTCTTTATCTTTGTTTATTTCGTATCTACCTATCTGGTCGCCGATATATTTAAAGCCTGTGAGAGTGTCAACGATTTGAAGTCCATAACTTCTTGCAATATCTGCACCAACTTCACTTGTAACAATAGTCTTTACAAGAGTTGATTTTTCGTTTAATGTGTCTTTTCTATTTGAAAGAACAAAGTCAACGAGCAATGCACCAATTTGATTACCTGTTATGAGAACATATTCACCATTATGTAAAACTGCAGTGCCTACACGGTCACAGTCAGGGTCAGTGCCCAAAACCAAATCTGCATTTTCTAACTTTGCTTGTTCGATAGCAATGGTCAATGCATCTTTTTCTTCTGGGTTTGGTGAACGGACCGTGCTGAAATTACCATCAGGCAATTCTTGTGATTTTACGATTGAAACATTCATTCCAGTGAGCGCTTTTCTAACAGGGATATTACCTGTGCCGTGAAGAGCTGTATAGACAATTTTAAGGTCTGATTTTTCGCTGTATATTGATTGTTTTTTTACTTCATTAAGGAATTCGTCAAGAATTTCTTCACCAATTACAATGATTTTGCCACTTTCAACACCTGTGTCAAAATCCATAACTTCAACTGATTTCAAATCTGTGATTGTGTTTACAAAATCTATTACCTGACTCGCAAACTGTGGCACTAACTGACAACCTTTTTCGTCATAGATTTTATAGCCGTTATATTCTTTTGGGTTATGACTTGCAGTGAGCACAATACCACCATTGCAACCTAAATGCTTTGCAGTAAAAGACAAAACAGGTGTTGGCATAAGGCTGTCATATATGTAAACTTTTATTCCATTTGCTGCAAGCACCCCTGCTGCAACTTGTGAGAAATATTGTGAATTGTTTCTTGAGTCGAAAGCTATTGCAACGCTTATTTCGCCATCAAAACGACTTTTGAGATAATCCGCATAACCCTTTGTTGCTTTTGCGATTGTATATCTATTCATTCGGTTAGGACCTGCACCCATAATGCCACGAAGTCCACCCGTGCCGAATTCTAAATCTTTATAAAATCTGTCTTCAATTTCTTTTTCGTCGGTTATTTCGAGAAGCTCTTTTTTTGTTTCTTCGTCGAAACTGCACCAATAATCAAACTTTTCTTTAAAGTTCATTTTTTACGCCCCTTTTAAGCATAATTATATACAATAATAGTACACCAAATAGCATTTGGTGTCAATCAAATTCAACAGTCAAATTAGTTATTGTGCATTAAATTCTTTGTTTCTTTTATTAATTATTACCATTTATTTTTGTTTCTCAAATTGTTATAATTTATAATAGGTAAATTTTAGATAATTTATGGACGGTGGTAATGAAAATGAAAGAGAAAAAGCCATATAAAAAACCGTTTAAACGATATATATTTGTAGGAATACTGTGTCTTTTGGCTTTGGTTGTACTTGTTATTTCACCAATGCTTATGACTAAAATCATGGATATTCAAAACCAAGAAATGCTTGAAGAAATTTCTAAAAAGAATGCCGAATCAACTGGTTTTAAATTCCAAGAGCAAGCATCTTTTGTTGTGAGCGTTGCAAACAGTATTCCTGAAAATTTAAGAACAAATCCTAAATTAGCTGTAAAAAGCATTGACGATATTCCTACAACCATTGCATATAAACGCTTTGGCGTGGCACTTTTAGATGGCACTTGCTATACTTCTGACGGCAAAAGCACAACTTTACCACACACACAACACATCAGTGAATGTGTTGAAAAAGGCACTCTCACCGTTCGCCGAATGAGCACGGACGAAAGCATTGATGGTGACACAATGTTTATTATGCATTATCCTTTGTATGCTAATGGTGAAGTTAATTCTATTCTGTTCTTCTCTTTCACCGTTGAAGAAATCAAGCAAAATTTTGTTTCTGATTCTTTTGGAAATACTGAATTTTTCTATGTTGTCGACTCAGAAGGTAACAATATTATAAGTACACACAGTATAAAAAAATATCAAAACATTGAAAACGTTTTTAATGCCGTACCAATGGACGAAAAATATCAAGGCTCAAGAATTGTTGACATTAAAGAAGATATGAAAAATGGCGAATCCGGCGTATTGATGTCATCACAGGGCAGTCAGTTCTATCTCTATTATGCTCCTCTTAATTTCAATGACTGGTATTTATTCTCTGTTGTGCCTGCTATGAGTGTGAATGCAAGCAGAAATATGGTTCTTTCAATTCTTGTGATTATCTGTTTCTTCTTGATTTCACTTTTCGCAATGTTGATTTATATTGTTGTTTCTGCTGAAAGAAGAAAACAAGCAGACCTTGATAAAATTCTCTATAAAGATAGTCTTACAGGTGGCTTATCTTATGCTAAATTCTGTGTTGATGTTAAAAAGCAACTTGTAAAAGGTAAAAAAGCTGCTTATATCGTTATGGACCTTGACAATTTTAAATTGATTAACGATTATTACAGTTATGAACAAGGTAACAGCACAATAAATTTTGTTCACGAAATATGGCAAAGCGTTTTAAGAGAAAACGAATTTGTTGGAAGAATTGCTGCCGACCGTTTTGCAGTTTATATGCAATATAATAACGAAAATGAACTTCGTAATCGTCTTGAAGAATTCTGTCAGAAATGCACAGTGCAAAACAATGGTGTAATGTCTGATTATATTCTCACACCAAGTATCGGTGTTTATCTTATTGAAGAGAAAAACACAAATATTCAGCAGATGCAAAACAGTGCTGTTATGGCAAAATCACTTGTCAAGGGTGATAGCGACACTCTCATTTCTTTCTATAATGATAGTCTTAAAAAGGAACTCACTCAGAAAAAGATTTTTGCAGACGAACTTATTCATGCCATTGAAAATCGCGAATTGTCAGTTGTATTCCAACCACAATTCAGCACTGAAAACGATAAACTTTGTGGTGCAGAAACTCTCATTCGTTGGTTCAAACCAGACGGCACAGCGGTTTCACCTGCCGAGTTTGTTCCCCTGGCAGAAGAACGTGGTCTTGTTAAAGAACTTGACAAATTTGCATTTGAACAGGCTTGCATAATGCAGACTAAAATGAAAGAAAAAGGGTTAGAACCTATTGACATTTCTGTCAATGTATCACAGCAGTCTCTTTATGATTCAAAGTTCAACGAAAAATATCTTGAAATTGTCAAAGAAACAGGTGCCGACATTTCGCACATTCAACTTGAAATTACAGAAACCACATTGTTTGAAAACAATAAGAGCTTTATTAAAATGCTCCGCAAACTTCATAAATCAGGTTTTAAAATTCTTATGGATGACTTTGGCACAGGATATTCTTCATTGATGCTTCTCAAATCATTACCTGTTGATTTCTTAAAACTTGATAAGACTTTTATTGATGACTATGCTCACCCACGTGGCAGAAACATTATTGAGTGTATTATCACAATGGCAAAACAACTTGGTATGATTCTTATTGCAGAAGGTGTTGAAACCGAAGAGCAATATGACTATGTGAAAACACAAGGTTGCCATATTGTTCAAGGTTATTATTTGAGCCGTCCAATAAGCTTTGATGACCTTTGCAATATGATTATCCGTGATTCACGAAGCTAAACCATTTCAATAAACTCGTGTCCTATTCGACGAATCTTTAAATCCACATCGACTTCGAAAATGCTATTTAGCATTACGGAGTCGATATTTTTTTCATTTTCTCTATAAAATGACGGTTTGAAAATATATAAAAGTCTGGCTAAACCACAAGCATCACTCTCATATTCTTCATATAATCTTTTTCTTGTCTGTGTGATTGCTTTTTCGACATATTTCTCGGCTGAAATTTTTATCTCTTCAATATCCTGTTTTGTCATTTTCTTTGAAACGCCACCACTGATTTCAGCAATATCCGCACTGATTTTTACTTTTATTTTAAATATAGGCTTCCCGTTTTTTATTTTAAAGGTGCGATAAGTTTTTGAATCAACTACATTGAGTGATAATTTTTCACCATTATCTCTATCCAATGAAATCGCTGTGTTATAAACTTTATCAGATAAGAAATTCAGATAAACAGTTTCTTTTTTTGACATATATTCACGATAACGAGTGTTATTAAAAATTGCTGTGCCAATTATCTCAACGCTTTTTTCCCCTTCTTTTTCTGTCACATCTAAAAGTGGCATTGCAAAATCTTTTGAGCCTGAATTGTAGCGGTTTATCAATTCATAAAGCTCTATACCAAAAATTCGAGCATCATATTCATTTGCACTAATCCCTATTTCAATACTTCTTGCACTCACATATTCTTCGCCATTTTTAGTTTCAAGAATATCTGATGCTCTGTCTTTTGCCGCTGCGATATAAACCGACGCACTATTTTCAACATCTCGTACAAAAAAATCTATCACATCATCCATTTTATCTTCAGTTATGCTTTTGCCGAGAATAATAATTCTATTTTGCGAATATAAAGGGATTTTGCCTTCAATTTCAGTAACACTTTTTATAGTTGTATAGATTGTATCCCCCGTCATTTTATAAGTTTTTATAGGTGGTTGAGATGCACCATCTTCTGATGCAGCAGAATGAGCATTGGTATCTATCGTCTGCAATGTAACAGTATATGAACTGTCTTTTTCAATGTCTATGCCAATTCCCTGAATTACAAGTCGGTTTCTTATATCTTTTTTATAAATTTCTTTTTCATTGAAAGAAAAAATTGCAACTATGATAACTGAAAAAATCAGAATTGATTTTTGCACTCTCTTTTCTCCTTTCTTTTTATAAACATAATACCTAACGGAATTGCAAAAGCAGTTACCCCTGTAATAATAATTTTGAATATTGAGTTATCCACAAAAGAAAAACGTTTGAATTCACTTGCTATCAACAGGTTTGTTATTATGGTTATTGCGCAGATTACAACAATAAAATTTTTTCTTTGTATCTTTTTAAACGCTTTGTGCAAAATGTCGCTTTGAAGATATATAAGAAGTCCTGCTTTGATAAACGCACAGAGAATCCACACACTTGTAAATATCGCATCAAGACGGTCAAACATAGAGAATTCGGCAAGGCTTGCAAGAGTGTGAAATGGAAAAAGTTGTGTACCAGTGAAATTGCCCATAACTGTTGTTGCAAAGAAAAACATTGTTGCCATTAAAAGTGTTTGTAAAAAAAGCCACCAGAAAAAACCTTTTTTCACATTACCCGAAACTTTGGGCAAACATATTGCAATTACTGCATATTCAACAGTTTGTCCCACAGAATCCACAGCAGTTTTAATAACTGGTGTCACTCCGTTATAAAACACGGGAGTAAGATTTAATAAATCAACCTTTTTAACAAGCGTAGCCATAATAAAAATAAGTGCAGGGACTACTAACACCGCTGAAAGCACCGCACTTCGTCCTAAGGCTTCAAATCCAAGATAAGCACCATAAGAGCAAATTAAAATCGCAAAAACCAACAAGAAATTCACATCAGTTTCAGGGAATACAACTGTCCCCGCAAACACATCAAGTCTTGCTATTGTAACAACAGTAAAATAGAAAAACACAAACACATAACAAAATGAAATTATTTTTGAATTTGCAAGGCTTAAAAGGTCAGTTGTATTATGCTTTTTGCAAATGAAATATAATGGCAACATTATGATAATACCCAATGCTATTCTGAAAATTGGTTGCACAAGCATATCTGAAAGTCGCACGTCCTTTGTGTATGACGACAGATATGTGACTGTTGTCAAAGCACGACTTATAAACAGCATTGTAAAAAATTGAAATGCGCTGATTTTTTCTTTTGTCTGCATATTATTTCTCCAAATTCTGAATAAGCATTTTCTTCTTGCCCATTTTTCTCCAATCTTGTCGCACAACAAGGTCACGCCAAGCACCAATTTTGGTTGGTGACAAAGGTGAAGTGAAAGGCACGCCATAAGGATTAATTGCAGCAGCATTGACAAGCACCGCAGCAAATCCCATCATAATTCCATAAAGACCACCAAGACCACCAATAATAATAAATGCAAATCGCATAACAGCAACAGACTCATAAAGGGTTGAAACCACAAATGAACTGACCGCTGTAAGACCAACAATAATGAGCATTGGTGCAGAGATTATTCCCGCAGTAACTGCAGAATCACCTATAACCAATGCCCCAACGATTGAAATGGCGTGTCCCACAGATTTTGGCATTCGAAGTCCTGCTTCACGGACTATCTCATAAACCAAATGAATAAAAAATGCTTCAAACATTATGGGCAATGGTGTTCGGCTTTCTTGTCCTGTTATTCCGAAAATCATTGTTTCAGGTATGATTTCCTGATGAAATGTGCAGATAGCCACATAGAGTCCTGGCAAAAACACACTCACTAAAAAAGATGCAATTTTTAAAATTCGGATAAATGTTGCGTAATATGGTCTTTTGAGATAATCGTCAAGAGAGTGAAAATGCTCAATAAAAAGATATGGCACGATAAGCGCATTAGGTGTGCCATCAACAATAACACAAATTTTGCCTTCACTGATTTTTGCAGTCAGTACATCAGGTCTTTCTGTAAAACCTACCCCGCTGAAAATCGACGGATGTTTGCCATCTAAAAATGTTTGAAGATAACCTGAGCCCAACACAGTGTCAATCTTACAACTTTTTAATCTATCAACTACGTCATCAAGCATTTTTTTGTCAACTCTATCTGACATATAGCAAACGCAAGCACGAGTTTTTGTGGTACCACCCACTTCAACAATCTGGGTTTTGAAAACAGGGTTTCGCACACGACGACGAATCATTGTCACATTATCTTTAAAGCTTTCAACAAATGCTTCTCGTGAGCCACGTTCTTGCATTTCGATTGATGGTTCAAGCACCGCTCGTTTTGGAAATCCCTGCACACCAAACATTACGGCAAACTGTGCATTTTCTGCGAGCATTATTATACTGCCATAAATCGCTTCACGAATTGCTTCGTCAAGGTCATTTGTAATCGATTTATCAATACTTGCAGAAACTTGGTCCGCCGCAGAATAGATTAGTTTATCCCCTTTTTCTTCTTCAAAATCAGCTTCGATTATAGGCAAAATCACTTGTTCAGTTGCAAGCAGACTATCGCACATTCCGTCAACCATAATAAAAATTATTTCTCTGCCCTGTGCGTTATATTTTCGATATTTTACATCGAAAGCATCACCAAATTGTTGTTTTATATATGCTATATTTTTTTGCAAATCTTTATCTATATTTTTCTTTTGGGGCGTTTCGCTCTTTTCACTTATAGTTATTTCGTCAACTTTTTTTGAAAACCAATTTTCACTCATAAAAATCACCATTCTTATCATTTACCATTGTTTACAGAATATTACTTCTATTTGCGGTAAAGATAAAAATGGTGATTTTATGTTTGTTACGTTAATTAGAACAGTTATTCTCTATATTTTTGCAATTTTAAGTATTCGTGTCATGGGTAAAAGGCAAATCGGTGAATTGCAACCATCAGATTTAGTTATAACGCTTCTCATTTCACAAATTATTTCAATTCCTATTCAGGATACAGATATACCTTTGGTAAACACAATTATACCTATTTTATTGCTGGTTGGATTTGAAATTCTGACATCTGTTTTCAATATGAAAAGTATTAAATTCCGTTCGTTTATGCAAGGGAATCCAGTTGTAATTATCAACGATGGAAATCTTAATCAGAAACTATTAAAAGACCTTCGTTTTACTCTTGACGATTTGCTTGAATCACTTCGTCAAAAAGACGTTTTTGATATTTCACAAGTGCAATATGCAATAGTCGAAACTAATGGACAACTAAGTGTGCTTTTAAAACCCGAACACGACACAGTAACAAGAAATGACCTTGAATTAAAAATGGAACCGCAAGGATACAAATGCCCTGTTATTATTGATGGAAAAATTGTTTCGGGGGATTTTAAAATCTGCAATATGACAACAAATAAAGTCGAAAAAATTGCGAGAAAGAAGAAACTTCAAATCAAGGATATTTTGCTTATGACGGTTGATGCTGCCGGCAATCACACAATTATAAAGAAGGAAGAAATATGAAAAGAATAGTTCTTGCCATTGGTGCTCTTATTGTGGCATTTGCACTTGCTTTCGTGGGATATTTTTGGGTGGATAGTGTTTGCAAGGAACTTGAAACCCATCTAACCGAAATATGTAATGTTGCGCAACAGGACGATATAGAAAATGCCATAAAAAAATCCCAAGAAACTATAAAAGTCTGGGAAGAAGTTCACGATATTATTGAAAGCTTTATCCGTCACGAAGAAACTGACAATCTTGAAGAATTAATAAAAAGTCTCCCCGTATATGCCAAACAAGGCAATTTGGAGAGACTTGAACAACAAGCTGATTTAGCCATTGACGAATTAAGCCATTTAATGCGCAACGAAAAGCCATTAATCAGTAATATTTTTTAGCTTTATATTTTATATGCTTTTTCTGTTGGAATTGCAAAAACCATTCCGTTTGCAGGAGATGTTAAGCCGAACTCCTTGTTAACATCTTCCATAATCTGTGCGCTTGCTTTAAGTGGAGCAAGAATACAAAGAATTTCACGTTCTTCGTCAACATTTGTACTAGGAAGTTCTGCAAATTGTTCTATATCTGCTAATCTTCCTTTAATAACTGTACCACCAGTTGCACCCGCTTTTCTTGCCACCTGCATTACATCGTCGGAATATCCTTCATTTATTGATATAACAATTAAATTATTATGATGTTCATTTTTCATATTATCAGTTCTTTCTTCTGTATTTTTAATAATCTCAAAATGCAATATTTCTGTCAAAATTCTGCTAGCAGCAGATAAATCAAGAACTATCATAAGTCCACCAAATTTTGAATGGCTTTCAAAAGTTGTTCCAAAATTCATCATCAAATCTTTAACACTGTTTTCTGCGCCAAGGCTTATAACAATATCTTTATCATTTGTACCAAGTCCGAAAATGTCCATCATTTCAGTTGGTGCTGTGCCAAATCCGATAGTCTGAAAATTCACACGGATATCTTTTTTCTTTAATTCTTTAACAAGTTTATTACCTTTATCACGCTCAACGATTGATAAAAGCGCCATGACTTTTTTGCTCATTTACTTGTCCCCCTCATTAAAGAATATGATATCGTCTTTAATCATACTGATTTCAATATGAAGTCGTTTAATCTTTCTTGCACGTTTGCTTCTTTCATATAGTCCAAGAATTTGAATAGTGATAAGTGGTGCCATTGCGATTAAAGCGACAATGCCAAATGCGTCAGTCATCACATTGCCACCGATTGCTTCACAAGCACCCATTGCAAACGGAAGCATAAAAGTCGATGTCATCGGACCACTTGCAACTCCACCCGAGTCAAATGCGATACCTGTATAGATATGTGGCACAAAGAAACTGATGATAAGTGAAATTGCATATCCAACAATCAAAAATGGAATTATTGGTATGCCTGTAAGCACTCTCAACATTGAGATTCCAACAGAAATAGCAACACCTATTGAAAGAGCAAGTGCAACAGATTTTTGTGATATTGCACCTTTTGTGATTTCACTGACCTGTCTTTTAAGAGAATGAACTGCGGGCTCTGCTGATACAACAAAGTAACCCATAAGCATACCAATGGGAACAAGCAAGAAACTGAACTCACTTTCGGCAATCTTTGCCCCTATAAGACGCCCCGCAGGCATAAATCCAACATTTGCACCAGTTAAGAAAAGCACAAGACCGATATATGTATAAATAAATCCAACAGACATTCTGAAAATGTTATGGATAGTATATCTTCTTGTAATTAACTGAAAGATAACAAAAAGCAAAACCAATGGAATAAACGCCATAGCAACTTCTTTTGCATATATTGGCAAAGCGTGTGTAAACTGCTTGAATGCATCAGTTGTTGTTAAGACATCTGCAATTTCATAAATGGTTGTAGTCGCTTTTGGCTTGTAGAATATACTCAACAAGAGAACTGACAAAATAGGTCCTATACTACATAATGCAACAAGGCCGAAACTGTGTTCACCTGTAAGTTTACCTTTTTTGCTTGAAGCAAGACCTGCACCAAGAGCCATTATAAACGGAACAGTAATTGGTCCTGTTGTAACTCCACCTGAATCAAAAGCAGTTGGAATAAATTCATCGGGAGCAAAGAACGACAAACCAATAATCAAAATATAAAATATCCAGAGAAGTTTTCTCAATGGAATATCTTTTCTATTTCTTATGAGTGTAATACTAAGAAAGATACCAACACCAACGCCAACACAATTAATTAATATTGAATTAGGAATAGTTGGTACCTGTTCTGCAAGCACCTGCAAATCAGGTTCTGAAACAGTAATAAGAAAACCGAGCACAAAGCATATAGCAAGTGGAATAATAATTTTTGTCCTTTTATTAAGCGACTTACCAATACCATCACCCAATGGTTCCATTGACATACCTGAACCAACTGTAAAGAAACTCATTCCAAGAATCAACATAATTGTTCCAAATAAAAACAACACTAAAACACCCGCTGCAAGAGATACACAGGTGACAGAAAGAATGAGAACTATAATCGCTATGGGTAAAACCGAAACAAGCGACTCTTTGATTGATGCGAAAATGTGCGCCATTTAACAATACTCCTATAAAAATCTTAACATTAAAATTATACCATATATAGTGTGTTTAATCAAACACTAATTTGCAAACAAAAAACTGTCGGTCAAATTAAACCGACAGTTTTCTCATTTTATAAGTTTTTCAACATCTGAAAGTTTAATTCGTTTTGATACGATAAAAGTCTTTCTCTTCTGTTTACCTTTATCTGTATCATATTTTCCACTTTCTTTTTCTTCAACCGAAAAGATGCCATAAGATGATGTAACAATTGTGCCATCTTTAAGCACCACATTGCCACAATAACCTGTATCTGCATTTGCAACTATTGACGGCTCATTCTGATGGTCAAGATATGTGTGCGCAATCTTAATTCTATATTGACCTTCTGTGCCGTTTTTAAGGTCATCATAAGTGCCAACCCAAGCAACACAACCTTCAGAATACCATTTCTTTTCTCCACCGAGTTTTCGCATTTTTTTAACACGCTTATGGTCACGCTCAATGGAACGGAATGTTATGAAAAGACGTCCGTCATCAGTATATTCTGCTTTGTGGCGCTCACCATTAAGCGAAACCGGTGCTTCAATAGGTTTTGACCAAGTTTTGCCCTCATCTTTTGAAAAAATAAGAAGACTTGTGCAAGTTTTCTTATTGCAACGAGTGATTAAACAAAGTTCATCACCTTTGCCAAGTTCTGAACGGATACATTCTACTTCGCAGATACCTGCATAAGTTTCAATATCACGATATTCTGATAAATATGGCTCAGGTTTCGACCAATTATAATTACCATTATCGTCGAATGTAAGTATAGTTTTGTAATTTATGAATTTGTGGTCATGGAAAAGTCCCATCCACTTATCAACAAATTCACCATTCTCTTTAAGGCGAGTAAGTGATGCCATTGCAACAATGGGGATAATTGGCATTTCACTATCGTTATCCCAAAATCTTTTGAATTCCGTCCAAGTTTTACCTTCATCAAGAGAAATTGAACTGTTAAATCCACCGGGAGTTGACATTCCTGGCCATTTTGAGTTTGCAGAAATTAAAATCAGTTTTTCTTCGCTATTTCTAAACTGCAAACGATAAACTGTTGGTGTTTCAAGAGAATCTTCCCAAGAAGCAGGTTGATTTTCGATGTTTTTTCTATATGTTATACCACCATCATCGCTGATTTTTGACAAAATTGCACCCTTGCCGTGTCCCTTTGGATAAAAAGTTAAAATATCATCATTGTTAAGAAGTACAGAATCTGGATGTCCCAAATATGCAGAATTATCGTCAACAATGGAATACTCAAACAAATACCCCAGATAATCTGGGGTATTTTCAGGTTTAACGCTTAAATTAATAAGGGGTATTTTGTAATAATCAACTTTTGTTGGAAAAAGTTTTTTCTTAAACAACATAATTATCTTTTCCAAGTCTTTAATCTTTCACTTGCAAGCCAAGCAGCACCAAGCATACCTGCTTTGTTACCAAGCAATGCTTTTTCAATTTTTACGTGCTTATAGTTTGGTTCAAGCTGCATATTAACTTTATGACGGATATGACCAAGAAGCAAAATTTCTGACATAATGCCACCACCAAGCACGATAAGTGATGGATTAAAGATGTAGCAAAGATTACGAAGACCTAATGCGATTTCGTCTTCCCATTTATCCATTTCTTCCATAATGATAGGATTTTTAAGATTTTCTTCTTTGAAAATTTCTCTACCATTCATTACTTTGCCCATACGGTCTGAAACTGCTTTTGTAAATACACGACAAGCAGCATAAGCTTCATAACAACCAATTCTGCCACAAGTGCAAGGTCTGCCGTCTTTATGAGTTGCCATATGACCGAATTCGCCTGCTGCATATTTTGAACCACGATAAACATCACCATTAATAAAACTGCAACCACCAACACCTGTGCCATAAGTAAGGCAAAGGAAATCTTTTACTCCTTTTGCTGCACCAAAATGAGCTTCACCGATTGCTGCACAGTTAACATCATTATCAACTGCAACAGGAACATTAAATATTCTTTCAAATGTACCACGAAGGTCTGAATGGTTATAATTAGGAATATTACCAACGCCATCATGAATCATGCCGTTATCAAAATCGACCTGACCTGCAGTTGAAATACCAATAGCGTCATACTCACCCTCATATTCTCTGAGTTTTGACTCCATTGCATACATTACCATATTGTCAGTATCTGCAAATTCGTTTGTTGGAAATTCTTCTGAGAAAATAACCTCAAAATTTTCATCAACCATACCAAATTTAATAGCTGTTCCACCAACATCAAATGTTATAATTTTCATAATACCGTCTCCTTGTTATGTGATTGCATTTACAAGTTATATATAATTAAGTTAATTATATAGCATTTTTTCCTTTTTGACAATAACAAAATGAAAAAAACTTAATTATTATTGTATGTCAAAATAAAACATCCTTTTTTGTATAAAATGTTAATTTTTCAAAATCCACTTGTATATTTATTTAAAATAGTATAAAATAGGTACATTAATGTAAAAAAGTGTACCTGTTTGTTATTGCTTTTTTATTTAATCTTAAAATAAAGATATGTAAAGGTGGTTTTTCCTATGGAAAACAACAACAAATCTCAGGCTGAGATTTATCGTGAAGAGCGTAAAGCCAGACTCGCAAAAGAAGCAGAGAAAAAGGCTAAGAAATCTCCACAACTCTCAAAAGCAAAGAAAATTGTAGGCAAGGTTATTGCTATCGTTCTTGCTATTGCAATCGGTATCGGTGCATTTGGTGGCATTCTTAATTTCTTTGGTGTTCCACAGAAAGTTATCAAGATTGATGTAAAAGACACTGCTTGCAAATTCACAGTTGCAGAATTTAACTTCTTCTATTTCAACGTATGGAACAATCTCTGCTCAACAGCTCAACAATATGCATATTATGGCATGGATATGGGTTATGACTATACAAAGTCTCCTGCTAAGCAGACATTGACAAAAGATACTGCTTCAACACTTGGTCTTGACTTTGACGCTATCGGCGTTGAAACACCAACTTGGGCAGATGCTATCAGATATCTTGCAACAAACCAACTTGTTGAGATTAAATATTTCTCTTCATTAGCAGAAAAAGAAGGTATTACACTTACAGAAGCTGAAAAGAAAGAAATTGATTCAGAAATTGAATCAGCACGCACAAACGCAAAGAAAAATGACTATTCTCTTGACAGATGGTTCCGCACACAGTTAGGTAACGGTATTGACGAAAAAGTTGTTCGTCAGATTACTGAAGAGCAGATGCTTGCACAGAAATATTTTGAAAAGTATGAAGCAGATACAACTGCTGCAATTACAGAAGCTCAGATTAACGACAAGTATAATGCTGACAAAGACAGTTTTGACCTTGTAGATATCAGATACTATGAGTTCACAACAACTACACCTAAACTTGCTGACGACGCAACAACAGAAGAAAAAGAAGCAGCACTTAAAAAGGCATATGCTGAAACTAAAGCTAAAGCTGACGCATTCCTTGCAAACGTTAAAGACGAAGCAACATTCATTTCAGAAGCTAAAAAAGCAATCTTAACTGCTGACAACAAGAGCACAAAAGACCCTGACGAAGTTACAAACTATAACGATGCTACATATGCTGAACTCGAACAGTATAGCGAAGACGGTGCAAAATGGGTTTATGATGACACTCGTAAGGTTGGCGACAAAACAGTAGTTGACCTTGGCGATGGTGCTTATGCAGTTGTTTATATGGTTACTCTTCCACACAAAGATATGAGCACATATTCACATGCTGTTCGTCATATCCTTGTTGCTTTCCCTGAAGACGATGAAGGCAACACAAAGAAACTCACAGCAAGCGAAAAAGCAACATATAAAGCAAAAGCACAGGCTATTCTTGATGAATATCTCAAGAATCCAACAGAAGAAAACTTTGCAAACCTTGCAAAAACTAAATCTGAAGACCCAGGCTCAAAAGATAATGGTGGTCTTTATGAAGACTTGAATGCAAGCACAAGCTTCGTTCAACCTTTCAAAGATTGGTATCTTGACGCAAGCCGTAAAGCTGGCGACACAGGTATTATTGAAACAGATTATGGTTACCACGTAATGTACTATTCAAAGGCAATTGGCGTTACATGGACAGAAAACGTTAAATCAATGATTCTCAACGAAGCCACCGAAAAGCTCTATGCAGAGAATATCGATGTTCTTCTTGAATCAATCAAAGTCAACTCTCTCTCATTAAAATGGGCAGTAAGTGCTGAAACAAAGCATATCGAAAAACTTCTTGCTTATTCAGCATCATCAAACGCTTAAATAAAATTAAATCCCCGCTTTTGCGGGGAATTTTTTTAAGTTTTTAAAATTTTTTTGTGACATTTTTGCAGTTTTGTCACTACCTTATGAAACCGGTTAATGGTCAAGAAAGGAGGATGTGTCTTGTCTCACGATAAAAAGAAAAATATTGACAAATTATTAGAAGAATATTGTCGACAATATAAAGAGTTATTATATAAATATGCATATTTAAGAACGGGACACGACAAAACTGCAGCAGAAGACTGTGTTCAGGATGCTTTTATGGTAATTTATCGCAAAATGAAGAAAGGTGAAGAATTTTCACAACCGAAAGCATTTTTATACAGAACAGTTGATAATCTCGTCAAAGAGCATCTTCGCAATGCTAAAAAGCAACAGAAAATCAGCGAAGAGTTGTTATCTACTTCAAGTGAGCAGGAATTCAATATATTCCAGCATCTTGATGTAAGAGCAGAAGAAGAAATTATCAATGCTGCATTGAGTGAAATGAACGATACTGAAAGAATTATTTATAAACGCAGGTACATAGAAAATAAAAACGTGCGTGAAATTGCAGAAGAATATAAAATTTCAGTTACTGCAGTCACCACAAGGCTTTATAGAATAAGGCAAAAAGTTGAAGAAAAGGTTCAACAAGAATTAAAAGAAAGGGGGATTTTTAATGACTAACTCAAAAGTTTTAGAACTTGTTAATGAAAACAATTTCAAATCAATGCTCACAAATGAGCTTTATGCGTTAATTGACGAAGAGTTGGCAAAGGGCGACGAAATGGATTGCGAGCTTATTGATGAATTAGTTTTGGCAATAGAATCATTAGACCAAGCAGAAGACGAAAACAAAGGCATTATATTCCCCGTGATTTTTGGCGATGCATCAGGTTTTTCAAAACGAGTAATCAATAAAGTCAATAACCGAAACCGACTTATGCAACTTACTGCTTGGGCTGCAGTTATTGCAATCTTGTGTTCAGGCACAAACGAACTTCTTTTAAAAAGCGAAAACACCACTCTTGTCGGTGAACTTTCAAAAATGGTTCAGAAAGTGGGTCAATTCTTAATAGGCACATTTAATGGAACCGAAGATACTGATGAATCCACAACATCCCCTGTTGACGAAACCACAACGCTTCCAGCAGACGACGAAACAGAGCAACCTGAAGAAGTAACACTTATGGAACTTGAGCTTGTTGTTGGTGATAACTTCAAGCGTTCATATCTCTGGCAAGAAAAATTAGACCTTGACGGATTGCATATTGTGGCAGTTTATAGCAACGGTGCAAGAACATCTGTTGATGTTAACAAATGCAGAATCACAGGCTTTGACTCTCTTAAAATCGGTGAACAGACTGTTACAGTTGAATATAAAGGGCTCAAAGCATCATTCAAGGTAAATGTTTCAAGAACAGAACAGAATGACGAAGCGACAAGAACCATAACAAATATTGAATGTAGTGCAACTGGCAAAGATATTGTTGTGCCAAAGGGTACTGAAAACCCTGCTGTAACTAAAAATGTTAAATATCGTTATGTTTATTCTGATGGTACATTTTCGCCTTGGATATCTTGCGAAGATGCAACACTTATTACAGAATATAATAGTGAACTTTTGGACGAAACACAGACTCTCACCTATCGCGCCCCTAACGGAATGGAATTCACTATCAATGTTATTGTTTATGATAATACTGTGCCTGAAGAAAAAACTATTAAAAAACTTGAAGTTTATAAAGTTCCAACTGCTATGAAGCATTATGCAAGCAATTATAACCAGTATTATATGTATGTTGACGATGAATGTGATTTTTCAGAGTTCAAAATCAAGGTTTATTTTAGCGACAATACAAACGAAATAAAAGCTCTTGGTGACAGCGAAATTAAAACATTCGGCACAATGTCAACTGAAAGACCATCATCATATAGTGGCTATACAATCACATTTGCTTATGGTGATGTGACAGCAACATTTAAGTATGATGTTATTATCAAATCAGAAATTCATTCATATAGCATAAACGAACGAATCTGGCAAACTTATTATATAAATGATGCACCCGAAGAATTCCCAATGACTAATGTTGTTAGTGCAAGAATGAATGACTCAAACCAAGATGTTTATCTTGATGTTGAGGTTAAAGGCTATGACCCAAATAAACTCGGCTTTATTGAATTAGAGCTTTTTTACGATGGTGAATACCTTTGCGACTATGTAGGTGGCTATATCTATGGTGACACAGGCTATGCAGTAATTGAAAGACCAATTACTGATGGTATTGCAAATGCACCACTTAATTTCAGACCTTATGTTGTCGTTGCAAAGTGTGTTGGTGATGGTCAATTTGAAACCTATGCAGACATCAAATATGAGATTGATGATAATCCAATCAATGACCCAAGTGTAAACTTTTCAAGTGGTACCGATAGTGAATTACAAGCAATGGGTATTACAAGTTTTAGTTGTGTTTGTGTGGATTCATCAACAGTTACATATCGAATAAGTGCTGATAATTATATTACTGAATTCGGCACATACGAAGCAAAAGTTTATCTTTATAATGTTGAACCTATATATGGCAAATACAACTTTGTAGAACGTTGGGAAAGGACTGGTATTGCAGAAGACCTTTCATACACAATAACAATTAAAGAAAAACCTAGCTACTATCAAGTAGAAGCACCAAAAAATCTTAAAATAAATATTCAGGACATTTATTCTGAATTCTATGACAAATTACATGTTTACGCTTATTATAAAGATGGTAGAAAAGAAGAAATCTTTGATTATAGGGTAAAAAGATATTTGCCATCCAGACCAACAACATCAGCCTGTTTGCCAGTATATGTTACCTATCCTAATGGTAACGGTCTTACAGTAAAATTATGTGTATATAGTGAAGGCTATGAAGATTCATTCTTTATAAATTTAAAAGATACTCGTAAAGAATATGATAATTATTATTCTGTCGGCACTACAAAACCATCAGTACAAATTGATTTTGCATCTGCTGAACAATCACAGATTGATTATGTATCTACATACAGTAACTCATCTTATGACATAAAAAAATGGGATATTGAAGGTTGGGATACATCAACACCAGGTGAAAAAGAAGCAACAATTATTTATCATAGTCCGATTGGCGATTTGAAAACAACATATAAATATTTTGTTATTCCTGAATATCTTGAACGCATTTGCACAATTGTTTTTAACGATGAAAATGCTGGTTTTGACCGAAGATATGGACTTATTGACGGCACATACAAAGTTTTTCATACTGATAAAGTAGGTAGAACTTACGAGATTACAGATTATACTGTTACTTATCCAACCGGTACAACAGGTTATAGTAAACCAATAATTTCATATTGGAATCCTGACCCAAATGTTAACAGTGATAGCTCTAATCCTAGTATGGACGGATATTACCCTGTAATGAAAATTGTTGGTGATTGTGCAAACCTTAAAGCAGAAACTTTAGAAAATGGTGATATAAAAATTACTTTAGATTGTCTGCTTTATCCTGAAAACGGAACAATGCGTTTCAGAATTGGTTACCCTGCTGAAAAAGGTAGTTATGGTGGAACAGCTTACAAATATATTGATAGTCAAACACCTGAAATAATTATTTCGCCCGATATGTTGCGACCCGATTTTAATAAAGCAACCTTCTATGTTTATGCTGATATTATTGATAATAAAACAGGCAAAGAATATCGCACCTATTCAGGTGAAATAAAATCTTATCCTTTGAATAAATAAAAAGTACCACCTTGTTCGTTTTGTTCATTGAACAGGGTGGTTGTTTTTTGTCAACAAATTTGAATTTGTTTAATTGATTTAATAGCGTTGTTTCGCCTTCCTCTGACGAGGGAGGTGGCACGAGCAAAGCGAGTGACGGAGGGAGAGATAGGATTTTGACTACCCCTCAGTCGCTACGCGACAGCTCCCCTGACAAGGGGAGCCGAGAATATCTTTTCATTAAATCAATTCGACAAACTCCCAATTTTTCTAACAAAAAAACGGGACGCCGATTCGGCGTCCCTTACTACATTATTTCTTCTTCAATATTTTTCTTGCTGTTACAAGTCCAACTGTTGCGACGATACCTGCGACTGCGCCTTTTATAAGCGGCATTGCTGCATCAAAGCTATTTGGTGCATAAGTATATGCATTATAACGGATTTTCTTTTCCACCTTAAAATCTGGCAAATCTTTAATCTCAATTGTTGTTGTTTCAAAGTTCTTGACATCATTTTCGTCGAAATCGAAAATGCGCACTCCCCTTTTATCTGCGGGACCATAGACATTGAATCCACAGCCTTGTGTATAGCCCATTTTCATACCCTTGTATTCGCCCACAAATGAGTTGTTATGGTCGTGGCCGAAGAACATAGCAAACACATCGCCTTTTTCATTAAGAGCATCAAATTCGCCTGTATTCACTTCAGGTGTGGCAGGGGTTTCCCATACAAAAGAATGGTCATTGATTTCGCAACATTCAGGGTTTAAGTCAAAGAACTTGCCTGCGTGGTCACGATAGCCTGTTGCTACGCCTTTCTTCTTTGGAACTTCCATAAGTAAATTCCACATTTCAGGCACAGGAATATGTTGAAACATTATGGTTGGCACATAGTCACCATGTTTTTCTTTAAGCCCGTCACGAAGACCTTTATACCATTCAATCTGACCTTCTGACACAGGACTACATCTACCATTCAAACTCATCGAAAGACTATCAATCAAAAGCACATTGAGCTTTGGAGTACCATCTTCACCCATAACAAGAAGATTATGGTTGCAATAGCCATCGATATTGTCATCTGCATTAAAAGCCAAACAATTTTCGTGTTGCTTATAAAGCTCTAACTGTTGCTCTTTATTTGCAGCACACTGGTCGTCGTGGTTACCGAAAACAAATGTAAAAGGTACACCCATTTCATCAATCGGCTTCAAAAGATTATCAATTGCAATCTTTGGATTTGCTTTTCTGTCACCAATATTAAATGTAATGCCATATCCCTTTAACTGGTCACCACTGAATACAACCAAATCAGGTTTTGCCTTTTCAAGTGCACAACGAATGAAATTCACAGTGTCAGGTGAAGTCCAACTTGTATCTTGTGTGTCGGCAATTTGCATTATTCTGAATTTTCCGTTATTAAATTTAAGTTCCATAATATCACCGAGAATATTATACAATTGTTATATGTTAAATTCAAGAAGAAAAACAATTTGATAAATTGGAGTTTGTCGAATTGTTTTTAATGAATAATGAATGATGAATAGTGAATAATTTTGGAACTGCGTTGCAATTATTGTAGGGGCGATTCACGAATCGCCCGTAAAGGTTACATCTCACATTTGGAACGGGTCATTCGTGAATGACCCCTACATTGTTTGATGGTTGGTTTTGGTGAGATATAAATTTTAAAACAGTTAGACAAATTCAAATTTGTGCAGCAAAAAACGGAGCCGAAGCTCCGTTTTAATGTAATTCATTTTATTTAAGGTTAGCCTTGAGTGTTTCAAGTTCTTCTTTGAGTGTTTCAGGAAGCTTGTCGCCGAATTTACCATAGAATTCTGCGATGCCTTCTGCTTCAGCTGCCCAAAGGTCCTTATCAACGTCAAGGATGCTTTCAAGTGATTCAACTGAAACTTCACCTTCAAGACCTTCGATGTTGATGTCTTTAGCATATGGAAGGTAACCGATTGCTGTTTCCTGAGCGTCAACTTCGTTTTCGCAACGCTTGATAATCCATTCAAGAACACGAAGGTTATCACCGAAACCTGGCCACATAAAGTTGCCTTCATCGTCTTTTCTGAACCAGTTAACATTGAAGATTTTTGGAGCTTTGTCAGCGTCAAGAGTCTTACCAATGTTAATCCAGTGCTGCCAGTAGTCACCCATATTGTAACCGCAGAATGGAAGCATAGCCATTGGGTCACGACGAACAACACCTACTGCACCAGCTGCAGCTGCTGTTGTTTCAGAAGCCATGATTGAACCAACGAATACACCGTGGTTCCAGTCACGTGACTGATATACGAGTGGAGCAAGCTTTGCACGACGGCCACCGAATACGAAAGCTGAGATTGGAACACCTGCAGGATTTTCGAATTCAGAGCTGATGCAAGGACAGTTAACAGCAGGAGCTGTGAAACGGCTGTTTGGATGAGCAAGGTTCTTGTCTTCTGCTTTCCATTCAACACCATTTGTTTCGATACCTGTCCATTCAACTGCGTTTACAGGAGGGTTCTTGTCGAGACCTTCCCACCAAACTGTATTGTCATCAAGATTACGAGCAACGTTTGTGAAGATTGTGCCCTTCTTTGTTGATGCAAGAGCATTTGGGTTTGACTTAACGTTTGTACCAGGAGCAACACCGAAGAAACCATTTTCTGGGTTGATAGCATAAAGACGACCATCAGGACCTTTTCTAATCCAAGAAATATCGTCACCTACGCACCATACTTTATAGCCTTTTGCCTGATATCCTTCTGGTGGAATAAGCATTGCAAGGTTTGTTTTACCACATGCTGATGGGAAAGCAGCACAGATGTACTTAACTTCGCCCTTTGGATTTTCGATACCAAGAATAAGCATGTGTTCAGCTTGCCAACCTTCGTTTTTACCCTGATATGAAGCAATACGAAGTGCAAAGCATTTTTTACCAAGAAGAACGTTTCCGCCGTAACCTGAGTTAACTGAAATAATTGTGTTATCTTCAGGGAACTGGCAAATCCATCTGTTTTCTGCGTCGATGTCACATTTACAGTGGAGACCACGAACCCAGTCGTTGCTCTCGTCGCCGAAAGCATCCATAACTGCTTTACCAACACGAGTCATAATGAGCATATTAAGAACAACATAGATTGAGTCTGTAAGCTCGATACCTACTTTTGCAAGTGGTGAACCGATTGGTCCCATTGAATAAGGGATAACATACATTGTTCTACCCTTGTAGCTATCTTTTGCAATATCATAAAGCATTGCGTATGCTTTTTCTGGGTCCATCCAGTGGTTTGTTGGACCTGCATCTTCTTCTTTCTTTGAGCAGATAAGAGTTCTGTCTTCAACACGAGCAACGTCGTTAACTGCTGTTTTGTGGTAGTAGCAGTCTGGAAGAAGGTCCTGATTAAGTTTAATAATTTCGCCAGTTGCACAAGCTTCTGCACGAAGAGCTTCGATTTGTTCTTCGCTACCGTCAATCCAAACAATATTGTCAGGCTTAACGAGTTCAACTTGTTTGTCAATCCATTCAAGGATTGTCTTGTTGTTTGTGAGTGCCATATACATGTTCGCTCCTTTATATAAATTCATTTTAATAACAAAATTAGTCCAAACTTACCTATTATAATTTTGTATGGTTATTATACATTATATATGGGAAATATTCAATAGGTAAAATGTTAATAATTTATCAATTTAATGTATAGTTTTTATATATTTATACAATTTTTATTCTTCATAAGCAACCGATATATCAGCAGTTGCTTTTCCGTTAAGAGCCATAGTTGCTCTTTGGCCTTTTAAGAATTCAAAATATCCCTGTGCACCAACCATTGCAGCATTATCACCGCAAAGTGATAAGTCAGGCAAATAGAGTTCCCAACCCTTTTCTTTTGCGAGTTTTTCCATTCTGCTACGAAGCACAGAGTTTGCAGATACACCACCTGCAAGGACAAGTGTCTTTTCGTCGTGCATTTCCATTGCTTTTTCTGTGTTTTCGCAAAGACAATTCGCAACTGCATTTATAAAAGATGCTCCTACATCAGCAGGGTTCACTTCTTCACCTTTTTGCTCTGCGTTGTGAACAAGGTTTATTACATTTGTTTTAAGTCCTGAAAAACTAAAATCCAAAGGACTACCGTCAACTCTTGGTTTAGGGAATTTATATTTTATATTATCTCCATCTTTTGAAATTTTATCCAAATTCACACCACCAGGATAAGGAAGTCCCAAAGTACGAGCCGCTTTATCCATCGCTTCACCTGCTGCATCATCACGAGTGCGACCAATCACTTCAAAATCTGTGTAGTCATTCACCTTGCAAAGCAAAGTATTACCACCTGACACCACAAGGCACATAAATGGTGGTTTAAGTTCTTTATGAGTGATATAATTTGCCGCAATATGTGAGCGTAAGTGATGCACAGGCACTAATGGTTTGCCACTTGCCAGTGCTAATCCCTTTGCATAATTCACACCAACAAGCAAAGCACCAATAAGACCGGGTGCATAGGTAACACCGATAGCATCAACATCATCAAGTGTGCAATTAGCATCATCAAGTGCTTTTTCTACAACCCAAGAGATGTTTTCAGTATGTAATCTTGATGCAATCTCAGGCACAACGCCACCAAATATTTTATGTTTTTCAATCTGTGTTGACACTACATTTGACAATACGTTTCTTCCATCCTCAACTACAGCTGCTGCAGTTTCGTCACATGAGCTTTCAATTGCTAAAATTTTCATAATCAATATTCCTTTAAATAAAGTGTATATATAAGTCCATCTTCGGTTGGTTTTGAATAAAAATTCTTTCTCTCACCGATTCTTTTAAATCTACATTTTTCGTATAACTTTATAGCATTTTCGTTGGATTTTCTAACTTCAAGAGTTACAAAAAGTGCGTTTTCAAACTGACTTTGCATAACGAGATGATTCACAAGTTTTTTGCCGTATCCCTTGCCACGAGCATTAGAATTCACTGCAACGTTTGTGATATAAACTTCACCGCAAATATTGTTAGCACCGATATACCCTTGCACCTTGCCTTGATTTTCAAGCACATAAAACCTTGCGGTTTCATTAGTTAGCTCATCTTTTAATGAATCTTCACTCCAAGGCTCTGCAAAGCATTCTTTTTCAAGGTCAGCAATAAACGGAATATGCTCTTCTTTCATCTCACAAATTGTTGCAATGCTATTAATTTTATTAAGAATTTGTGGAAATGACGCTTCAATTTCTTTTGCACATTCTTCATATTTTTCAATGCTTTGACCATATGGGTCCGGCACATTCAACGTCATAATTTTTGAAGAATCACAATATTTTGAAATCACAGCACTATGGCTTTCGGTCATACATACAAACAAGTCAGTTTCAACAATGTGCTGCGGATTAAGTTTTTGAGCACGATGAAGAGAGATATTAACTCCCCTATTCATTGCTACAAGAGCAGAATTCACGCTGATTTCATCACCTGGGAATACAGAAATTCCCGCACTTGATACTTCGATATCAGTAATATTGTTTTGTTGTAAATAGTTTTTGAAAAGTCCTTCTGCTAAAGGACTTCTGCAAGTGTTACCACTGCAGATAAACATTATTTTTTTCATAGATAATTCTTCTCTTAAAAATTAAACCTAGGACAATCCTTATATTTTTGTGGAATCTGTGAGTTACTTGAAATCCAGCCAATATTTTGTACAAACTTTGATATCTGCTTTGGAAACAACCACTTGTTCAAATACTCAATAAAATCTTCTTCGTTATAGCACACACCATTTTTGCTTCTGTATTTTTTAGCGTCTGGGCTTTTCCAAAGCCATTCATCACAAAATTCTATACAATACTCACGCAAATTATCCGCAACTTCATCAGGCACAGAATAAACCACACAATCTCCATCTGCGCTCAAAATTACATCTTTCATATCGTTACCTCGATTTTTATAGAAATCAATATTCTTGTCTCCCCTGAAAGGGGAGATGTCACGGAGTGACAGAGGGGTTAAACACTTGCAAATCAAGCCCTATCCTACTACTTATGACTTTATCTATTTCCATGCAAACTCCTTCAAAGTTTGTATTTACATCATAATTAGAAAATCTTATAACTTCGACGCCAAAGTCATTTATTACCTTTGTTCTGTTTTCATCATAATCGATACCTTCATCAGTGTAGTGTTGACTTCCGTCAATTTCAATTACAATTTTTGCTTTTGAACAATAAAAATCAACTATATAACTACCAATTACACGTTGTCTGTAAATTTTGATTGGATAATCTTTTAAAAAACAAAACCACAATCGCTTTTCTTGTTCCGTCATATTTCTTCGCAGCTCTCTTGACTGTTCTTTAAGTTTATGATTGTAACCTGTGAATTTGAAATCTTTCATTTTTACCCCTCAGTCTCACTGCGTTCGACAGCTCCCCTTTCAGGTGAGCCAAGAAACCCCTCAGTCAGCTTTGCTGACAGCTCCCCTTTCAGGGGAGCCAAGCTTTAATCTTTAGCGTCGTACCAAGTGCGACCTATATTAACATCTGCTCTTAAACACACTTTCATTTGGCAAGCGTTTTCCATTTCTTCTGAAAGGATTTTTGCGGCTTTGTCAATTTCGTTTTCAGGTGCTTCAACAATCAATTCGTCGTGGACTTGAAGAATAAGCTTTGCATCCATTTTTTCGTCTTTAAGTCGGTTATAAACTTTAACCATTGCAATTTTGATTATATCTGCTGCTGTACCCTGAATAGGCATATTTCTTGCCACTCTTTCACCAAACGCACGAAGCATTCCGTTTGAAGAAGAAAGCTCAGGTAAATATCTTCTTCTCTCCCAAAGAGTTGAAACATATCCCTTTTCCTTTGCTTCAGCAACAACAGTTTCCATATATTTGTCTACGCCTGCATAAAGACGAAGATAACCTTTAATATATTCATCTGCTTCTTTTCGTGTAACGCCTATATCCTTTGCAAGTGAGAATGCACCGATGCCATAAACAATGCCGAAGTTAACGGCTTTTGCACGACTACGCATTAATGGTGTAACCATTTCAAGTGGCATATTAAACACTTGTGATGCAGTTACTGTATGAATATCAACTTCGTTATTAAAAGCTTTGAGCATTTCTTCGTCGTCTGCAATATGAGCAAGTACACGAAGTTCAATTTGTGAATAGTCGGCATCAGCTAAAAGTGAACCTTCTTTTGCAACGAAGAACTTTCTCATTTCTCTGCCGATTTCTTTACGGACAGGTATATTTTGAAGATTTGGCTCAGTTGAAGAAATTCGACCTGTACGTGTTTCTGTCTGAATAAATGAAGAGTGAATTCTTCCGTC
This sequence comes from Candidatus Fimenecus sp., assembly GCA_045613685.1. GTDB lineage: Bacteria > Bacillota > Clostridia > Oscillospirales > Acutalibacteraceae > Fimenecus. The sequence continues at coordinate 54,014 of JAZLBL010000048.1, read as the reverse complement.
TGCACCGATTACCTTTAAAAGTCCTTCGCAATAAGTTGAATACAATTTTGAGAGAGTTCTGAACCATAAAATTTTCTCAATAATTGGATTTTCATTTTGCAAGCTTTCAAGAACATCTGCATTTGTTGAATAACCACTCTTAGTCTTTTTCTTTGCAGGAAGTCCCATTTTTTCAAAGAGAATTACACCCAACTGTTTTGGTGAATTAATATTAAACTCTTCACCCGCTAAATCGTAAATCTCTTGTTGAATATTTTTAAGTTCAACACTTATTTTTTGAGTAAATTCTGCAATGCCCTTACGGTCAACCATAAAGCCTAAATGCTCCATAGATGCCAAAACTTCTGCAAGTGGCATTTCAACATTATAGAGCAAATATTCTTGATTGTTACTTTCAATCTGTGTTTTAAGACGCAACGAAACAGATTTCATTACTGCGCAGTCTTGTGCAAGTGTCAAATCACTTTGCACCTTTGGAATTGGTGCTTTGTATTCTTCGCAAAGTCGCAATGGGCTATATCCATTTGCTGACGGATTAAGAATATACCCTGCCAAAGATGTATCAAAAGCCATACCCTTAATCTCAATTTTATTAAGGAATGCAAATCTATATAAGAGTTTTGAGTTGTCAGTATATTTTTTAATTTCTTCGTCTTCTAAAACAGTTTTTATAAAGTCAAAATATCCCAAATGCATTGGTTCAAGGTGATAAACCGAGTTATCGCACAAGAAACAGAATTGTGGATTATCTAAATCCTTATAATCAACGGTGAAATATGCACACTTTTCTGCTTTTATTTTATTTAACAACTCATCAGTTGAAAAATCTGCAGAAAAATCTAATTCTTTGACTTTTTCATCTTTTTTCTCAACAGTAGTTGGTGCTGAAAACTCAAGTTTTTCAATAATCTTGAACATTTCAAGGTCAGCAAGCATCATTCTTGCCTTTTCTTCGTCAGCATTTGCTGGCACAAAATCAGCAAGCACGCAGCCGATAGGAGCATCATCAATAATCTTGCCGAGAGTATAGCTTAAAAATGCTTTTTCTTTATCTGTAACAAGCTTATTTTTGAGATTCTCTTTAATTTCGAGAGTATCAATATTGTCATAAATATTCTGAATTGAATCGAATTTTCGGATTAAATCCCCTGCCGTTTTCTGACCGACACCTGCAACACCAGGAATACAGTCGGATGTATCTCCTTGAAGAGCTTTAATGTCAATCATTTGAAGTGGCTCAACACCATATTCTTCTAAAAGTCGTTTTGGAGTATAAATTTCAGTTGTAGTTTTGCCCATTTTGGTGTGTGGCAACAAAACAGTAACATTATCACGAATAAGTTGGAATGAGTCACGGTCACCTGTTGCGATAAAACATTCGTCGCCATCTTTACACATACCTGCAACTGTGCCGAGAATATCATCTGCTTCATAACCTTCAAGAGTTACGATTTTATAGCCCAAAGTAGTTAAAAGTTCTTTGAGCACAGGTAATTGTTGAGCGAGTTCTGGTGGCATTCCATGACGATTTGCTTTATATCCATCATACATTTTATGACGGAATGTCGGTGCTTTAAGGTCAAAGGCAATAGCAACACCATCGGGCTCTACTTCATCACGAAGTTTCATTAAAATTGTCATAAAGCCATAAATACCATTGGTAAATCTGCCGTCCTTAGTTGACAAAGCACGGATTCCATAAAAAGCTCTGTTTAAAATACTGTTACCGTCAATCGCTAAAATTTTCATAACGCAACTCCAAAATCATAGTTATAGATAGTATAACATATTTTAACAATAAATACCATATAAAAAGTATAGATTTTTTCGTTTGACAAATTGGGGTTTGTCTATCTCTTTTGTACAGTGATGTAACCTTGTAGGGGTCATTCACGGTGCGGGTGTCTGGTAGACACCTCTGCGAAGCAGAAGCACCGACCGAACCGGCAGGTGAGACTATGACCCGTTCCAATTGCGAGATGTAACCTTTTCGGGCGATTCGTGAATCGCCCCTACATTGTTTGATGGTCGATTTTGGTGAGATAAAAACTTTAAAAGAGCTCGACAAATTCAAATTTGCAAATATTTCTATTGACAATAATTGTTTGTGGTGCTAAAATTCTTGTAAGTTAATATTCAACCAATAAAACCTGTGAGAAAGAATAGTAGTTGATTTAAACTTATTCAAAGAGAGCCGTTGATGGTGCAAATGCGGTAATAAGAATTTCAATGAATGGACTTTTGAGGGCAATCCGATATGTAGGTGCGACGGAGAGCAACCGTTATAGTGCTGAGTGTATGTTCGTACACAGTGAGTGCGTAGCTATGCTACGAATTTGGGTGGTACCGCAGATTATTTTCAGTCTGTCCCATATTTTTGTGGGATGGATTTTTATTTTTTTAGGAGGAACAATTATGATTCTCAACAATGTGGATTTTGAAACTTATTTCAACAATTATCCTGATAAGGATGGTTATTTCGGCAAATACGGCGGAGTTTATATTGACGATAAATTAAAGAATGCTATGGCAGAGATTACTGAAGCATATTTCTCAATTTGCCAGTCAAGAAAATTCATTGCAGAGCTTCGCAGAATCAGAAAAGAATTTCAAGGCAGACCAACACCTGTTACACATCTCGAAAGACTTTCAGATGCTTTGGGTGGTAAAGTTCAACTCTATGCAAAGCGTGAAGACTTGAACCATTCAGGTGCTCATAAATTAAATCACTGTATGGGTGAAGCACTTCTTGCAAAATATATGGGTAAGAAAAAGGTTATTGCAGAAACTGGTGCAGGTCAACACGGTGTTGCTCTTGCTACTGCCGCTGCATATTTCGGTCTTGAATGCGATATCTATATGGGCTCTGTTGACATCAAAAAGCAAGCTCCAAACGTTGCGAGAATGAAGATTTTAGGTGCAAATGTTGTTGAAGTAACTCACGGTTTACAGACTCTTAAAGAAGCAGTTGACGCAGCATTTGATGCATATAGTAAGGAATATAACGACTGCATTTATTGTATCGGCTCAGTTTTAGGACCTCACCCATTTCCAATGATGGTCCGTGATTTCCAGAGTGTTATCGGTATCGAAGCAAGAGAACAGTTCATTGAAATGACAGGTCATCTTCCTAACGCTGTTGTTGCTTGTGTTGGTGGTGGCTCTAACGCAGCAGGTCTTTTCTCAGGTTTCTTAAATGACCCTGTTGATATTTATGGTATTGAGCCACTTGGTCGTGGCCCTAAGATGGGCGACCACGCAGCAAGTCTTAAATACGGCACAGAAGGTGTTATGCACGGATTTAACAGCATTATGCTTAAAGATGAAAACGGCGAGCCTGCTCCTGTTTATTCAGTTGCAAGTGGTCTTGACTATCCATCATCAGGCCCTGAACACGCATTCTTACAAGAACTCGGCAGAGTTAAATATGATGTAATTGACGACGAAGAAACAATCGACGCATTCTTCAAGCTCTCTCGTATGGAAGGTATTATCCCTGCTATTGAAAGCTCACACGCAGTTGCATACGGAATGAAGCTCGCAAAGCAGATGGAACACGGCTCAGTTCTTATCAACCTTTCAGGTCGTGGCGACAAAGATATGGACTATATCATTGAAAATTACGGAATTAGATAAAAAAATTAGGCGAGGTAACCCCTCGCCTTTTTACTTTTAAACTACTTGATTTATAAATTCGAACATATTATAATTAGTTAATAACAACGAGATGTAGCGCAGTTGGTAGTTTTGAGCACGACTGCTGCCAGTGGCAGATTAAAGGAGTGCGAAAAGGGGCAAAACAAGGAGTTATGCGAAGCGACTGTGAGCAGAACGACTATGTTTTAACCATAAGCCACGTAGTGGTGCGCTCTAAATACATCTCATTAACATTTATGAAATAATTAAATATATTTATCGAGATGTAGCGCAGTTGGTAGCGCGCCACGTTCGGGACGTGGATGCCGCAGGTTCGATTCCTGTCATCTCGACCACAAATTTGGATATACTAAATCATATAAATTGATTTTGGAGATGGTGCTATGAGAATTTTTAAAACCGCATCAGAATTGATTGGAAGAACTCCACTTTTGGAGCTTTCAAATATTGAAAAAGACGAGAAACTTTCTGCTAATATTTATGCAAAGTTAGAGTTATTCAACCCTGCCGGTAGCATTAAAGACCGAGTTGCAAAGGCTATGATTGAAGATGCCGAAGAAAAAGGTCTTTTAAAAGAAGGTTCTGTAATTATTGAGCCGACAAGTGGCAACACAGGTATTGGTCTTGCATCAGTTGCGGCTGCAAAAGGATATAAACTCATTATCACAATGCCTGAAACAATGTCAGTTGAACGCAGAAAGCTCATTGCATCTTTTGGTGCAGAATTGGTGCTTACAGATGGCTCAAAGGGTATGAATGGTGCAATCCAGAAAGCCGAAGAATTATCCAGAGAAATCCCAGACAGTATTGTTGCAGGTCAGTTTATAAACCCTGCAAACCCAAAGGCACATTTTGAGACAACTGGTCCTGAAATTTGGGATGACACAGACGGTCAAGTGGATATTCTTGTTGCAGGTGTTGGCACAGGTGGCACAATCACAGGAATCGGCGAATATCTTAAATCAAAAAATCCTGACATTAAAATTGTTGGCATTGAGCCTGTTGACTCACCTGTCCTTTCAGGCGGCAAAGCAGGTGCTCACGGATTACAAGGTATCGGCGCAGGGTTTATCCCAGAAATTCTTAACACAGAAATCATTGATGAGATTATCACAGTAAGCACAAACGAGGCTTATGAAGCAAGTCGTATGATGGCAAAGCGTGAAGGTGTTTTGGTTGGTATTTCATCAGGCGCCGCACTTCACGGTGCATTACTTTTAGCAAGAAAAGAAGAAAATAAAGATAAAAACATCGTTGTGATTTTACCCGACACGGGTGACAGATATTTATCAACAGATTTGTTCTAACAAAGAAAACGGACAGCAGTTGCTGTCCGTTACTTTTATAATTTCTTATCTTTTTCAAGGGATGCTTTCACGGCATTCATAACAGTTTTATCAAAACCTTCGTTTTCTAAAACTGATATTCCCTCAATGGTTGTGCCACCCGGTGAGCAAACACTATTTATAAGTGCCCACGCATTTGCGTCATTATCTTCTAAAATAGTCTTTGCACTGCCAAGCACGGCTTGTGCACAGATTTTCAAAGCATCTTTTTTATTCATTCCGTTTTTCACGGCTTCACGAGCCATTGAGTCAATAAACATAAATGAATAAGCCGGTGAACAGCCTGCAATTACGCCGAAAAGCGGAAACATATCTTCTTCTAACTCAATTACATCACCGAATGAGCGACACAAGTCTTTGACGAATTGAAGCAAATTATCATTGACGTTTTTGTTCTTACAAACGCCACTCATTGATGCACCGACTTTGGCATTTATATTTGGCATAACACGAACAATTTTTGCATCGTCATCTAAAAATGAGCCGATATAATTGAGCGTTTTACCTGCACCAATTGAAACGATTGCTGTACCTTTTTCTAAAACAACATCTTTAATCTGTGGTAAAACTGTTGGGAAAATCTGTGGTTTAACCGCAAGAACTGTTACATCAGTATTCTCTGCAACGCTCTCTGCAGAATCGCAAATATTTATTCCAAACTTTTCGTGAAGAAAACCTGTTTTCTCACTATCAATATCATAGACAAAAATATTTTCACCTGCAATAAATTCTGATGAAACTGCACCATTTATTATTGCAGTTGCCATATTTCCACAACCGATAAAACCTAATTTAATTTGCATAATTATTCAACGTCAGATGTACAGTGTGCACACTTTGTAGCATCAATTGCAATTTCACTCTTGCAGAATGGGCAAACCTTTGTTGTAGGTGCTGCTTCCACAACAGGCTCTTCTTTCTTGCCGATTGAAGTGAGTTTGTTAAGTCCTTTAACGAGAAGGAAAATAACAAATGCCATAATAAGGAAATCGATTGTTACTGCAATAAAGTTACCATATGTAAGAATTGCTGCACCTGCTTCTGTTGCTTCTTCGATTGTTGCATAGTCACCGCCGTCGAGTGCTACAAATTTTGATGCGAAATCACTACCCTTTGTGATGAGACCGATAAGTGGCATAACAAGGTCGTTAACAACTGATGTTACGATTTTTTGGAAAGCGCCACCGATGATAACACCGACTGCAAGGTCAATTACGTTACCACGCATTGCAAATTCTTTAAATTCTTTGAAAAATCCTTTCATTTTTAAACCCTCTTTCTTAAAAATTATGTAATAATTATATCATCATTTTTATAGATTTCAACATCATTTTACACCTGTCATATCAAAATCAGGAATAAAATCAGTTTTTGCAGATGTTTTTTCTTGCATAAAACCATTTGTGAAACCTAAATCAACAAAATAGTCAACCACTTTATTATATTCTGCGGTTGTGAGTTTACGATTCAACTCTTTGAACTCTGCAACATTACCATAAGGTGTATATTGACTCATTATACTTATATATGTATCGTTTGGAAGATTGTTCTTAATCCATAAAAGTATGTTTTTGCTCTCGTCCACATTTTTGGGCAACGCAAGATGACGGATAATGAGACCTTTTTGAATTATTCCGTCTTTGAATTCTGTTTTTGGTTGTTGACGATACATTTCAAGAATGGCCTTGCTCGCTTTTTCAAAATAGTCGGGACATTTAGCGTAAGCCTTTGATTTTTCACTACTGAAATATTTTAAATCAGGCAAATAAACATCAACTAATCCTTCTAATTTTTTGAGAGTTTCAACACTGTCATAACCTGAAGAATTATAAACCACCGGGACTTGTGGTTTGTATTCTGTCAACGCATCAATTAAAATATGCGAAAAGTGAGTGGGATTAACAAAATCTATTGTGTGAACTCCTTTATTTTCAAGTTCTTTAATAATCTCAACAAGTCGTGCCGTGGTTATAACTTCGCCCTTGTTTTCGTGACTTATGGGATAATTCTGACAAAAGCAACATTTTAAAGAGCAACCTGAAAAGAAAATGGCACCCGTCCCCTTTTCACCACTTATGCAAGGTTCTTCCCACATATGAATATCTGCACGGGCAAGCACAGGGTTCAGGGGCATTTTGCAAAAGCCATTACCCATATATTCAGTTCTTTCTGCATTGCAGTTTCTTGGACAAAGATTACAAATCACAGTTTCACCGCCTATCTTCACATATTGTAACACAAAAAAACTTGATAAACAATAAAAAATGGTATATAATTATTGAGTTAAAAAACGAGGTGAGATTATGCTTCTTACAATAGATATCGGCAACACAAATATGAATATCGGTCTTTTTCAGAATGAAATGCTCACAATGAGTGCTCGTCTTGCAACTGAAAGACAAAAGACTGATGACCAGTTTGCCGTTGAATTTTTAAACATATTTAAAATTTATAATATTGATTTTAATAAAATTTCAGGTGCTATAATTTCTTCTGTTGTTCCTGAAATTACAGTTCATGTTAAAAACGCCGTTGAAAAGCTTATTGGCACAAACGTTATTGTACTTTCTCCCGGTGTTAAAACAGGACTCAATATTTTAATTGATAATCCTGCTCAACTTGGTGCGGATTTAGCCGCAGGTGCTGTTGGTGCTGCTAACGAATACGAATTACCTGCATTTGTTATCGACCTTGGCACTGCTACAAAAATCTATGCCATTGATGAAAATAAGGGTTTTCGCGGTTGTATGATAGCCCCTGGTGTTGCAATTTCTTTACAGGCGCTTACTAACACAAGTTCTCTCTTACCTGCAATCAGTCTTGAACCACCTAAAAAGGCTTGCGGAACAAACACTATTGAAAGTATGCAAAGTGGAATTGTTCTCGGCACTGCTTCAATGATTGATGGACTTCTTGATAGATTCGCAGAAGAGCTTGGTGAACCAAAAACGATTATTGCAACTGGTGGACTTTCACATTTCATCTCGCCTGTTTGCAAAAGAGAAATCGTCTATGATAGTGATTTGATTCTTAAAGGACTCAAAGCAATTTACAATAAAAATAAATAATTTATTCGTCAATATTTTGCATTGCATCCATTTGGAGCAGTAGCAAGGAGGAATATAAATGTCAAAAAAAAGAAAGGTAAGCCGAAAAAAGATTATTGCGCTTACCGAAAATGCTATGCTTTCAGCAATTATTCTGTTGATGGCATTCACGCCACTTGGGTATCTGCAACTTGGTCCTGTTAAAATGACCTTTATTATGATTCCCGTTGCAGTTGGTGCTATGACCTTGGGTGAGAAAACAGGAGCCTTTTTAGGACTTGTATTCGGTATCACAAGTTTCATTCAATGTTTCGGTCTTGATGCATTCGGCACTACACTTTTAAGTATTAACCCAATTTTCACATTCATTATGTGCATTGTACCTCGTGTGCTTATGGGTTATCTCTGTGCTGTAATCTATAAGATGATAGCGAAAAAGAAACGCAAGTTAGCTTATGTAATCGGGGCACTATCTGCACCAGTTTTAAACACAGCTTTTTTTATGAGTCTGCTTATTATCTTCTTCGGCAAGAGCGACTACATTATGGGCTTCCGTGGAGATTTGAACCTTGTCGCTTTTCTTGCAGCGTTTATAGGTCTTAATGGTATTATGGAAATCGTAACAACGACCATTATTGCACCACCTGTTGCATCAGTAATTCACAAGGCAATCAGAAAAATCAAATAAGAAATAAAACCACTTGATTTTCAGTCAAGTGGTTTTACTTATATATTAAGAATTCAACAACGCATCTGTCTTTTTTCGTGTGTCGCAAAACTCCGTTATAAATAAATCTGCCATATCCGCGGACAGATATTTTGTCACCTGTTTTTGCTACAAAGGAGCTACTTTTAACTGCACCATTTATAAACACTTTTTCTTGATTAAACAAAACTTGTGCCTTGCTTCGTGAAAGATTATAAACGGCAGAAACCAACACATCAAGTCTTTCTGATGACACAATCACTTCATTTCTTTCAGGGATTGGCAAAGCATTTTGTGGAATTTCATCAACCAGTGAGCATTTAACCGTTGTGTGCTTAACTTGAGTCAGATTATCAATTATATAATCACAGATAGAATCTATCGCAAATAAATAGCCACAATTTTCATTGATAATTATATCTCCCAGCATTTCACGACGGATGCCAAGCCCCATAAGTGAGCCTAAAAAGTCACGATGTGAAAGTGTATCGGCAAATTTTTGATTAACTGGTTCAATCATAATGCAATTTATGGGAAAATCTTTGTTGTCTTTATAATATTCTCTATCTCCAAAACAAGCAACAACCCTTTCGGCGTCAGAAAATCCACCCCAAAGATTAACAGGCACAGAAAGACGCACATCACAAAGTTCTGATATCTCAGAAAGCCCTAAGAAATCAGAATAAATCGTATATTTCCTTTCAAACGAACGATTTGCCAAATCTTCAAATCGTTTTTGTATCTCTGTCAATTTAATCACCTTAAAACTAAAACAACCTGCCGAAACAAATCAGCAGGTTGTCTGCATTTTATTCACTCATTGCTTGAATGGCTTTTTCTTTTTCTCTATCTTTCTTTAAAAAAGCAAGCATTGGAATAAAGATAAGTGTAGCCACAACCGCTGCATAAAGGAACATCATTTCTGTTGGAAGCACTTTTTCTGCACCATTTTCCATATATGTAACATCCGAATTCTTTGCTGCAATATTACCAAGTGTTGGACCAACAATCATCGGAATCATACCAAGGAAAACTGTACGAATACCTTGGAAAAGGCCAACCTTATCTTGTGGAATATTATCACGGACTGTCGCACCAAACTGAATCATAATTGTTATATAGCCAATTAAGCCCGGTGTTAAGCCAATAATAATTAGATAAATATTTTTAGTCGCTGAAAGAATAAGCAAGCCAACAATTAAACAAAGTACACTTGGAATAAACGAATATGCTTTCTTTTTCTGAACCAATTTCATTAAAATTAAAACAGTCTCAAGTGCAATTGTAATTGCCATAATACCAATTACGGCAAAACCACCAATATTCAATTCTTCACCACCATTTGCAGGTATTACAACTGAAGTGAAATAAATAATCAAATATGGTATAAAACTTTGTACCGCACAGTTGAAGGTGCAACCTGACAGCAAAATCAAATAAAGGTTTGTGTTTTCTTTAATTGCCTTTGGTCTAAAACCATAAAAAAGGTCTATCCAATAACTTGTTTTTGGACCATTGTCTTTGTTTTCAAACTTCTTCGGATTATCAATAACATAGAAACCTGCAATACCAACAAATACTGCTAAAACACCAATCATCACAAATAATGCATTATAAGTAACTTTACCAGTTTGCGCTTTTGTAATCATATATGTAATTATACCAGTAGTAGCAAAGCCCATAATAGTGAAAATTGATTCAACAATAACAGTTGTCTTAGGTGTTGTTACGTCGGTTACCCATGCGTCAAAAACAGATTCGTCACTTGTTGCACGGACAATTGTCATCATAAAAGCAAATCCAATAATAATCCAAGCAGTAGTAGAAACAATTTGTACCGTATCAGTATAACCAAACATCTTGGCAACGACATCTTTTTTGATAACACCGAAAAGCACTGTCATTATGCCCCAAATGATGTAACCCGCAGAAATAAATATCTTTCTGTTTCTAAGCTTTTCACTAAGAGTACCCATAATAAAAGCAGTGATACAAGATATTACAGCAGAACCAGAAGTAATAATATTAACTGCGTCAGTCAATGTGATTTTTGCACCCATTGAGCCTTGGTCAAAAACAGTATTATCCAAAAACACACTTGTGAGTGTACCTTGAAGGTTTGCTGCCATTGAGCCCATAAATATAAAGAGAACAAGACCAAACCAGACGCGTGCTGTAAGTTGCCCCTTATTGTCACTCATAATTTTTTACCTCATAGACTTACTTTAAACATCAAAAACGCCATATTTCAGGCGTCATTGATAATAATAAATTATTTTGCGTTTTTCTTCTCTTTCTTAAGAAGTGCAATAATTGGAATAAATAAGAAAATTGCTACAAAGCCTGCATAAAGGAAAATTGCTTTTGTTGGAAGCACATCTTCAGCACCTGTTGTATTCTTTGTTGCAATATTACCAAGTGTTGGTCCAACTACCATTGGAATAAGCACTGTGAACACCATTCTGATACCTTGGAATAAGCCAACATTATCCTGTGGTGTATAGTCACGAGTTGAAGCACCGAGCTGAATTGTAAGAACAAGATAGCCGATAAGCACTGGTGCAATACCGACAATAATTGTCCAGATACTTGTTGATGTTGAAAGGATGAAGAGACCCGCAATAAGAAGTGCTGAGCTTGTAAGGAAAGCTATTGGTTTGCTCTTCACAGCAACCTTCATAAGAATTACAATACCCGCAATAATTGAAGCAACTGAAATAATCGCAGGAACAATAACGCCTGCTGAAAGAAGATTAATGTCTGCATTTGCAGGAAGTACAACTGAGCCCAAATAAATTATAAGATATGGGAAGAAAACTTGAAATGCACAGTTGAAAATACAGAAAGATGCAAGAACTAAATAAAGACTGCTATTTTCTTTAATAACACTTGGTCTGAAACCATAGAAAAGGTCTGCCCAATAACTTGTGTTTCTCTTTTCTGCATTCTCAAACTTCTTAGGATTATCAATAAGGAATACACCTGCAACACCGACAATCGCAACAAAAGCACCCATTCCAACAAAGAAAGTGGTGTATGAAATTGCTCCACCTTGTGCCATTGAGCCAACAACCATAATTAAGCCCATTGCAAGGAATCCCATAAATGTTGATGCAGTTTCAACCTTTGGTCGTGACTCAGGAGTTGTAACGTCAGTAACCCAAGCATTGAAAGCCGAGTCGTTACTTGTTGAACCCATAAAGGTCATAATCATATCCATGATAATAACAACCCAAGCAGTTGCTGTAATAATCTCACCAGGGTCAGTAAGTCCGAAAAGACTTGCAATATTATCTTTTGTAATAAATCCAAAAAGTGCAGTTACAATACCCCAAGCAATATATCCAAAAGAAATAAATGCTTTACGGTTTTTAAGTTTTTCACTGAGTGTACCCATAATGAATGTTGTTACGACCGCAGTAATTGCAGAAAGTGTAACCATTATGTTAACTGCATCAGTAAGTGTTAAAGAAGCACCTAAAATGCCTTCATTGTAAACACAGTCATTTAAGAATGTGTTAAAATACATGTTCTCAACGTTCCAAGCAAGCAAGCCCATAAACATAAAGAGCAAAATACCTGTCCAGACACGTTTTGAAAGTTTTCCATTGTTATTCATTGCAAGTACCTCTTATTTAAAGTAGTAAACTCTTGTTTCGTAAGGACGAGTTACGAAAGCGTTGCGATTAACAGGATTAATCTTGTAGTTATTGAGAACAAGTTCACCATCTGCAAGGTTAATTCCTTCAGGAGCTTTGAAGTGAACACTCTTTTCTGTGAATGAACAAACAACAAGAACTTTTTCACCATCAAGTGTTCTCTCATAAACAAAAAGTTCGTTACTATTTTCATAATACTGTTTGAAATCACCATAGATTGCAACTTCGTGTTCTTTTCTGAATTTAAGAAGTTTGCGATAATAGTTAAGGATTGAGTTTTCGTCCTTCTCTGCTTGTGCTACGTTGATTTCTGTGTAGTTAGGGTTGAGATTGAACCAAGGCTCAACTGTTGAGAATCCTGCGAATGCTGAGTCATCCCATTGAACAGGAGTTCTTGAGTTTTCACGAGAGCCCTTGTTTGCCATCTTAACAAACTTATCACCCTTGATGCCGAGTTTATTAAACATCTTTTGGTTATTGAATGTAATCATATCCTTGAATTCATCAATTGAATGGAGTTCGATATTTGTCATACCAATTTCCTGACCCTGATAAATGAAAGGAGTACCCTTTTGAAGATAGCACATTGTTGCAAGCATTTTTGCGCTTTCAACTCTGTATTTAAGTGAGCCGTAACGGTCAACTATTCTTGGATGGTCGTGGTTTTCAAGATAGAGAGTATGCCAACCCTTACCGTTCATAGCATCATACCATTTCTGATAGCATTTCTTCATTGCTTTAAGGCTAAATGGAGTCTTAATCCAGTCTGTCATAAAGCAGTCTGCTTCAAGATGGTCAAAACTGAACATTGTTTTAAGAACCTGAGTTTCGTCTTCTTTAACGAAACGAAGAACTTTTTCAGGTGTGATAAGTGGACCTTCACCAACTGTGAAACAATCATATTTTGAAAGAACATCATCGTGGAATTCTTTAAGATACTCATAAAGATGTGGGCCACAGTTATAATGTTCCATACCACAAGCAACAGGAATTGGGAATCCGTTTGGAAGTCCCTCTTTCTTTGAAATGTATGTAATAACGTCTTCACGGAATCCGTCAACACCCATATCAAGCCAGAATTTCATAATATTCTTAACTTCTTCTCTAACCTTTGGATTATCCATATTAAGGTCGGGCTGACCTTTTGTAAACACATGAAGATAGAATTCATCAACTGATTCTACATATTCCCAAGCGCCACCTTCAAAAGTTGAAAGCCAGTTGTTTGGTGGTCTTTTGCCATCTTTACCCTTACCTTTTCTCCAGATATAATAATCGTGGTATGGGTTATCAACACTCTTGCAAGCTTCTTTGAACCAATGATGTTCAGTTGATGTATGGTTAACAACAAGGTCCATAAAAACTTTCATACCACGCTCGTGGCAACCTGCAAGAACTTTTTTGAATGTTTCCATATCACCATATTCAGGGTTAATGTCCATATAATCGGCAATATCATAACCATAGTCAGCGTTTGGTGATTTGAAAAGTGGTGAGAACCAAATAGCATCAATTCCGATACTCTTGACATAGTCAAGTTTCTCATAAATACCTTCAAGGTCACCGATGCCATCACCGTTTGAGTCTTTAAAACTACGTGGCCAAATCTGGTAAACTACCATTTCTTTATACCATGCTTTGTTCATAAAATAACACCCCTATTTGTTATTAGAATATATATAAATTAAGTATATCACAGAAATTGCGCAAATACAATTATATTTATAAAAAAAGTAGGGTTAAAACCCTACTAATCTTCTTGTGCGAATTCTTCTTTGCTTATATGACAAATAGGACATTCAAAATCATCCGGTATTTCTTCAAATTTTGTACCCGGTGTTATATCCATTTCAGGACATCCTGCTTCTTCGTCATACATCCAACTGCAAACCTTACAAATATAAACCATAAAAACACCTCGTTAATCTTTTTTATAGTTTATGTTGAATTATAGCAAACATGCAAATTGGGGTTTGTCGAATTGTTTTAATGAATAATGAATGATGAATAATGAATAATTTTGGAACTGCGTTGCAATTATTGTAGGGGCGATTCACGAATCGCCCGAAAAGGTTACATCTCTCAATTGGAACGGGTCATTCGTGAATGACCCCTACAAGGTTACATCACTGTACAAAAGAGATAGACAAATTCAAATTTATGCAATGCTTAAAACTCTATATCTGCTGTTATCATATAATGGTCTGATGCGAATGAATTTCCAACTTTTTCATTTTGCACATTATATGACTTGATTTTCATTGTGTCATCAGCAAAAATGAAGTCTATTGGTGCATCTTCCTTTCCACCTGTCCAACCATGATAGGTTGCGATTTTATCACCATTCTCAACAACGGTATTAGCGCTTACAAATCCGTTTGCATTGAGAATTTTAACTGCTTCGCCATCAATACTTTGGTTAAAGTCACCCGTTATTATAATTTTAATTTCAGGATATTTCTGTTTTAATTCATTAGCTTTGTTAAGGATAAGATTGCCCCCAAGATTTTGTGCTTCTGTGCTTACATGGTCAAGGTGGGTATTCATATGAATATATTTAAAGCCAGTTGCCTTGTTTTCAAGCACGGCATAAGAACAAATTCTATAACAAGCAGCACCATCGAATTTTGACTCTGTATCAGGTGTGTTTGAAATCCAAAATGTACCACTATCTAAAAGATTGTATTTATCTTTAAGATAGAAAATACCGCTCATTTCAGATGTTTTTTCTTCGCCGTCACCACCACGTTTTATTCCATAATAAGCATATTGTGGCAAAAGCTCTTTGAAATGCTCAACCCAGAATGAATTGATTTCTTGCACACCCAATGAATCTGGTATCAAATCATTTATCTGTTGTGCAAAAAGATGAGCACGACGAGTTGTATATGTTCCTTTTATGAGATTGCCCCAAGGAGCTGCGGTATTATAACTTGCAATTAAAAGTTCACTATTATTTTCAACTCTGTTCTGTGTTGACTTAATTTCTACATCAGGTGTCATTGGATAAACTGATAAAAATCCACCGACTGCGACTGCTGCTGCAACTGCAATACTACCCAATCCAATTAAAGAAAATTTCACTTTTTTATTCATAGTTGCATCCCCTTTTCTTTTATTTAAATTTAACACATATTTCTTAATAGGTCAATTATTAAAAAATATTGTAAAATCAATAATATTATGGTAATATGTTATTTAGTGAAATTATAATCATTTAACGGAGACTAAAATTATGAACATAGTAATCGTTGGTGACGGTAAAGTCGGTGCAACACTTGTTGAATATCTTTCACTTGAAAATCACAATGTGGTTGTTATTGACCGTGACCAAAAAGTCGTTGAGCAAATGGTAAACAACTTTGATGTTATGGGTATCTGTGGCAATGGTGCAAGCTATGATATTCAGGTTGAAGCAGGTGTCGGGGATGCAGACGTTTTTGTTGCAGCAACTTCATCTGACGAACTTAATATTCTCTCTTGTCTTGTTGCAAAGAAAATTGGTGCAGAGCACACTATTGCTCGCGTGCGCAACCCTGAATATTTAAAACAATTACCATTCTTCAAAGACGAATTGGGTCTCAGTATGGTTATCAACCCCGAGCTTGATGCTGCAAACGAAATTGCAAAAGTGTTAAGATTCCCTAATGCTATCAATATTGAATCTTTCTATCGTGGAAAAGTTGACCTTGCAGAATTAAAACTTGAAGAAGGCAATCCACTTTGCGATATGAAACTTATGGATATCTTCAACACATTCAAATACAGAGTTTTGATTTGTGCCGTTCAACGCAAAAATGAAGTGATAATCCCTCGTGGTGATTTTGTGCTTCAAAAAGGTGATAAAATCCACATTACTGCGCCACGTGGTGTGCTTGTGAAGTTTATGAAAAGTCTCGGCATTTATAAGCACAGCACAAAGAACATTATGATTATCGGTGGTGGCAAGATGGGTTATTATCTTGCTCGTCAGTTGTCAGAAACCGGTGGCTATAATGTTAAAATTATCGAAATAGACTCTGACCGTTGCGAACACCTTTGCGAAAATCTTCCAAATGTTGATATTATCATTGGTGATGGTACTGATAAAGCAACCCTTATGGAACAAGGTCTTAAACATCAGGACGCTTTTGTTGCCCTTACCAGAATTGACGAAGAAAACATTATTGCTGCTATGTACGCTTCTGCTCTTGGCATTCGTAAAACTGTTGCAAAGGTAAATCGTGTTGCTTATGATGTGCTCGAAAGCATTGGCGTTGATAGTGCTTTCTCATCAAAAGCCATTGCTGCTAACAGAATACTTGGTTATGTTCGCGCCCTTGAAAATTCAGGCGAATCAAGTGTGCAGACTCTTTATAAATTAGTTGGTGGTCAGGTCGAAGCACTTGAATTTATAATCAATAAAGACTTTAAGGGCATTGATGTTCCACTTAAAGACCTTGAAATCAACAAAGACACTCTTATTGCGGCCATCATCCGTAATCATCAGGTTATGTTCCCAAGCGGTAATGATGCAATCGAACTTGGTGACAGTGTTATTGTTGTTTCAAAGAGCCAAAAATTAAGAAGTATTAACGAAATTTTTGAATAAGGATTTTTTATGAATTTCAGAATGGTATTCAAAACCGTTGGCAGACTTTTACAAGTAGAAGCACTGCTTATGCTTTTGCCAATGACGGTTTCACTCTATTACAAAGAAAAAGTTGAATATGCTTTTTTCATTACAATAGGCTTGTTAGTTTTAACCAGTCTGTTTATGACTGTTCCAAAATTAAAGGACAAGCATGTTTACGCCCGAGAAGGTTTAGTTATTGTTTCTCTTTCATGGGTGTTAATGTCAATTTTTGGCGCTTTACCATATCTTTTGTCAGGTTCAATTCTCTCGCCTGTGGATGCTTTTTTCGAAACAGTTTCAGGTTTCAGCACAACAGGTGCAACAATACTCACCGATATTGAAGCATTGCCAAAATCACTTTTGTTCTGGCGCTCATTTACTCACTGGATTGGTGGTATGGGAATCATCGTTTTTGTTCTTGCTTTCTTGCCACAAAGAGATATGCAGTCAATGCATATTCTTCGTGCAGAAGTACCTGGACCAACTGTGGGTAAAATTGTTTCTAAAACAGCTGTAACAGCAAGAATTCTTTACATTATCTATACAGTTTTCACTATTGCACAGATAATTGCACTTCTCTGTTGTGATATGCCACTTTTTGATAGTGTGACAACCGCTTTCTCAACAGCGGGCACAGGTGGATTTGGTGTTAAAAACACAAGTATTGCCGCATATAATAACCTGGGTATTGAAATGGTAATCACTGTGTTTATGGCACTTTTCGGTATCAACTTCAACCTTTTTTATCTTATCCTTATAAGACAATTTAAACGTGCTTTCAAGAGTGAAGAATTGTGGACATATCTCATTATTATCTTTGTGTGTTTCGCAATTATCACTGTTGATATTTATCCAATCGTTGAGTCATTTGGCACAGCTCTTCGTCAATCAATTTTCCAAGTTGTTTCTGTTATTACAACAACGGGCTTTGTAACAGCTGACTTTAACAAGTGGCCTGTACTTTCACAGATGATAATCATTGTCTTGATGTTCCTTGGTGCTTGTTCAGGTTCAACTGGTGGTGGCTTGAAAGTCGGAAGAATGCTCATTCTTGCAAAATCTGTTTTCAGAGAACTTCGAAGAGCTATCAATCCAAACCGAGTAAAGGCAATCAAACTTGACGGCGCTATTATTGATAAAAATGTTGTTAGCACAAACACAACATATTTTCTCATTTACATCTTTGTAATTGGCGTTTCAGTATTACTTTTATCTTTCAATCATTTTGATTTTTCAACAACACTTACAGCTGTTGTTACTTGTATCAGCAACTTAGGTCCTGGCCTTTCAAGAGTAGGTCCTATTGAAAATTTCAGTGCATTTTCTGATTTCTCAAAAATCATTCTCTGTGCCGATATGCTTATCGGTCGTCTTGAAATATTCCCAATGATTATTCTCTTTATGCCTGCAACATGGCGTAAAAGCGTATAAATATTTATAAGAAGGTTTTTTAATGTTACTTAAAAGAGTTTATGCAAAAGTAAATCTCGACAACATAAAAAAGAATATTGATGCTATCAAAGAGCATTTACCAGAGAGTACTGATATTACAGGTATTGTTAAAGCAGACGCTTATGGTCATGGTGCAACAATGGTTACTGATTTTCTTTGCGAATTGGGCATAAATCGTTTTGGTGTTGCCACAATGCAAGAAGCGCTCGACCTTAGGAATGATGGTGTAAATGCACCAATTCTAATTCTCGGCGAAACTTTCAGAGAAGAATTTCACGTTGCAGTAAATAATAATATTGATTGCACTGTTTCCGATTATAAAACTGCAAAGTTTTTTGCTGAAACTGCAAAACAAATGGGCAAAACAGCAACAGTGCACATTAAAATTGACACAGGTATGGGTAGAATCGGTTTTCAACCAAACGAGCAAAGTTACGAAGACATAAAGAAAATTTTTGCTCTCGACGGACTTTCTGTTGCAGGAATTTTCACTCATTTTGCTTGTGCCGATAACCCTGACAAAACATCTGCAGAAAAGCAGAGAGAGAAATATCTTGAACTTACAGATAAACTCATAGCAGATGGATATAAATTCAAAAGACATATGTATAACAGTGCTGCTGTTATGGAATTAGATGGTTTTGTTGGCGATAGTGTACGTTGTGGAATTATGATGTATGGTCTTTATCCGTCAGAAGAAATGAGCCGTGAATTCGTGCTTTATCCCGCAATGGAATTAAAGAGTAGCATTTCATTTGTAAAAGATGTTAATGCAGGTTTCACTGTAAGTTATGGCTCAACATTCGTTGCAGACAAAGATATGACTGTGGCAACTGTCCCAGTTGGATATGCTGATGGTTACCCCCGCTACCTTTCAAACAAAGGTGAAGTGATTGTAAATGGTGTTCGTTGTAAAATTATCGGCAAAATCTGTATGGACCAATTTATGATTGATGCTTCAAATGTACCAAACATTAAAGTTGGCAACGAAGTAACACTTATGGGTGTTGACGGCAATGAAGTGATTACAGTTGAAGATTTGTCAGATTCAGAATATCGTTTCAATTATGAATTCTGTTGTCTTCTCAACAAAAGAGTTCCCCGTGTTTATATCAAAAACGGAGAACTGGTTAAATAAAATATTAAAAGGACTAAGCAAATTGCTTAGTCCTTGTTTTTTACATCTGAAAAAGTCCGTATGTAAGACCTGACATAATAAATCCTGCAATAAGAACACCTAATGCAATAATCGGTAATGCTCTTTTAAAACGAATGTCTAAAAGTGCTGCCATCAATGCACCTGTCCAACCACCTGTGCCAGGCAATGGAATTGCAACGAATAAAAGCAAACCCCAAGACTCGTATTTAAGTATTTTTTCTTTATTCTTCTCACCCTTTGCTTCAAGTTTTTCAACTATTTTTGCAAAAAAATTGAACTTTCTTAAGAAATCAAAAATCTTTCTGATGAAAAGAATGATAAATGGAATCGGAAGCATATTACCGATATAGCAAATCAAAAATGCTTTGATAAATGGAATCTCCATAAGTCTTGCAGCTATCATACCACCACGGCATTCAAGCACAGGGCAAAGTGAAATTACAAATGCAACTAATTCTTCAGGAACTTTATCCTGCAAGAAGGTCATAATTGCTTCAACTATTTGTTCAACCATTTGCAACCTCCATCTTTTCGAGATATTCGTTTGCTTTTCTCAAAAGGAATTTATCATTAGGGAATTTAAGTGAATTCATTGCCTTCTGGAAGCCCAACCACAAATATTCTTCAATTTCTTCACGCTGAATAATTGTGTTTGTATCATCAGTTGTCGCTAAGAATATGATAACTTTTTTCTCAATTCTGCCTTGAATTGAATACTCTGACTTGTATCTGAAATCAGGCATAAAACGAATTCTTATTCCCGCTTCTTCCAACACTTCACGATAAGCTGTTTCGTGCTCGTTTTCGCCACGTTCCATATGCCCTTTAGGGAAACCCCAGTTAGCGCTACGCTTATTTTTGATAAGCAAGAAACGAACCTGACCGTTAATAATTCTATAAACTATTGCACCACAAGAGCACTCATAAAGACAAGATATTTCGCGTCTTTGTGTGCCATAAGCAAATTCAATAGCATCTTCAATCTCGTGAATGATATATCTTTTACTTTTTGGTGCTACAACAAGCACAATTCCTTTGTCATTTTTAATTGTTGCAATCACTCGGCCTTCAAAAATTCGAACCTTGTGATTGATGCCCATAACAAACGCACCTTTGACAGGAGAGTGTGGGTCAAGACCACTCTCAACAGTACCATAATTCAATTTAAAGGTTATATTTCTTTCACTGTCAAAGGAGTTCATAGGATGAGTCACTCTCACCCTTACATATTTACCTAACATATGTATCTTCTCCCGAAAAATTGTTGGCATTTTTGAGCCAACCGACTGTAACTGACTACGATTATACATAAAACTCATATATTTTTCAAGACAAATGTTAAAAAATATAATTTTCAATTTTTGTTATTTATTATTTTAATAAAATATATTGTGATTTTTTATTGTTTGTTGTAAAATAAAGAAGATAATATAATGGAATTAAGGAAGTGCAAATTTTGGCTGATAATCGTTTTAAAAATGATGAATTTGAAGATGTTTTCAGCAATTCAAGCAACGCAGATGAATATGAAGATATTTATAGTTCTTTTGACGCAGGAAACGAATATGAAGATATTTCTTCCTTTTCATCTGAACAAGAAGAATATGAAGAAGACTATGTCAGTGATAATTTCACAGTAAAATATAATAGTGCAGTGCAGAATCGTCGTCGTCAGGAAATCCAATATGACGACATTAGTGATGTTTTTAGTGGTATGGCTCCTGAAGAAAAGAAAAAGAAGAAAAAGAGCCACCCTATAAGAAACACTTTTCTTGTTTTCTTGTGCATTATCATAGTTTTAGTTTCTTGTGTTGGTTTTTATGGTTATAACACTGTGAACAAACTTCTCTCATCTTTTGACAGCACAGAACAAATCCTTGATAATAAATATATATCCGAATCACTTCTTTATAGTGATGACGAGCAAGTTAATATTCTTTTGGTTGGTGTTGATGCTCGTGAAGGTGAAACTGACTCTCGTTCAGACACAATGATGCTTGTTACATTAGATAACAAAAATGGCGAAATCAAACTCACATCATTCCTTCGAGATTCTTATGTTGAAATTGCAGGTCGCAAAAAGAAAGAAAAACTTAACGCAGCATATTTGCGTGGTGGAATTCAGACTCTCATTGACACTCTCGAAATGAATTTCAAAGTGAGTATCCCATATTATGCAGTTGTGGATTTTGAAATTTTTACAACTATTGTTGATGAATTAGGTGGAATCAAGGTTGATGTAACTGAAAAAGAAAGTTACTATACATATCATTCCGGCAAAGTTGGTGTGCCTGTCAGAATTGAAGCAGGTGAAGATGTTCTTCTCAATGGTGAACAAGCATTGTGGTATTCAAGAATACGTTATCTTGACTCTGACTTTATGCGCACACAAAGACAGAGAAAAGTTATTTCTGCTATTGTTGAAAAGACTTTGCAACAGGATATTATGACAATGATTGGCTTGGCTGAAACAATTATCCCATTAGTAAAAACAAATCTCAGTTCAGACGAAATCATGAGTATCGGTGTTAAAGCTCTTTTAAAACAAGCTTATTCATACCCTATTGTTCAACAGCAGATTCCTGCTGAAAACACATGGTCAAGCAAGAGTATCTCCGGTGTTGGCTCTTGTCTTGTTATGGATTTTGAAGATAATATCAAGATTATGCAAAGTTTTCTTTCTGAAAAACAAGTAGAAGAAGTTGAAACATCAACAGAAAAGAAATAATACCGTTGGGGGTACTATATATGAAAAAGGCAAAAATGTCACTTATGTCTGAATTCACAGGTGCTAAAATTGATGAAAGAATTTATGGCTCATTTATTGAGCATTTAGGTCGTGCAGTTTATGGTGGTATTTATGAGCCCGACCATCCAACTGCTGACGAAGACGGTTTTCGTCAGGATGTTATTGAAAAGGTGAAGAAACTCAATGTGCCAATCGTGCGTTATCCCGGTGGTAATTTTGTTTCAGGATATAATTGGGAAGATGGTGTTGGTCCTATTGAAAACAGACCACGCAAACTTGAACTTGCATGGGGTGTTACAGAACCTAATCTTTTCGGTACAAATGAATTTGCAAAATGGTGTAAAAAAGCAAACTCTCAACCAATGATGGCAGTTAATCTTGGTCTTCGTGGTCCTGAAGAAGCAAGAAATCTTGTTGAATATTGTAACCACAAAAGTGGTAGTTACTGGAGTGACCTTCGTCGTTCACACGGCTATGAAGACCCACATAATATTAAGCTTTGGTGTCTTGGCAACGAGATGGATGGCGACTGGCAAATCGGTCATAAAACAGCAGTTGAATACGGCAGAACTGCTGCAGAAGCATCAAAGGTTATGAAATGGACTGACCCATCTATTGAAACTGTACTTTGCGGTAGTGCATCACGCGATATGGCAACTTTCGGTGAGTGGGAAGCAACTACTCTTGACTTGGCTTATGACAAAGTTGATTATCTTTCACTTCACATCTATTTCGGAAATCACGAAAACGATACACCATCGTTCCTTGCGAAGAATATGAAAATGGATGAATTTATCCGTTCAGTTATCTGTATCTGCGATTACATAAAAGCAAAGAAACGTTCAAAACATACAGTTAACCTTTCATTTGACGAATGGAATGTCTGGTATCATTCAAACGGTGCACCTTTTGAAAAATGGAGTACTGCACCACATCAGCTTGAAGATATTTATAACTTTGAAGATGCACTTTTAGTGGCTCTTATGCTTATGACACTTTTAAAACACGCAGACAGAGTTAAAATCGGTTGCCTTGCTCAGCTTGTCAATGTTATTGCTCCAATTATGACCGAAAATGGTGGTGCTTGTTGGGAACAGACTATTTTCTATCCATTTATGCACCTTTCAAACTATGGCCGTGGATATACTCTTGAGTCCCGTGTTGTTTCTCCTAAACACGATACAAAAGAATTTACAGATGTTCCTGATGTTGAGTCAATCGCAACAATGAGTGAAGATAAAGAAGCTCTTACAATCTTTGCAGTTAACAGAAATATGGAAGAAGATATTCTCTTTGATATTTCACTTCTTGACTTTGAAAACTTTGAAGTTGTTGATTGTATTGAAATGAGTGGTTATGGCATTAAAGAAGAAAACAGTGCTATTGCAACTCCTGTTAAGCCTTTCAAAGCAGAAAAACCTGTGCTCGATGGTAAAGAACTTTCAGTTAAACTCAAACCACTTTCTTGGAATGTTATTAGACTTGCAAAAAAGAAATAAATGTAGTAGAATAATATGGTATTATTTTAACCTTATGAAAAGAGTGATTTTATGGCATCAAAATGTCCTAACTGTGGGCATAATTTAAAACTTTGGAATGTTAAAGCTGAATGTCCTGAATGTGGCGCAAATATTCCAAACTTCCAATGGGAAGAAAGACTCATGCAAGACTCTGACTTTGCAGAGCACGCATTTGCAAAATTGCATTATAAAGTTGCAAACTTCAAAAGTGCAACATCAGGTTCAAAGCTTCGCATTGTTCGTCTTATTATGACATTTGCACCACTTATTGCGCTTGTTCTTCCACTTTACAAATTTACAATCTCAATGCCTTTCTATACAGACACAAAAACTGTGTCATTCTTGACATTTGTTCTTGATTATCTTCTTGAAACAGATATTGGTAGCGTTTTAAAACTTGCAGGTGGCGAAGTTCTCGGTCAGGCAGCACTTATGGTTGTTGTTGCTTGTGCACTTCTTCTCGTTGCAGTTGTTTGTGGCGTTCTTAATTTCTTTGTTTTGCTTATTGCAGGCATTAAACTCAAATATATGTTCAATATCATTCTCAATGTAATAAGCACTCTTTCTTGGGCTATTGCAGCAGTATTCTTTGCACAGTTCACAACTGCTTGTGAAACTCTTGGTGGTGGAATCATCACAGATTGTAGTCTTGGAATAGGTTTTATTGTTGGTTGTGCACTTTTCCTTGTAAATGTTACACTTACTGTTATTGTTGGTAAGAGCCTTAAAAAGCAGATGCAAGAGCAACCATCATTAGATGAATTTATTGAAAATGAAATTGCTGAGCTTCGTGCACCAAAAGCAGAATAAAATCACTTACATATAACCTTAAACCCCTTTCATATAATTGAAAGGGGTATTTTTTATGAGATTTTTTGTTTTAAAACGACAAACATTATTACTTATTCTTTTTGGTATAATTGTTTTGATTGGTGGGTTGATTTTGCTAACAGGTGAAATTGTTTCTGCATCATCTGCAACAAGGCAATTGCCCATTTATGCCGTTGCAACTGAAGAAAAGGAAATCGCAATCACCTTTGATGCCGCTTGGACTAATCAGGATACAGATGATTTAATTCAAATATTAAAAAAGCATAATGCAAAAGCCACATTTTTTATTGTGGGAGATTGGGCAAAGAGTTTTCCCGAAAGCGTGAAAGCATTTTATGATGCTGGGCACACAATCGCAAACCATTCTGACACCCACAAGGCTTTTTCAAAATGCTCGCGAAAAGAAATCAAAGAAGAAATTCTAAACTGTAACGAAAAACTTGAAGGTATTATCGGTGAAAAAGTTACACTGCTTAGAGCACCATCTGGCGACTATACCAATCAGAGCATTGACGTTGCAAAATCATTGGGAATGGAGACTATTCAATGGGATTGTGACTCTCTCGACTATCGTGGGTTGTCGGTGGATGAAATTGTGAATAGGGTTATAAGCCGTGTTACAAATGGGTCCATTGTGCTTTTTCATAACGGAGTGGAAAACACCGCCCCTGCTCTTGATAAAATCCTTACAGAACTCACAAAACAGGGTTATTCATTTGTTTCGGTCAATGATTTGATTTTTAAAGAAGATTATTACCTTGACCACACAGGACGACAACATAAAAATGCATAAAGATAGCCGATGGAGTATAAATACCCCATCGGCTTTGTTTTAATCTTAAATTTATTATTTCAATATTGAAATTGCATCATGAATTGTTTTTTCAAGAGCTTCTTTGCCGTATTCGTCAACCTGTGCTTTGTTTTTGTCCCCATGAGTCAGACATCCTGCACCACCGATACAACCGCCTACACAAGCCATACCCTCAATAAAGTTTGCATTAAGCACATTTTTACTCTTTTTAAGAAGTGCTACACGACATTCTTCAATGCCGTCGCAGACAACTGGGTTAAGGTCGAATTCAATATTCTGTTCTTTCAATGCTTGGCTGACTGCATCTGAAAGTCCACCTGAACGAGCAAAAATTCTGCCATAATATGATGCATTATCAAGCACATCTTCACTGAGTGTTGTAATATCAATTTCTTTACTGTCAAAGAGTGCCTGTAATTCTTCAAAAGTGAGAACTGCATCAACATAAAGTTTAACTTCTTCAAGCTGTGCTTCTGCTTTTTTAGCAGTACAAGGACCAATAAATACAACTTTTGCATTTTCGTCAGTTGATTTTATGTATTTTGCAAGCAATGCCATTGGTGAAAGGTTATGTGATACATTTGGAAGAAGTGCAGGGAATGCAGTTTTAACATATTGCACGAATGCAGGGCAACATGAACTTGTTAAAAAGCCTTTTTCTGCTAATTCTTTTGATTCTTCCATAGCTACCATATCAGCGCCAAGTGCGGCTTCAACAACTGTGAAAAAACCAAGTTCTTTAAGTCCTGTAATTACCTGACCAAGTTTAGCATAGGTGAACTGGCTTGAAATTGTTGGTGCCACCATCGCATAAACTTTATAATTCTTATTATTATCGCTTTTTTTAATAAGGTCGATAGCATTGAGAATAAATGATTTTTCTGTTATTGCACCAAATGGGCACTGATAAACACAAGCGCCACATTGAATACATTTATTATTATCGATTGACGCCGCATTATCGTCATTAATTTTAATTGCTTTAACCTTACAAGCACTTTGGCAAGGTCTTTTTCTGTTGA
The DNA here is from genome assembly GCA_045613685.1 of Candidatus Fimenecus sp. Classification (GTDB taxonomy): domain Bacteria; phylum Bacillota; class Clostridia; order Oscillospirales; family Acutalibacteraceae; genus Fimenecus. The sequence goes on along the minus strand of JAZLBL010000048.1, from coordinate 27,437 downwards.
TAATTGCAAAGAATGGGCAAACTTTTGCACACTGACCACATTCAACACATTTTGATTTATCAATATGTGCTACGTGATTATGGTCAAAAGAGATTGCTCCCTTTTTACAAGCATCTTCACAACGGTGAGCAAGACATCCACGGCAAGAGTCAGTAACTTCATAACCCGCTGCCGGACATTCATCACAAGCAATATCAATAACTTCAATGATATTAGGGTTTGACTTATCTCCACCCATTGCCATTTTCACGCGTTGTGAAAGAATTGCACGTTCTTTATATACACAGCATCTCATTGTAGGTTCTTTGCCCGGAGAAATTGTCTTCGGAATATCCCAAAGATTCTCAATGAGAGTATCATCCCAGCTATGCTTTGCAACTTCGCGCAAAACCTTATATTTTAAATATTGTACTTTTGTATCAAATTTTCTCATTGTATCACCTTAAAAGTAACTTACCTTTATTCGTTTACCCATCTTTTTAAGACAAGTTGAAAGTTCATCCACAAGATTCATTTTAATATGGAAATTAATAGGCAAATCAGGATTCTGATGAGCAGGATTTATGGCTCTGCCAACATAGAAATTAATATCTGTTGCCTCTTCAAAAAGCAAACGGCTAATCAGCGATGCACCATCTCGTTTTATGCTCCAATGTGGATAATGCACATTATCACCCAAATAGTCTTTTGCATATTCAACCACTTTATTAACTGTTATAACACCCTCTGTTACCAAGTCAACGCCCTCAAGCTCTGCAATTGGTGGAACATCTGACTGTTCAAAAAGAAGAGTTGGTTTAAGTGGTTTATTAAGATATTTTGCAGCAATAGAAGATGTTGTACCACCACAAATAATATGCTTACCCTCTTTCGAGAAAAAGAGTGACATCATTCTATCAGCATCATCACGATTAAATGGTGGTCCAAAAAGCATATTCATTGGCACACGCTTACGAATTCTCACAACACAAGCGGTTGCGTCGTCACCCGGTTTTTCGCCATAAAGACGATAGCACTCATCAACAAGCATTGTTGAAAGAGTTTTTGCAGTATATCCCGCAGGTGCAAGTGTTTCAATGAAATCTATAATATCTTCACGTTTCCAACCGAAGTTATATAACATTCCGATACCTGCATGTGGACAACCATCACTCATTGCAACGAAAATATCGTTTTCTTGAAGATTGATAACAGATTTATAAATCTTTTTGCCACCGATATTCATTTCAGTTTTTGGATAATCAAAATTTTTCTCATCACGGATAACAATAACCTGTGGATTATCATATTGAATAATCTCTGCTGTTTGATTATTAATCAGATGAATAATTGTGAATGTTGAATATGCAACGCCACGAACCGAGCACACGGGAAGTGTTGCAGCAATTGTTGAAACACACTCTTCAATGGGAAGTCCCTCTGCCATCATTGTTGAAATGATTTTTGAAGTTAGAGTTGAGAGAATGCTCGCTTTTACACCACTACCAAGACCATCTGCTAACACAATAACCGTTGAGTTATCAGTTTCTTCAACAATATCCACATGATCACCGCAAAGTTGTTCGCCGTAATGATTTACACTTTTATAACCGATATCTGCACACAAATCATTCATCAGTAATTGACTCCTTAAGCTTTGCAAGTGCTATTTTAGTTTCTGCAGCAGTTTCGCCGAGAAGTGATGCGATTTCTTGAACAATTCGCATCTGTTTATCAACAACTTTATCGGCAACTTCAACTGTCTGACGGCTGATGCTTTCTTTCTTTTCACGTTCTTTTTCTTCGTCAGTCACATCACGCATAATTGTGATTAAAAGATGTGAATCTTTATCATGAACAACTGTCTGCTCAACATATCTGCTATACTCTGCAAGATAAACACGATGGTCACGGACATTTCTGCCTGTGCTCATTACTGTCATAAATATTGTTGGGTCAAGAATACGGATTATCTGGTCACCGAGTACATCAGAAGCAGAACGGATATTCATCATTCTTCTTGCTGAATCATTAATTTGCTGAACTTCAAGTTGCTCATTAAGAACAATAAGTCCGTTTGGTGAATTGTTAACGATTGTGTCTGAAAAGCTTTCTGCTTTATCTTTAAGGTAAGGTAAACACATTGAAATTTCCGCTTTGCCCTGAATAATAGCAACCGCTTTTTCACGGCAAGTGTTATATCCGCAGGAGCCACAGTTAAGCTCGTGAGCTGGCTTGAATTTTCCCATCTGACGAAGAATATTACTGATTTCTATTTCAGATGGCATTACATTTCTCTGCTCGATATAAGCGAAAGTCTTTTTAAGTTCCACAGCTTTTGGTTGTGAAACCTCAAAATCTTTTTCGCCTGCATAATTTGCAACTTCAATATAGTCTTTGATATTTGATGTATGGTGATATTTCTCAATAACAGGACCACCAACGCAACTACCTACACAAGCAGACATTTCGATAAAACAATTATGTATTTTACCTTTTTCAATATCTTTAAGAACCTGAATACAGTTTTCAACACCATCAATGGCTACATAAGTATAATCGCTGACATCATTCATAGTTTTAAGCACGCCACCAGTTGTTGGGAAGAAACGTGCACGGCTGTTTTCGTTAGTGTCTGTAACTGTTTCAAGCTCGATTTTTTCTTCTTTAAGCCATTCTGTGAGTTCTTCAAATGTAAGAACAGCGTCAACAATGCCTTCATAGTATTCTGCTTCGTCTTTTTTAGCAACACAAGGACCTACGAATACTGTTTTTGCATCTGGAATTCTCGATTTAATGTCCTGACAATGAGCTTGCATTGGTGACATTACATCTGCAAGATATTCAAGGGCAGCAGGATAATGCTTTTGAATAAGAAGGTTTATTGAATGACAACAAGAGGAGATGATAATATCACGTTCCTCTTCTTTCAGCATTCTTTCATATTCATTTTTAACGATTGTTGCACCAACTGCAGTTTCTTCAACATCATAAAAGCCCAACTTTTTAAGTGCTACACGCATTGCGTCAATTCCCGCACCATCATAGTTTGCAATAAATGACGGAGCGATACTCACAACAACAGGGTCGCCACTTTGAAGGAATACTTTTACCTTTTCAACTTCATTTACGATTTCTTTTGCATTCTGTGGACAAACAACAAAACATTGGCCACACAAAATACATTCGTTGCCGATAATGTGTGCCTGATTGCCTGAAAAACGGATTGCTTTTACAGGACAATGACGAATACATTTATAGCAATTTTTACAGTTGGATTTTTTAAGAGTCAAGCAATTCATATCCTGCACCTCTTTTTATATTTTGTCTAAGACATTTTCTTTGAAGAATTCTTTAAAATTCTCTTTTGTAACACCAGTATGAATATCATCGTCAACTTGCACAGTAACGCCAACGCGGTTACACACGCCGATACAAAAACTACCAGCGAGCGTAACCTCGTTTTCAAGATGATATTCAGTAACGGCTTTTTGCAAAAGTTCAACTATTTCAGGTGAACCTTTCAAGTGGCAAGAACTGCCAACACAAACCTGAATTATCATATTTTATTTTACCTTTTCTAAAACGTTTTCGTTGAAAAATCCATTTACACTATCAGGAGTAACTGAATAAAAATCATCATCAACTGTTACGCAAACACCCTGCTGACATTTGCCCATACAGAATGTTCCACCAAGTTCAACTTTGTCGCCAAGATTATTTTCGCTGATAAGGTATTGAAGTTGCTCAACAACCTGACGAGAACCTTTAATGTGACAAGAACTACCAATACAAACTGTAATTTTCATATATATTACTCCTTATTCGTAATCTACAACATCTACCCAAGAAAGAAGGAATTCTCTTTCTTTTTCGTTGCCTTTTACTGACTGTGAAGCAGCAACGATTGGCATCCACTTCTGAACATACTGTTTTGCAGTATCACTCTTTTTGCAGAAAAGGTCAAGATATTTCTTAGCACCTTCAATGTCACCATTGAGCCAGAAAAGAAGATATGTTCTTGCTGCGTCTGCAGAAGCATTACCCTGAGTTGCATGTGACCAGTCAAGAATATATGCTTCACCATCATCAGTAATAATAATGTTTGATGGGTTAAAGTCACCATGACAAACCTTGTTATGCTTTGGCATACCTTCAAGGCGAGTGTGCAAGTCATAGCGAGTTGTTGCGTCAAGCTCTGACATACCGATTTTACGGCTCATTTTGTCCTTAAGTTTATTAAGAAGAGGGCAAGTTTTTGACTGAACTTCTAACTGCAAATCAACTAAAAGTTCGAGATATTCGTCTTTCTTTTCAGGGTTTTCTTCCATAAGCTGAGAGAGTGTTTTACCCTTGATGTATTCATAAACGATTGCCCATTTATCATCAAAAGTTGTTACTTCATAGATTTTTGGAATGTTAAGACCTGTTTCTTCAATTCGCGCCTGATTAAGTGCTTCGTTAAGTACGTCTGCCTTTGAATAGTCAGGGTTAAACACCTTAACGCACTTGTCACCATCGCGATAAATTGTTTTGTTATTTCTTACTGCAATTACTCTGTCAAGTTTCATTGTTTTGTCCTCCTTCAATTATGCATTTGGCATATCAGCTTCAACAAAGTGATTGCCATAATATGCGTTGAGATACATCTGCTTGATTTCGCTCATAAGAGGATATCTTGGGTTAGCGCCTGTGCACTGGTCATCGAATGCCTGTTCAACCATTTCATCAAGGTTGTCAAGGAACACTTTTTCGTCGATACCGTAGTCTTTGATTGTCTCTTTGATACCAACAGTTGCTTTAAGGTCGTTGATTGCCTTAATAAGATTTTCAAGTTTTTCGTTGTCATCTTTACCGCCAAGACCAAGGTAGTCAGCAATTTCAGCATAGCGAGCAAGAGTGTGTGGGTGGTCATACTGTGAGAATGTACCCATCTTTGCAGGAGCTTCACTTGCATTGAAACGGATAACTTCTTCAATCATAAGAGCGTTTGCCACACCATGTGGAAGGTGGTGGAAAGCACCGAGTTTATGTGCCATTGAGTGACAGATACCAAGGAATGCATTTGCGAAAGCCATACCTGCGATTGTTGCAGCGTTTGCCATCTTTTCTCTTGCTTCAACGTCTGTCTGACCGTTTTCATAAGCACGAGGAAGATATTTGAAAATATTTTTAAGTGCCTGAAGTGCAAGTCCATCTGTGTAATCTGTTGCAAGCATTGCTACATATGCTTCAACCGCGTGAGTTACAGCGTCGATACCTGATGCTGCTGTAAGTCCTTTTGGAGCTGACATATGGAAATCAGTATCAACGATTGCCATATTTGGAAGAAGTTCATAGTCAGCAAGAGGATATTTAACGCCTGTTGATTCATCTGTAATAACTGCAAATGGTGTAACTTCTGAACCAGTACCTGCTGATGTTGGAATAGCAATGAAATATGCTTTTTCACCCATTTTAGGGAATGTGTATACTCTCTTACGGATATCAATGAATCTCATTGCCATATCCATAAAGTCTGCTTCTGGGTGTTCATAAAGAACCCACATAATCTTTGCAGCGTCCATTGCAGAACCACCGCCAAGTGCGATGATTGTGTCAGGCTTGAATGCTGCCATCTGAGCTGCACCATTCTTTGCATTAAGAAGAGTTGGGTCTGGTTGAACATCAAAGAATGTTGTGTGTGCAATACCCATTTCGTCAAGTTTATCTGTAATTGGCTTTGTATAGCCGTTTTCATAAAGGAATGTATCTGTTACAATGAATGCTCTCTTTTTGCCCAATACATTTTTGAGTTCGTCAAGAGCGATTGGAAGACAACCTTTTTTGATGTAAATTTTTTCTGGTGCTCTGAACCAAAGCATATTTTCCCTTCTCTCTGCTACTGTTTTAATATTGATAAGATGTTTAACGCCAACGTTATCGGAAACTGAGTTGCCACCCCATGAGCCACAACCAAGTGTGAGTGATGGTGCAAGTTTAAAGTTATAAAGGTCACCGATACCGCCGTGAGAAGAAGGTGTATTCACAAGAATTCGGCAAGTCTTCATACGAGCTGCGAATTCATTGAGTTTTTCTGTTTCTGTTACTTCGTTAAGGTAAACTGAAGATGTATGACCATAACCACCGTCTGCTACAAGGTGTTCTGCTTTTGTGAGTGCATCTTCAAAGTTTTCTGCTTTATACATTGCAAGAACAGGAGAAAGTTTTTCATGTGCAAATTCTTCGCTGATGTCAACGCTTTCAACTTCACCGATAAGAATTTTTGTACCTGCTGGTACTGTTACGCCTGCAAGTTCTGCGATTTTTGCAGCTTTTTGACCAACAATTTTTGCATTAAGAGCACCATTGATGATGATTGTTTTTCTAACCTTTTCTGTTTCTTCAGGATTAAGGAAATAACAACCTCTTGTTGCAAATTCTTTCTTAACTTCGTCATAAATGTCTTTAAGAACGATTACTGACTGTTCTGATGCACAAATCATACCGTTATCAAATGTTTTTGAGTGAATGATTGAGTTAACTGCAAGAAGAATATCTGCACTGTCATCAATAATTGCAGGAGTATTACCCGCACCAACGCCAAGTGCTGGCTTACCACTTGAATAAGCGGCCTTAACCATACCAGGACCACCTGTTGCAAGAATGATGTCTGCTTCTTTCATTACTGTATTTGTCATTTCAAGTGATGGAACATCAATCCAGTCGATAATTCCTTCTGGAGCACCAGCTGCTACTGCTGCTTCAAGAATAAGCTTTGCCGCAGCGATAGTTGAGTTCTTTGCTCTTGGGTGTGGAGAAATGATGATTGCATTTCTTGTTTTAATAGCAAGTAAGCACTTGAAGATTGCTGTTGATGTTGGGTTTGTTGTTGGAATAACCGCTGCAACAACACCGATTGGCTCTGCAATCTTTTTAATGCCGAATGCTTTATCTTCTTCAACTACACCGCAAGTTTTTGTGTCTTTATATGCATTGTAGATATATTCAGAAGCATAGTTATTTTTAATAACCTTGTCTTCAACGACGCCCATGCCTGTTTCTTCAACTGCCATTTTTGCAAGTGGAATTCTTGCTTTGTTTGCAGCAGAAGCGGCTGCTAAAAAGATTTTATCAACCTGTTCTTGTGTGTAAGTTGCAAATTTTTCTTGTGCTTTTCTTGTGTTTTTGATAGCCTGTTCAAGTTTTTCAACGCTATCTACGATTTCATATACTTTTGTTTTCATTGTGTACCTCCGAATTTTAATTTCCACGACGTATTATTGCGCCTTTTTGAGTTCGTTAACATTTTAACAAACCATTCAGGCTTTGGGAATTCTTAAAATGTTTACAGAGGGTTATCAAAAATGATAATACCCGAAAGCAAAGAGAAATAATCAATGCTTATCGCAAGTGTTTACGCTTTGATTCGCAAAGTTCTGTTATAAACTTACGGTCCAACGCAGAAAGTTTATATCCGTTTTTATAAATGAGTATGTCTTTATATATTTTTTTGTTATCAATACATTTCTTTTGAACAAGATTATATCGTTCAAGAATGTCACATGGGGCAGGTGAAACCCACATGAATGTTTCAGGATTTTTATGAAGCAACTCAAATTGACTTGCTCTCTCAAAAATAAAAATTCTGCGGTCAATTATGTCAGGCAACTCTTCCTTGACTACTTTTGCCAAAGGCATCGACGGAACATAAGGGTCAGCGTGAGCTATTTCGATAAGCCCTTTCAAATCATCAAAAGTAATCACTTCTTTTTGTGCTAACGCACTATCTTTACTCATAATCAGCGAATATGAGAATTCTGTTATCATTTCATAGGTCAAGCCCTTTTCTTCAAGCATTGTCTTGAAATATTTGTCATAATTTGCGGCATATCTGATAATACCCAATTTATAATCGTGATTCAGGATATTCTTGATTGTACGCTGTGAATTTGTTTCTTTATAAAAGATTTCAGCTGGGTCATCTGAAATATGTTTTGAAAATTCAGAAAATGCATCTGAAATATAGCAAGCACGTGGAACAGAAATTGAAAAAGTCTGCTTTTTAGATATACCTTTTTTATAGAAATTTTCAACTTGGTCAATCTGATTAAGAAGTTCTTTTGCATAGCTTATAAACTCTTCCCCTTCAGGAGTAAGAGTTACACCCTTAGCAGTACGCTCAAAAATAGATATACCTAAATCGCCCTCAAGCTCTTTTATTGAACGACTGATATTAGGAGTAGCAACAAGAAGAACTTCCGACGCTTTGTTAAGCGAACCAACCTTTGCTACTTCAACGGCATATTTCATATGTAATATATTCAATATAAACACCACACTTTGCGTTATATATTTATTATAAAACATAGTTCATATTTCTTCAACATAAAATTGCATTTCATCATCATTTTTTATATATTTTTCATCCTAACCACATAGGATAGCAAGATAAAAATGCATAAAAAATTTTTATAAAATTTGTCTTATCGTACAAAATTTATTGTTTTTTCAACAAGTTTACTATTTTTTATTGTAATCTATAGTTCTTTATTGTACAATGTGAATATTAAAATATCCAAGGAGGAACTTTTATGCCAACAACAAGCATTTTAAAAATTAAAACTCATCAGAAGAATTTGTTTCTTCGCGTTGCAAAAGGTCATTTCGCAACAAGCAGTGCGCACAGTAACTATTACATAGACGTTGCTGCACAAAAGTCCCGACTTTCTGAAGCAAAAGCAGTAGCACAAGAACTCTGCAAAAACCATAAATACAGCAATCAGATAGTTGATACCGTTCTTTGTCTTGATGGAACAGAAGTTATTGCTACTTGTGTCGCAGAAGAGCTTACAAAAAACGACTATGTAAACATCAACGCTCACCAGACAATTTATATTGTTACACCTGAAGTTGTTAACGGCTCACAGATTATTTTCAGAGATAATATTGTGCCAATGATTAAAGACAAGCACGTGCTTATTACAGCGGTTTCAGTTGCATCTGGTAACACAGCAAAATCTGCTATTGAAGCAATTAAATATTATGGCGGTGACGTGGTTGGTGTTGCATCGATTTTCGCAACATCACAAGAATGTGCAGGTTATGAAGTGAATTCAGTATTCAACCCTAACGATTTGCCTGATTATTTCAGCGTTCATTCTCACGAATGCCCACTCTGTAAAGAAGGCAAAAAAATCGACGCACTTATTAACTGCCACGGATATTCAAAACTTTAATAACCAAAAGAATTAAGGGACTTCTTATGAAGTCCCTTTTTGTTTAGTCTTTTTCAACTCGTTTCATTTGTGAAAATTTCTCGCCCCAAGCATTTGCCCAACTCTCACAATAGAGTTTATAATATGAAACATTATTCTTTTCTCTATATTTTGCGAAGCAATGACACCATATTACAGATGGAATTGCAATTACAGGATAATAATATGGTCCTAAGAGCAAGCATTGCCATGTGTGACCATATTCGTGAATGCGAGTGTTATATGTCCATTCTTTATTAGGATGGTCTGCTCTCATAAATATAAATGTACCCATTGAAAGTCCGCCCTGATTCCAAGGCATATAAACAATGTTTGCATAGCCGAATTTTTGATGTTTATATCCTAAAAGTTTTGTGCAGATAAGATACGCAATACCACCAACTATGTTTACAGAAAATCCCCAAGTCCATTGAATGAAATAAAAGAAAATGTCAAAATGTCTGGTTCTTTTTACTGTTGGTTGTGTTTGGTTAATATCAATTTTATCCATAGCTATTCTCCTATTCTGCATTTGCCATCAATGCTTTTTTCTCTGCTTCTTTTTCCAAAAGAATGATATAATTGCCGTTTTCATCCTTTTTAAGTGTATGACCCTGACTCTCATCATTGTCTTTGCCCAACCAAGTGTTTTCTAACTTGTGACCAGTGAGTACATAGCAACGGTCTTTTTCTTCATCGGTTAAAGTTACGCTACCATATTTATGCTTTGTTGCAATAGCAGCACGAATCATCGTATGGTCTTCTTTTGTCATTTGGAAGTTTCTCAAAAGAATATATGAAACAAGTGCGGCAATCATTGGAATAATTGCAACACAAAGACGGATACCGAAAATTGCTGAATCAGGTTGTTCAACAAATTCTGTTGTTTCGGCTTTTGTATCAAGACCGAATCCACCAAGAATAAGAGTTACAATAAATGTATTTATGCCACCCGTAACCTGTTTTACCATTGTGTTACAAGTTGCTACAACACCTTCTCGACGACGTCCTGTAATCATCTCATCAACGTCTGTAAGGTCAGGGAAAACATTGTTGCAAACAAAACCTATTCCACTCATACCAAATGGATAGAGAATTGTACCTGCAAGCATCAACATAAGCATAAATGTTGCTTTTGATGTGCCAGGTTGACTTGCAGTAACCACAAGACCGATGGCAAGACCTAAAATCATAAACGGTGTTACGATTGTGCCACATTTTTTCTTGCCGTGTTTCATAGTGAGTGCGTAGTTAAGCGGGAATGCCGCTGACTCAAAAATGCCTGCAAAGGTATTAAAAAGTGGATAGAATTTATATTGATTTGCAAGGAATGTCACATAATAAATATATGTTGTTGAATAGAAGCTTCTTGCCATTTCCCAGAAAAAGCTGATACCGAAATATTGTCTGAATGAACGGCTTTTGAAAACATCAACATATTCTTTGATAGCATATTTAATATCGAGTGGCTCATTTTTCATATCTAATGAGCTTGGCTCTTTAACAAGCTTGAATGTGCCATAGATAGCCACACTATACATTGTTGCGAGAATGATACCTGCAACAAAGAAAGGTGTTTTTGATTCTCTTGTGAGCCCATCTGAGAATCCGAAAACTGCAAGCAAGATAAGAAGAATGATATATGACGGAATCATTCCACAAGAGTTGAAAATATAGCTGACTGATGTATATTGTGTTCTCTTGTTATATTCAGGTGCAAGTTCAGGAAGCATTGCTGTGTGTGGAACTGCAATAATTGTGTATGCAGTTTTATAAAGCACATATGCAAACACAAAATAAGCAACAGTTGCATATGGGTGATTTTCACCATCAAGACCGAATGAGTTCCATAGCAATATGTATGAAACAAACACAAAAGGAATACCCCATTTGAGATATGCCCTATGTCTGCCGAATTTTGAACGGGTACGGTCAGTAATAATACCCATAATTGGGTCATTAATACCATCCCAGATAACTGCAATCATAGTGATGAATCCAGCATATCTTATATCAAGCCCTACAACTCGTGTTAAGAAAATGCTGAAATACATAGAGATAATATAACCTGCACCACCCAAGAAAATGTTGGTGTAGCAGTAATTTATCATTGGCATAACGGTATCTTTGAAAGTGCCTTCAACACCGATTGCCTTTTTAAATCTTTCACCCAAGATTATCACGCTCTTTTATAAAAAATACTGCTATAAATATAACATTTAATAGACTCTTTGTCAATTTGGGCATAAAAATACCACCTAATCAATTAAGATTAAGTGGTGTTTTTGTTTATTTAAGTGAATCTACAACTCTGCAAGCTGCAAGGGCTGCTACTGCGCCATCTGCAGTTGCTGTTGTAACTTGACGGATTGCTTTTGTGCGGCAATCCCCTGCTACAAAAATTCCTGATTCGGTAGCTTCTGGCAAACAATCTTCACCTGAAATTACATAGCCATAATCATTGAGTTTAACAACATCTTTGAATGGTTCATTTTCAGGTTGTTGACCGATTGCAACAAACACACCGTCAACTAAAAGTTCATATCTTTCGCCCTTTGTATCAAGTGCAAGGCCTTTGAACTCTGTGTCCCCAAGAATTTCTGCAACTGTTGTGCCCAAAATCACTTCGATATTCTCTTTCTCGTTTACAGCATTCTGCAGTTTCTGTTCACCTGTGAGAAAATCGAGATTTTGAACAACATATACCTTTGTGCAGATGTCAGAGAGCATTACTGCTTCTTGCAAAGCAGTGTTACCACCACCGACGATTGCAACTGTTTGATTTCTATAAAAAGCACCATCGCAAACTGCACAATATGAAATGCCTTCGCCTGTGAAATCGTTTTCTCTGTCGAGACCTAACTGTCTGTGGTGTGAGCCAGTTGCAATAATAACTGTCTTGCCCTTGAACTCGCCACCTTCAGTTGTTACAGTAAAATCTCCTGTGCTACCGGAAATACCGGTAACACAGTCCATTTCGATTTCTGCACCCTGACCAAGCACTTGTTCAATGAGTTTGTCAGCAAATTCAACGCCACTCATAACGGCAAAGCCTGGATAATTCTCAACTCTTGGTGAGTGTGTAATCTGACCACCGAAAGTTGATTTTTCTATAACGAGCACAGTTTTTTCTGCTCGTCTTGCATAGAGTGCAGCTGTAAGTCCCGCAGGACCTGCACCCACAACAATTATATCGTACATTATGAAAACTCCTTATTTATTGTAGTTTTCAATGAAACCTTTGATGTTTGAAAGGTTTACAATTTTTTCAGCAACGCCACCCTTGATTACAACAAGTGTTGGTGCTTGACGGATTTCGAACTTAGCTGCCATTTCTGCATTTTCGTCTGCGAAGATTTCTTCAAATGCAATTCCTGCTTTGTTAAGGAACTGAACAGCCATCTTACAGTTTGGGCAAGTTCTTGTTGCGAAAAGGATAATCTTATCTTCTGCTTCTACTTTAACTTCATCACAAGCACAAACTTCTTCTACTGGTGTGTTGTGTGGTTCTGTAGATTCAGCGATATTATAAACTTTTCTGTCCTTATATTCCTGTGCTTTACCGTCGTTCCAGTTCTTAACAGGACGATAGTAACCAGTAATTCTTGAATAAACTTCTGCTTCTTCACCACATTCTGGGCAAGTGAATGCTTCACCTGCAATGTAGCCGTGGTTCTTACAGATTGAATAGATTGGAGAAATTGAATAGTAAGGAAGTCTGTAATTTGATGCAATCTTCTTTACAAGGTCTGCACAAGATTTCCAATCAGGAAGTTTTTCACCAAGGAATGCGTGGAAAACAGTACCTGATGTGTAGAGTGTGTGAAGTTCATCTTGCATATCAAGTGCTTCAAAGATATCCTGAGTATAACCAACAGGAAGGTGTGAACTGTTTGTATAGTAAGGTGTCTGATTCTTTTCACAGCCTGCTGTGATGATGTCTGGATAGTATTTAAGGTCATGTTTAGCAAGACGGAATGCTGTTGACTCTGCAGGAGTTGCTTCAAGGTTATAAAGGTCACCATAGAGTTCCTGATAGTCAGAAAGTCTTTCTCTCATGTGGTTAAGAACATCTTTTGCAAACTGCTGAGTCTTTGCTGTTGTCATATCAGCCTGAAGCCATTTAGCATTAAGACCAACTTCGTTCATACCAACAAGACCGATTGTTGAGAAGTGGTTGTTGAATGTGCCGAGGTATCTCTTTGTATATGGATAAAGACCTGCGTCGAGAAGTTTTGTGATAACGTCACGCTTAACTTTAAGTGAACGAGCAGAAATATCCATCATCTTATCAAGACGAGCATAAAACTCTGCTTCATCCTTTGCAAGATAAGCAATTCTTGGCAAGTTGATTGTAACAACACCAACTGAACCTGTTGATTCACCACTACCGAAGAAACCACCTGACTTCTTGCGAAGTTCACGAAGGTCAAGACGAAGACGGCAGCACATTGAACGAACGTCTGATGGTTCCATATCACTGTTAATATAGTTTGAGAAATATGGTGTACCATATTTTGCAGTCATTTCGAAGAGAAGCTTGTTATTCTCTGATTCTGACCAGTCAAAATCACGAGTAATTGAATATGTTGGAATTGGGTATTGGAAACCACGACCGTTAGCATCGCCTTCAACCATAACTTCAATGAATGCTTTGTTAACCATATCCATTTCAGCTTTACAATCTTTATATTTGAAGTCCATTTCCTTGCCACCAACGATACAGTTGAGTTCTGCAAGGTCGTTTGGAACTGTCCAGTCAAGTGTGATGTTTGTGAATGGTGATTGTGTACCCCATCTTGAAGGAGTGTTAACACCATAGATGAATGACTGAATGCATTGTTTAACTTCTTTATATGAAAGGTTATCAACCTTTACAAAAGGTGCGAGATATGTATCAAATGATGAGAAAGCCTGAGCACCTGCCCATTCGTTCTGCATAATGCCAAGGAAGTTAACCATCTGGTTGCAGAGTGTTGAAAGGTGAGCAGCAGGGGCTGATGTGATTTTGCCTGGAACACCGCCAAGACCTTCTTGAATAAGCTGTTTAAGTGTCCAACCTGCACAGTAACCTGTGAGCATTGAAAGGTCGTGAATATGAATGTCAGCATTTCTGTGAGCGCTGCCGATTTCATCATCATAAATTTCTGAAAGCCAATAGTTAGCTGTAACAGCACCTGAGTTTGAAAGAATCAAACCACCAACTGAATATGTAACTGTTGAGTTTTCTTTAACACGCCAGTCATTAACATTGAGATAGTTGTCGATAATAGCCTTATAGTCAACCAAAGTTGTATTAAGGTTACGAACTTTTTCTCTCTGACGACGATAAAGGATATATGCTTTTGCAACTTCACCATAACCTGCCTGAACAAGAACAGATTCAACGCTATCTTGAATGTCTTCAACTGCGATTTGATGGTCCTTGATTTTTGAAGCGAAGTCAGCAGTAACTTTAAGTGCTAAAAAGTCGATAATATTGTCATTGTACTCGGTTTCTTGTGCTTCAAATGCAAGCTTGATAGCTTCTGAGATTTTTACTAAATCAAATTCTGCGATTTTGCCGTCTCTTTTAATTACGTTATACATAAATACGTCCCCCTTTGAAAATTTTCGGTTCGTGTATTAGTATATAAAAAAATATTGTGTTTGTCAATAGGACAAACACAATATATTGTGATTTTTTTAAATTTTAAACACAAGATAATGTGTTAAATTCCTCTCAATTCTGTTACAGATAAATCATTTTTGGCAATATTCAACAGTTTTTGAAGTTCTGTTTTGTCATATCCGCTATAACCTGAACAAATGAGGTCTCCTGAATCACTAAAACCTTGCAAAAAGTATTTTTTTGCACCTTTAATCCAAGACACTATATCTTGTATATCGTCTTCTGTGTGCAATTCTTTAACGATGGTTGTGCGGAATTCATAATCCACCACACCACTCATTAAAAACTCAACACTTTCATTGATTTTTGTAATATCAAAACTATCAAGTCCAACAGTCAAAGCATATTTTGCTTGTGAATTCTTAATATCCATTGCAACATAGTCAACAAGTCCACTATTAACAATATCTTTGAGTACTTCGGGGCGATAACCATTTGTATCAAGTTTAACACTATAACCCAAATCCTTGATTTTTTTAAGTAATTCTTTCAAGTCTGGTTGAAGTGTTGGCTCACCACCTGTTATACAAACGCCATCAATAATTCCCTGTCTTTTTTGAAGAAAACTTAAAAATTCGTCTTCGCTTATTCTCTCTTCATCAATATTAGTTACCAAAGAAGCATTATGACAAAATGGGCAACGGAAATTGCAACCAGCAGTAAAAACTGTGCAAGCCATTTTACCAGGGTAATCTAAAAGTGTTAATTTTTGTAATCCTTTAATGAGCATATTATCAGTCCTTAATTTCAAAATAAACTCTGTATCTCTCGTGCATTATATCATAAAAAGGTTCAAGCGTGTGACCGTCAAGTGAAAATTTCAAATTATCTATACTATATATATTAGTATTTGAAATTGGCGAAACTTCAATTCCCTCATAATTGGTCAAATCGTTTTCACCTTTCGCGTGGTCATCTTCTGGAAAATTCTCTCTACCAAGTCTTTCAGCTAAAACAACCCCACCAAATGTGAAATACACTTGCTTTTCATCATCACGCTTATGATGAATTTTTATTTTCATTGGTAAGTTGATTTTAAAGGTATCGCCTTTTTTAAACTCACCTTTTATTTTAATATAGCCTTTTTCAGTTTCAATATAAATCTTACCATTATATTCAACTGAAAAATCATCACACCAATAAGGTTTTCTGAAACAGATAGTTTTACTTGTATCTGCATTTATGATAAACTCTGCTTTTTCACCATATGGATATTCGCTATTAAGTTTTGCAGAGAAATCTTCGCCTTCAACAACTGACGGAATATATAAATTCACATATAACTCATTCTCACATTCATTATATATATGTTGATTATATGTGAATGGATTTTCGAGTCCCGACCCAAAGCAGCACCAGAATGAGTCTTCAAGAGTTGAAAAGACTTTGAAATGACCACTTTTAAGCCCCACAAAATATGTTTTCATTCCTGTTTCGTCTTGTGATGCAAGAATGTGATTATATAAAACTCTTTCGCAATAATCATAGTATTTCGAGTCTTTATCCAAATTAAAAAGCTCTCGTGCAAGCACTAACATATTGTTGGAATTGCATGTTTCGCAGGTGTTTGTTTCAAGTGGTTCAGTGTGTAAATCGTGAAAATGCTCACTTACGCTATTGCCACCGATTGCATAACTGCGATTTTCATTGACAGTATCAAAAAAGAATTTGGCACTGTCATATAAATAGCTTTCTCCACCATTGTTGTACATTTCTAATGCACCAACAACTTTTGGGATTTGTGTATTTGCGTGCTTACCTGTCAAAACATCTTGTTTTTGTGAAAGCGGCAAAAGCAATTCTTCTTCGCAGAAAAATTCTGATGCTTTTTTGAGTCTCTCGTCGCCTGTCAATTTATAAAGACGAGATAAAACCTGATTCATACCACCATATTCACATTTAAGCACTCGTTTTCTTTGGTCATCATTAAGAGTTGACATTGTGTTATAAACCCATACACCTAATTTTGAAACAACTTCTAATGCTTTTTGATTTTCTGTTTTTTCATAGATATCAATAAGTCCACGGAAGATTTTATGAAGAGTATAATATGGTACCCACCAACCTGCAAGGTCAAATCCACCTGATGTGAAAGATTCAGGATTATTGAATACGCCTGAAAAACCTTCTTTTTCAGGGAATCCACAAACATATCCATTTTCTTGTTGTAATGATGCTAATTCATCAACAACATAGTCGGTAATTTCTTTTGCCTTTGAGTTTTCGGTTGTTTCATAGCAAAGTGCGAGAGCAGTCATATAGTGCCCCAACGTATGCCCTGAAATACCCTTTGCTTCCCAACCACCATAACGCTCGGCTTTTAGTGTTTTGCCCATTGCTTCATATACAGGCGCTAAAAGTCGGTCAGCAGAAAGTTTGAAAAGCACTTCTTCACCGATTTTTTGTGAATTTTTGAAAATTGAATTTTCAAGTTTTATCTTCATAATAATTTCTCCGTCAAAAAAATCTGCATTAAAGAATAATGCAGACTTTCTTTTTTAATCGTCAACTAAAATTCTGACAGCATTTTCTTTTGTGGTAACCTGAACAAATTTGTGTTTGCCACCACTTTCACCGTCAAGAGTCCAGTCAATTTCATCATCAAAATAGAATTTAAAGTTTTTGCCATGTCTTAACACAAGATTTTCATTGTGAAGCACATCTCTTGTGATGAACATATCCCTGATGATAGTAACAAGGTCCATAGGATTTTTTGGCATTCTGATAAGTGCTAATTCATGATAGCCATCATCAAATTTTACCCCTGCTTTTTTAAGCACAGGAAAACCTGCTACAGAATATGAGTTTGAAACACCACCATAGAAGAATTTGCCTTCTATGATTTCACCGTCGTCACACTCAATTTTTGCTTTATATCCCTTAATCTTGTGAACTTCTTTAACTGTTTCCCAATAATATGCGCCACGACCTATTTTATTTTTTAGGCTCTGCTTTGCTTTATAAGAAACGTCGCAGAAATTGCCGAAACAAGAAACATAGATAAACTGTTCTTTACCACAAAAATCACCGATGTCAACTTTCATTTCGTCACCATCAATAATTGCATCAACTGCTTTTAAGGCATCTGTTGGAATGTGCAAAGAATGAGCAAAGTCATTTGTTGTGCCAAGTGGAATATAACCTATTTGACAATCAAGGTCTAATTCCATAACACCGCAGATTGTTTCTTTGAGTGTGCCGTCACCACCAACACAGACAATGACATCATTACCTCTGCCATATTCACGAGTAACAACAGTTGCATTTTTATCAATTTCTGTGTAGCGTGTTACTACCTCAAAATCTGCTTTTTCAAGTTTTGACACAATTTGTGGTAAATAGTCAGTTGCTTTGCGTTTGCCCGCCGTGGGATTTACAATAAGCAAAAGTTTTTTACTCATATCAGAACTCCAATTTTTCGTTGATATATGCAACAAGCTGGTCAATTGGCATTCTTACCTGTTCCATTGTATCTCTATCACGAACTGTTACACAGTTATCTGCAGGTGTTTCGTCGTCACCAACTGTCTGGAAGTCAACTGTGATACAGAATGGTGTTCCGATTACGTCTTGACGACGATATCTCTTACCGATTGAACCTGCGTCATCATATTCTACATTGAAATGTTTTGAAAGCATTTCATAGATTTCGTCTGCTTTGTCGCCAAGTTTCTTTGAAAGTGGAAGAACCGCTGCTTTAACAGGAGCAATAGCTGGGTGGAATCTCATAACAACACGGCTATCGTTCTTTTCTGCATCAACAACTTCTTCATCATAAGCTTCTGTTAAGAGAGCCAAGAAAAGACGTTCCACGCCCAAAGATGGTTCGATAACATAAGGAATATATTTTTCATTTGTTGTTGGGTCAAAATATTCAAGACTCTTACCGCTTGTGTTGATGTGCTGTGTAAGGTCATAGTCAGTTCTGTCTGCAATACCCCAAAGTTCACCCCAACCGAATGGGAAGAGATATTCAAAGTCAGTTGTCGCTTTTGAATAGAAGCAAAGTTCTTCTGGGTCATGGTCACGAAGACGAAGATTTTCAGGTTTTACATTAAGAGAATAGAGCCAGTCACGGCAGAACGCTCTCCAATATTCAAACCATTCAAGGTCTGTACCTGGTTTGCAGAAGAATTCAAGTTCCATCTGTTCAAATTCACGAACACGGAAAATAAATTTACCAGGAGTGATTTCATTACGGAAAGATTTACCAATCTGTGCAACACCAAATGGAACTTTCTTTCTTGTTGTTCTCTGAACATTCTGGAAGTTTACGAAAATACCCTGTGCTGTTTCAGGACGAAGATAAATTTCAGCAGTTGAGTCTTCTGTAACGCCCTGGAATGTCTTGAACATAAGGTTGAATTGACGGATGTCTGTAAAGTTGTGAGCGCCACAGTCAGGACATGGAATTGAGTGCTCTTTAATATATTCACTCATCTGTTCATTTGACCAACCCGCAACATTTGTGCCGTCAAAATTTTCAATAAGGTTATCTGCTCTGTGTCTTGTTTTACACTGACAGCAGTCCATAAGTGGGTCTGAGAAGCCACCAAGGTGACCTGATGCTACCCATGTCTGTGGATTCATAAGAATTGCTGAGTCAAGACCTACATTATATTTATTTTCTTGGATGAACTTTCTTCTCCAAGCCTTTTTGATGTTTTCTTTAAGCTCAACACCAAGTGGACCATAGTCCCAAGTATTTGCAAGTCCGCCATAGATTTCGCTGCCTGCATAAACAAAACCTCTGCCCTTTGAGAGCGCAACAAGTTTTTCAAGAGTTTTTTCTGTGTTAATCATAAATGATTTTCAGTCCTTTATATATCTATATTTTAATTATTCTGTAATACCAGCTTTTGCTTTATCAAATTCTGCTTCGATTTCAGTTGATGGTTTCTTTGTAATAAGTGAAACTACAACGATGAAGATTGAAGAAACAATAAATGCTGGAAGAAGCTCATAAATTGCGAATACGCCACCGAATGTTGGGTTGAGCACAAGTTTCCAAAGGAATACTGTTGCTGCACCTGAAAGCATACCTGCAATAGCACCTGCACGATTCACTCTCTTCCAGAAGAGTGAGAAGAGCATAAGTGGTCCGAATGTAGCACCGAAACCTGCCCATGCGAATGAAACGATATTGAAGATAACGCTGGTTTCATCAAGGGCAATAACCATACCAATAAGTGCGATTATTATAAGTGCAATACGAGAAACCCACATAACTTTCTTATCACTTGCTTTTTTATCAATAACGCCTTTATAAACGTCATTTGCAAGTGCTGATGATGCAATAAGAAGATATGAGTCAGATGAACTGATTGTTGCAGCAAGAATACCTGCCATAATAACACCTGCAAGAACTGGGTGAAGAAGAGTTTGGCTCATAAGCACGAATACATTTTCTGCGCCACCCTTTGTAAGGAGTGTTTCTGCTGAAGGAAGCATTGCACGGCCAATAATACCGATTGCAACAGCTGCAAAAAGAGAAATAATAACCCATACAGTTGCAATTCTTCTTGACTTTTTAAGTTCACTTGCTTTACGAATAGCCATAAAGCGAAGAAGAACTTGTGGCATACCAAAGTAACCAAGACCCCAAGCAAGCATTGAAGCGATTGTAAGTGCAGGATAGTCAACTGCATTACCAAACACAGGAACACCGTTTTCAACAAGTTGCATACCTGCTTCATTAGTTATTGGATTAGCAATTTCTGTAAGTGAGAAATAACCTGAAATTGCCTGAGCATTTGCCATAACTGCATCAATACCACCCGCGTGGATTGTACCCAAAACAAGAATAGAAACAAGAGCAACAATCATAACGATACTCTGCATAAAGTCAGAAACACTTTCAGCAAGGAAACCACCAAGGAATGTGTAGATGATAACAAAAAGTGCACCGACAATCATCATTGATGTGTATGAATATCCGAACAATGTGCTGAAAAGTTTACCACAAGTAACAAAACAGCTACCTGCATATACTGTAAAGAATACAAGAATCAATACTGATGCGATAATTCTAATAACTTTTTTATCTTCGTGGAAACGGTTTGAGAAGAATTCAGGAACTGTAATTGCATCACCGCTGATTGCTGAATAGTTACGAAGTCTTTTTGCAACAATAAGCCAGTTAAGATATGTACCAAGAGCAAGACCAACTGCAGTCCAAGTTGCATCTGCAAGACCACACCAATATGCAACACCTGGAAGTCCCATCAAGAGCCATCCACTCATATCTGAAGCCTCAGCACTCATAGCAGCAACCCAAGGACCTAAACTTCTGCCACCAAGGAAATAGTTTTCAGTATTTTTATTTGCTTTTCTTGCAAAGAATACGCCGATGCCAATAATTATCAGCATATACCCTGCCATAGCGAGAAATATCATCATCTGGTTTGACATTTCATTCATCCTTTCTTACTGTGAGAATACCCCACTATATATAAATATACCATTATATTGTAATAAAAAAACAACGATTTGTAAAGACTTTTATCATTACAAATCGTCGTTATAGCTATATTTTTAAGAGTTTTTCAAGTCAGGCAACTCGTCAAGAGTAATTATATATTCATCATTATAAATTTCTTTGAGATTTTCAGCAGTGTTGTTATCAACAAGATACTCCGTGTGCCACGCTAAAAACCAGAGCCACTCTGCATTTTCATTCTTTAATTCTGCGACTGTTGGAATTGTCCCACACTCGTGAAAGCACACAGGTTTATTATTTTTCACAGTCTTTTTTACTGCTTTGAACAAGTCGTCGTGAGCACCCACATCATAAGAGTCTGCACCTGCTATATCAACATACTCATCACCGGGATAAAACTCTTTATACATCTCATTTTTATGAGAGAAGCCAAGCACCCAAATGAGATTATCAAGTCCCCAATAATTTGTGTATCGGTCATACATCAAAATCCAAAGTTTCTTGAAATTCTCTGCACCACCACGACCCCACCAAAACCAGTCACCATCAAGTTCATGAAATGGTCGCCACAAGACAGGAATCCCCTTTTCTTGCAACTCTTTAAGTGCTTTTGCACCCTTATCCATACCTTCAATAAGAATTTTATATTCGTCTGTGCCTTCGGTGAGTGCTTTATTCCAATCTGTTATATCTGTTTCTTTACATTCTGTCCAGCTTCCGCTAAAATCCGCACCACAATGCCAACAGATTGAAACAATCCCACCTTTTTCATACCACTCGATTGCTCTGCGATTTACACCTTCAAAATCGTCATTCATATAATCGAGCCCACGAATCGCAGGGTATTTGCCTGTTTTTTCATATATGTACTCAAACTCATATTGCTCGCCATCAATCCAAGTGGATTCTTGTTGACCTGAAATTATGTTGTTTCCATAAGTTTCGCAAAGATATGAATATAGTTTTTTGGTATTCTGAGATGCATTTGTGTTTGATAAGCTATATTCTTTTTCGCTTGTACAACTGCAAAGCAAGAGTATTGAAAGTGATAAAATTATTGCAATAGTCTTTTTCATGGCTTTATCATCTCTTTATATTTTCTTTGTAAGTTTTCCGTAAACTACACCTAATTTTTTAGAGTAGAATTTTCTCTTTTTCTTTTCTTTTTCGGTAAGTTCTTTTTCCACTCTTTCTTTCTTAAATCTTTCAATGTTACCATCATCAAGAATGAATGCTTGTGTAAGACAAATGCCACCTTTTCCGAGCATCTGTGCACGGACATAACAACTGATTTTGTCGCTATAATCAGAAAGTTTGATTGTGCTAATAATTTGTCCATCACTATCAATAGTTTCTCTTTGGATAACTTCGCCATCTGCAATCCATTCTGTTGTGTGGCAATTAACTGCACCAACTGTGATAGTTTGGTCGTTTTCATCCACATTCAATGAGATTACCTGTGGCACAGGTCCTTCACCTTTGAAATCTTCGCCAAGCTCATTTTTAGCATAACGTGCAACTGAGAAAAATGTGCCCGTCTCCATAGCATTACGAAGATTTGCAAGTGAATATTCTGGCAAGATAAAATCCATAAATGCTGTGTCGATTTGGTCAACCTGATGGGCATCACTATTTGCGAAACCGAATACTTTTCTACCCTCAGGAATGAGAGTTTTTAAAAGTTCATCCCATAAAATTCTGTCACTACGATTAGGTTTGTCATACATATTGAGAACTTCAATACCCATACAAGATTTATATTTTCTCAAAAGGTCTGCAAAAAACTCAATATTTTCAGGCACTTTTGCACATTCAGGTCTTTTCCAAGATTGCAACAAATCTGTGGGGTGATTGATGTGAGAAATGCCACCACTTTTTTCAATGAGTTCGAGTGGGATTTCATAGTCAAATTCTAACCCTTGCACACCTTCATAGGCATTGTCTGTGAAATATCCGTTTACGTGGTTTTTCATAATTGTGAACATATTGCACTCAATAGCATCTGCCACATCTTCTAATCCACGAGTCTTTGTTCTTGTGTTTTTTTCTGATTTATATGTACCATTTTTAATTTTTCTGTATTGGTCTTCTGTTAAATAACTACGTTTGCCATGCCAGAGATATTGAAAATTGAAAAATGGGATATGAGTTGGTTCTTCATTCCAAGGCTTACCGAGAATTCCATGCTCTGCGAACGCTAAAATATCGAAATCATTATCATAGAAACCAATAATCATATCAGTCATAGTGTCATTAGCATCACTATAAGTTGAATGAGTGTGAAGATTTGTTTTATAGTGCTTTTCTTGGTCTTCAATAAGCGACATTACGCTTTCATAAGGGTTAATAATTTTATACATATCTTTTCTCCCTTTCTTTTGATATTATAAATATATCACTTTAAAAAAACAAAGTCAATGAAACAACAAGTTAACCAAATTATTATGATATTTTTCTATCTTTTAGAGAATTGTTTATCGCAATAATATGGTATATAATTGAACTGTGATTACAACCTTATAAGGAGGTATTTTTTTGAATTATGTAAGCAAAAAAGAAAGACAAAGTTTCTTAACTGGTCTTGCAGGGCAAAATGTTGTTTATTGCTTTATCGGTGCTTCTTTCTTTCAATACTTTTTGACAGACATTGCGCAATTCCCGGCGGGTGTTGTTGCAGTACTCTTAATTTTAATGAAAATCTGGGACGGTGTGAATGACCCTATTGTTGGTTCTATCGTTGACCGTCACCGTTTCAAGAATGGTGAAAAGCTCAGACCATTACTTAAATACACACCTGTACCCGTCGGTGTTTTCACCGTGCTTATTTTCGTAGTATTCTCAACTGCCGAAGAACTTTTGTGGCTCCGTATAGGTTATTTTGTAATTATGTATCTCTGTTGGGATATCAGTTACACAATGCAGGACGTTGCAATTTGGGGTATGACAGCCGTTGTTACTCCTGATTCAAATGAACGTGATAAATTCGTTCAGATGGCACGAACAGTTGGTTCTATTTTCTACGGTGTTTTCAGTGCCGTTATTCCAATGATTATGGAAATCGTTGCAAAGCAGTCAGGCAACTCATTGGCTCTAATGACAGTTTTATTCGCAACAATTTTCGGTCTTGGTGGCGCATTAGTCAGTGCAAAGTGCTATAAAGCACAAGAAAGAGTGCGTTTAGTTGAGCCAGAACAACAGCAGACATCAATTCTTGAATGTTTCAAACTTTTATTCCAAAACAAGATGCTTATGCTTGTTACTCTTTCAAATATTTTCGGCTCACTTGCATTCGGTAACTCACTTGTTACATATTTCTTTAAATACAAGATGGAGCCAGTTTTTGTTGCAGGTTTTGAACTCGGACCTTTGACTCTTACCACAGTTTATGGTGCAATTACTTATGCCCCAAGTTTCTTGGGTATGATTTTTGCAGACAAGCTTAAAGTTAAATTCGGCGGTTACAGAAATCTTCTTATCTTCATTCAGATTTGCACAATCGTCGGCAAAGTTCTTGCTTGGATTATAGGATTTGAGGGTAACAATATCCTTATCGGTATGATTATTATGGCTATCTGCTCAATTCCATCAGGCGCATCAGGTATTGCACAGACTTCACTTTTCTGCGATAGCGTTGACTATATGGAATGGAAAACTGGCAAGCGTACTGAAGGTGTTACTTTTGCAATGCAAACATTCTTCACCAAGATTTCAAGCGGTGTGACAGGTGCTCTTGCAACATTGTCACTTAGTATTCTTGGCTATGTTGCAGTTGAAGATGTTGAAGGCGCAGTCTATCTTGGCACACAAAGTCAAGCATTCGAAAACTGGATTTGGCCACTTACAATGCTCACACCCGCTATTGCAGCAGTGCTCTATATCATTCCATTGCTCTTAATTAAATACACACCTGAACAAAAAGCACAGGTTGAAAAAGAACTTGCAGAACGCAGAGCAAAAGCGGAAATCACAGAATAATACGATATAAAAATAAAAACCAAAAGGACTTGAGGTATTATCCCAAGTCCTTTTTATTATCTTATTACGATTTATTTGTTTGCAAGTTCAGCTCTTGCAATCTTAATGTTTTCCACAAAACGTTTACCTGTTTCAGTAATCTTCTTGTAGTCGCCTGTCTTTGCACCTGCTGTAAGTGATGAACCTGCACCAACTGCTACAGCACCTGCTTTAATCCATTCACCAACATTATCAGCGTCAACGCCACCTGTTGGCATCATCTTAGCATATGGAATTGGTCCCTTGATGTCTTTGATAATCTTTGGTCCGAAAAGGTCAGCAGGGAAAACTTTAAGAATGTCTGCGCCATTTTCCATAGCAAGAAGTCCTTCACGAACTGTCATAATACCTGGCATCATTGGAACTCTGTAACGGTTACAAAGTTTGAGTGTTTCAATATCAAGAGCAGGGCTAACAATGTACTCTGCACCTGAAAGCATTGCAATTCTTGCTGTTGCTGCATCAAGAACTGTACCTGCACCAAGAATGATTTCTTCAGGTGTATATCTCTTTGCAAGCTCTTCAATAACCTTGTCTGCATGTGGAACTGTGAATGTAAGCTCGATAGCAGCAACGCCACCTTCAATACAAGCATCAGTGATTCTGATAGCCTGGTCAACTGTTTCTGCACGGACAACAGCTACGATACCGCAGTCCTGAATTCGGGTAATGATTTTTTCTTTATCCATAATTACATCTCCAAACTGGAAAATATTTTTACGGGCGATTCGTGAATCGCCCCTACTTTGTTTTAACTCTTAATTTAAGATAGATTTGTTTTTTCGCAAGGCAATGTGGCAGAGGCGAAGCTGTATCGCGGGTATACTGCGAGCCGAAAGCCACGACGAATTGCGGAAAAAGAAACTATCTTTGAACGCGAGCGCCAGCGCCGCCAACAATGTTTTGTACTTCTTTAAGTGATGCCATTGATGTATCACCTGGAGTTGTCATTGCAAGTGCACCATGAGCAACGCCGTAGTTTACTGCTGTCTGAGCATCTTCTGTTGTCATAAGGCCATAGATAAGTCCTGATGCGAATGAGTCGCCACCACCAACACGGTCAAGAATTTCAAGACCAGGAAGTTCAAGACCCTTATGAACTTTGCCATCTGCATAGCAGATTGCTGACCAGTCGTTAACTGTTGCTGTTTTAACTGTGCGAAGAGTTGTTGCGATAACCTTGAAGTTAGGATAAACCTTAACAACTTCTTCAAGCATTTTGTAGTAACCTTCAATATTGAGCTCTTTAAGATTTTCGTCGTTACCTTCAATTTCAAAGCCAAGACAAGCGGTGAAGTCTTCTTCGTTACCAATCATAACGTCAATATATTTTGCGATTTCTTTATTAACTTCTTGTGCCTTTGCTTTGCCACCGATATCGTTCCAAAGAGATGGACGATAGTTAAGGTCATAAGATACGATTGTGCCGTATTTTTTAGCTGTTTTAACTGCTTCGATAGCAACTTCTGCAGTTGACTCTGAAAGAGCAGCAAAAATACCACCTGTATGAAGCCAGCGAACACCGAGTGTGCCGAAAATGTAATCCCAGTCAATGTCCCCTGCTTTAAGTTGTGCAACTGCTGTATTACCACGGTCAGAAACACCAACAGCACCACGGATACCAAATCCGCGTTCTGTAAAGTTAAGACCATTTCTTACTGTTCTACCGATACCATCATACTTAACCCATTTGATAAGTGATGTATCAACGCCACCCTGCATAATGAAGTCTTCGATAAGACGACCAACTTCGTTGTCTGCAAAAGCAGTAACAACTGCAGTTTTCATTTTAAAGCAACGTCTCAAACCTCTGGCAACGTTATATTCACCGCCACCTTCCCAAGCTGTGAAAGATCTTGCAGTTTTGATTCTGCCTTCACCCGGGTCAAGTCTAAGCATAATTTCGCCAAGAGAGATTTCGTCGAACATACATTCTTCCTTTGGTCTTAATTTAAGATCCATTTTTCATACCTCCTGAAATATCTGAAAATTATATTAATTTATTAAAGTGTAAAAACACATTGTATGTATTATATCACACATTTTCAATTTTCTCAACTAAAAATTGAGTTTTAAGTAAAAAAATTTCTAAAAAAAA
>JAZLBL010000047.1:0-17521 GCA_045613685.1 Candidatus Fimenecus sp. | reverse complement strand
AGTGGGCAATCCGTCAATGGATGCCCACTTGCGTTTTTAAAACATAGCTCCGCAAAGCGAAAATTATTTAAACTTACGCTTACGTGCAGCCTCAGACTTCTTCTTTCTCTTTACAGAAGGCTTTTCGTAATGCTCTCTTTTGCGTACTTCCTGAATGACGCCGTCGCGAGATGTCTGTCTCTTAAATCTTCTGAGAGCACTTTCCAAGGACTCGTTTTCTTTAACTTTTACCTGACTCATTAAAAATCCCTCCCTTTACATTGGGATACACCGAACATTATACAATAAGATTCTTCAAGTGTCAATAACAAATTTTTGTATATTTTCTGTGATGCGTCCTGGTATTACTTATTCACCACATTTTGTGGATTGCCGTTCAAATATGCTTTGACATTTTCTTCTAAGATGCTCATAAGTCTTTCTCTTGTTTCAGACCCTGCCCAAGCGATATGTGGAGTAATAAAACAATTTTTAGCAGAGAGTAATGGATTATCTGCTTTTGGTGGCTCAACTGTGAGCACATCAAGTCCTGCACCACGAAGTTTGCCACTATTGAGAGCATCGGCTAGTGCTTGGTCGTCAACAACGGGCCCACGACTTGTGTTGATAATAATTGCACCATCTTTACATTTAGAGATGAATTCTTCATTCACAAGTCCTGTTGTTTTTTCAGTGAGTGGACAATGGAATGAAATAATATCACTTGTTTTTGCAAGGGTATCCATATTAACCCAAGAAAAATTCTTTCTGTGACTTTGGTCTGTTTCGTGACCTGAAACTGCAACGATATTCATTTTAAATGCTTCTGCAATATCTGCAACTGCTTGACCAATCTGACCAAATCCAACAATGCCAAGTGTTTTGCCACAAAGCTCGGTGAGTGGAGTTTTCCAATAACAGAAATCAGGACAATTAGCCCAATCACCATTTCTCACACTTTCGCTATGTATTCCAACAGCATTTGTAATTTCAAGAATCAATGAGAATGTAAGCTGTGCAACGGCATTTGTTGAATAAGAAGGGATATTTGAAACAGGCACACCCATACTTTTTGCATATTCACAATCAACAACATTATATCCCGTTGATTCAAGAGCAATATATTTAAGATTAGAAAGTTTTGATAAAGTTTCTTTTGTCAATGGAGTTTTGTTTGTAATAACAATATCTGCACCCTTGCATCTTTCAAGAATTTGGTCAGCAGGTGTGCGGTCATAAATATCGCATTCACCAAGATTTTTAAGCCAATCCCATGACAAATCACCAGGGTTAAGCGCAAATGCATCAAGAATAACTATTTTCAAAGTAATCACTGCCTTTAAATGTGTATATATTATAGTGTTATATTTAATATTATAATAACAAAAATATTGACCTTTTTCAATAAATATTATAAAATTACAATGTATATGTATGTTTACAAACTAACAAAGAAAGGGGATGCAGATGGAAAAACGAAACCTTGACAGAAAAGGCGCTATGAATCTTAGCGCAATCGGGCTTTTTGCCGTGGCAATTTTGCTGACAGTAATCACAATGATTATGAGCACAAAGGTTGCCGAAGGTGGTTGGGCAGAGTTTTTGTGGGCGTTGGGTAAATTACAAGATTTTATTCAATCGCTTGAAAACAGATGGCTTATTGGTCTTGCAATTCTTGTTGTTTATGCACTCAAATCATTTGTTCCAATTCCGTTCCCTTTTATTATGATTATGACGGGTGTTTTGTTTGAGCCAGAACTTGCGTTGCCACTTAATGTTGTGGGCTTTTCAATAACACTCTCGATAGTTTATTGGTACGGCAGACGCTTTGATGAAGGCGTTGCAGTACATAAACTTAAAAAATATGAAAATGTTCGTGAGATGCTTAATCACGCGGGTAAGACCAAATTAGGAGTTTTGTTTCTCATAAGACTTATTCCGTCAATCCCAATTAATATGGCGAGTCAGTTTTATGGCGGAATAAAATTTCCATTCGGCAAATTTATGGCTGCTTCTATTGCGGGTTATTTCATTAAGTTGTGGACATATTCTGTAATGGGTGGAAATATTGCACAACCTTTCACATGGCATTTTATGGCTCCTGTAATAATTCTTTTAGTTATTTCAGGCATAGCTGTTGTAATTACAAATATAGCGTTGGAAAAGAGAAAAGGAGAAAATAAAGATGGCAACAATTAATGTTTTGAAAAATGATATTTTAAATGGTGCTTATGACGAAAGATTTAAGCGCGTTTATGTTACAGATGAAGCGGTTAAGGCTCAGCACGAAAGATATGTAAGCCTTGCAAACGACTTTGCTGAAATTTTCAGTGAAGACAGAGATGCAAGAATGTTCTCAGCACCAGGTCGTACAGAAGTTGGTGGTAACCACACAGACCACAACCATGGCAGAGTTTTGGCAGCAGGCATTAACCTTGACGCTATTGCAATCGCATCTAAAAATGATGAAAACATTGTTCGTGTAAAATCTCGTGGATATAGCATGGACGTTTGTGATATCACAGACCTTGAAATCAAAGAAGACGAAAAAGGTCATTCACCAGCACTTGTTCGTGGTATGTGCGCAGGATTCTTGAAATATGGCTACAAAATCGGTGGTTTTGACGCAGTGACAATGTCAAGCGTACTTTCAGGCTCAGGACTTTCATCATCAGCGGCTTATGAAGTGCTTGTTGGTACAATGCTTAATTATCTTTATAATGACGGACAAGTTGATGCAATCACAATCGCAAAGATTGCTCAATATGCAGAAAATGTTTATTTCGATAAACCATGCGGACTTATGGACCAGATGGCTTGCTCAGTTGGTGGATTTGTTACAATCGACTTTAATAACCCAGCAGAGCCAATCGTAAACGAAGTTAAATTTGATTTTGCAGCATCAGGTCATTCACTCTGTATTGTTGACACGAAGGGTAGCCACTCAGATTTGACAGATGACTATGCAGCAATCCGTAGCGAAATGGAAGCAGTTGCAGGTTGTTTTGGCAAGAAAGTTCTTCGTGAAGTGGATGAAGACGAATTCAAAAAGAATATCCCAGCAATTCGCGAAAAAGTTGGTGACAGAGCAGTTATCCGTGCAATGCACTTCTTCGCAGATAACGATAGAGTATTAAAAGAAGTTGACGCTCTTAAAAAGGGTGATTTTGAAGAATTCAAATCATACATACTTGAAAGTGGCGACTCATCATATAAGTATAATCAAAATGTATTTTCTGTTAAAAAGCCACAGGAACAACCAGTTTCATTAGCTCTTGCAGTAAGTGAAAGCATTCTCAAGGGCAAGGGCGCATGGCGTGTTCATGGTGGTGGATTTGCAGGTACAATTCAGGCATTTGTTCCAAATGAAATCCTTGCAGATTACAAGAATGCAATGGAAAGTATTTTTGGCGAAGATTCTTGCTACGTATTAATTATCAGACCTGTTGGCGGAGTCGAGATATAAATAAAAATTAAGGTTGATTTAAATGACAACTATTGAACTTTTAGAAAAATTAACATCCCTCGCAGGCGTTGCGGGGGATGAGAATTGCTCCTTTGAAACATTCAAGGGGCTTTTTTCACCATATGGCAAGGTTTCTTGCGATAAGGTAGGTAACATAATTATTGAAAAAGACGGCAAAGGCAAGCATGTTTTACTTGATGCTCACCTTGATACAATCGGCTTTGTTGTAACAGGAATTACCGACGACGGTTTTCTTCGTGTAACAAAGGTTGGTGGTGTTGATATGCGCACAGTCGAGGGTGCAGAATTAACAATTCACGGCACAGAAGACATTTTCGGAGTTGTTTGCACAGTGCCCCCACATCTTTCAGATGGTGAAAGCCGAGTTTCAAAAGATGGTACTTGTGTTGTTGATATTGGAATGAGCAAAGAAAAAGCAGAAAAGTTAGTTTCAATCGGTGATAGAGCATCTTTCAGAAACAGTTTTTCAATTCTTAATGAGAATGTAGTTTCATCACCATATATTGATGACCGCGGTGGAATTGCTGTGCTTTTAAAAGCGCTTGAATATACAAATACAGAAAATAAAATCACACTTGTTTGCTCTGCTCAAGAAGAAACAGGTGGTACAGGTGCTACCTGTGCATCGTTTAATAGTGATGCAGATATATCGCTTTCAGTAGATGTGAGTTTTGCTCATACACCTGATTCAAATCCAAAAGAATGTGGCAAAATGAATGGTGGACCAATGATAGGGTATTCACCAATTCTTAATCGCGAATATTCAGATTTGCTCATAAAAATAGCAGAAGAAAATGATATTCCATATCAAAAAGAAATTATGAATGGCAAAACTGGCACAAATGCCGACCATATCACAATCTCAAAGGGTGGAATTTCATCTGCTTTGGTTTCTCTGCCACAGAAATATATGCACACACCGGTTGAAGCGGTGGATATTCGTGATGTTGAAAACTGCGCAAAGCTTATTGCGCGTTTTCTTGAAAGGGTGTGAGCAACATGAATATGGATTTATTAAATGAACTTTGTATCTTAAACGGCACATCAGGTGATGAAAAAAGTGTGAGAGAATTTATAATCTCAAAGCTTCCCCAAGATTGCACATATTCAGTTGATGCTCTCGGCAACCTTATTGTAGATAAAAAAGGTGAAATAACACCTAAAAACAAGGTCGCACTCTTTGCTCATATGGACGAAGTTGGTTTTATTGTAACTTATATCAGTGATGATGGATATGTTTATGTATCAAATGTGGGTGGAATTGATGACTCTGCACTCTTTGGTAAAAAATTAACTATAAACGGTTGCGTTGGTGTTGCGGGTGGCAAAGCAATTCATCAATGCAGTGCTGACGAGAGCAAAAAAATACCAAGCATTACTGATATTTCAGTTGACTTTGGCTTTGAAAACAAGCAAGAAGCAGAAAAGCATATTTCTCTTGGTGATTTTGGATATTTCAAATCAGAATTTATTCAATTTGGAGAACAAATGCTTAAATCAAAAGCACTTGATGACCGAGTTGGTTGCGCAGTTATGTTAGAACTTTTACAAGAAAAGTTAAAAATTGACTACACTTGTGTTTTTACAGTTCAAGAAGAAATCGGCACTCGTGGTGCAACTGTAAGTGCATACACAGTAAACCCTGATTATGCTATTGTAATCGAAACTACAACTGCTTCTGACATTCCTGACACACCTGACCATAAAAAAGTTTGTAAAACTGGTGGTGGAGCAGTAGTATCATTTATGGACAGAGCTACACTCTATGACAGAGAGTTATATAAACGAGCTTTTAAAATCGCAGAAAAGAACAATATCCCTTGTCAGACAAAGACTGTTGTAGCAGGTGGAAATGACGCAGGTGCAATTCATAAGTCAGCAGGTGGAATAAAGACCATTGCAGTTTCTTTGCCTTGCAGATACATTCATTCAGGCTCATCTGTATGCAATTTAAAGGACATTGAAAGCGTTGAAAGACTCTCAAAAGAACTTTTAAAGGACTTGGCAAATGGTTAAATCAATAAATTTTCTTGATAAGTTAATTTTTGACTATTTGGGAAAAGACAACACAGCGCTTTTTCTCTCGCAAACAGGATTTTTTATGGACTGTGAGCTGAATGATGGCGTTTTATGGGCTCAGTTTAATGATGAAAAGAAAATTACTGCAATAGTTTCAGGCGATAACGACAGATGTGTGGCATTCGTAAGTGAAAATGCAGATTTTGAAGAGCTTTCTTTTGTGTTAAATGGCTCAATTTTTTCAACAGATAATTTGCCTTATAACCAAATAGATAAAAAATATCTAATGTGTATTTCGTTAGATGAAATTAAAGGTGAAAAGGGTATAAAATATACTCATTACAATAAAATTGAAAAGTTGAATGTCAAGCTCACACCCGACCAAACAATGCTTAAACAGTTTTTGAATCTCAAAGGTTGTTGCGAAGGTGCAGTAATTGAGAAAACATTTCAAACAATAAGTGGTGGATTTATCTCATTTAACAAAGATTTGGCACTTATAACAGATGTTTTCACTAAAGAAAAATATCGTGGACAAGGCTACGGAAAGGCGATAGTCGAAAAATTACTAAACCTTTCTCCGAGAAAAGATGTGTATTTAGTTTCGCGTGATTACAATGTGAAATTCTATGAAAAAATCGGCTTTAAAATAGCAAGAGAAATATACGAATATAAAATATAAAGGAAAATCAAAATGTTTTTTGAAATCAGTAACAGAATTGAAGAATTATCAAAGGTTGCTCTCGAAAAAGCAAAGCCTATTTATGAGGGTATCGACCAACTAACTGAATATAATCAACAAAAGGTGCTTTCTGCTTTTATCCGTAATCGTGTTGATGAAACAGATTTCAACACTTCAACTGGTTATGGCTATGGCGATAAGGGTAGAGAGAAACTTGACGAGCTTACAGCAGATATTTTTGGTGCAGAAAGTGCAATAATCCGTGCAGGTGCTTTGGCAAGTGGCACACATACTCTCGCAGTATGCCTTTATGGTATTCTTCGTCCAAATGATGTGATGCTCTGTGTAACAGGCACACCTTATGACACACTTCACTCAACAATCGGCTTAGGTGGCAAAAATATGGGCGATGGCACATTAGCAGATTTCGGTGTGCACTATCAACAAGTTGACTTAACTGAAAATGACGAAATTGATTATGGTGCAGTTGAAGAATGTGCAAAAGATAAAGCTGTGAGAATGGTTTATATTCAACGCTCTCGTGGTTATTCTCTTCGTCACACAATTTCAATAGCAGAAATCCAGAAGGTTTGCGAAATTGTACATAGAGTTAATAAAAGAGCAATCGTTATGGTTGATAACTGCTATGGTGAATTTACAGAAAAACTTGAACCCACACAAGTTGGAGCAGATTTAATTGCGGGCTCACTCATTAAAAATGCGGGTGGTGGAATTGCTGCTTGCGGTGGATATATTGCAGGTCGTAAGGATTTGGTTGAGCTTTGCGGATACAGACTCACAACTCCAGGACTTGGCACAGAAGTAGGTGCTACTCTCGGGCAAAACAGAAGCGTGTTTATGGGACTTTTCAATGCTCCACATGTTGTTGGTGAAGCACTTAAAACTGCAGTTTTTGCAGCATCTCTTTTCACAGAATTAGGATTTAAAGTTACACCTGAAGTGAACGAAACTCGTCACGATATTATTCAGGCAATCTGTCTCCAGAATCCTGAAAACCTTATTGCTTTCTGTCAGGGACTACAAAAGGGTGCTCCTGTTGACTCTTATGTAACACCTGAGCCTTGGGATATGCCGGGTTATGATAATCAGGTTATTATGTCTGCGGGTGCATTCACATCGGGCTCATCAATAGAACTTTCTGCCGATGCTCCACTTCGTGAGCCATTTGCAGTTTGGATGCAAGGTGGACTCAATTTTCATAGTGGTAAACTTGGCGTTATGCTCGCAGCAGAAGAAATGCTTAAAAGAGGATTGATTAAATGAAACTTATGCATTTAAAAAGTGGTACTGATGTTCGTGGTGTTGCAGTTGCAACAGAGCAATATCCCGAAATTCAGTTGACTGATGAAGTTGTCAGAGAAATCAGTGCATCATTCATTGATTTTCTTTGTGAAAAGAAGAATAAAAACCCAGATGAACTTTTAGTTTCAGTTGGTCATGATTCAAGAATTTCTGCCGACAGAATCAAAACAGCAGTTATTGATATTCTTATTAAAATGGGCGTCAATGTGCTCAACTGTTCATATTGTTCAACTCCTGCAATGTTTATGACAACTGTTACAAAAAAATGTGATGGTGCTATTCAGATTACCGCGAGTCATCATCCTTTTGACAGAAACGGACTTAAATTCTTTACTCGTGATGGTGGTCTTTCAGGCGACGAGCTTAAAAGCATTCTCAAAAATGCAGAAGATGAAAAGCAGAGAGAATTAAACAAAAACGGAAGCATTATAGATGTTGACTATATTTCGGAATATTCTACAATGCTTCGCGATATGATAAAAGAAGAAGTTGGCGCAAAAGACTATGATTATCCTTTAAAAGAGTTCAAAATCGCAGTTGATGCTGGTAATGGTGTTGGTGGATTTTATGCAACACAGGTTTTAGCACCGCTTGGCGCAGACGTGTCTGCAAGTCAGTTTTTAGAGCCAGACGGAATGTTCCCAAATCATATTCCAAACCCTGAAAATAAAGTTGCTATGGAATTTATCAGAAAAGCAACTGTAGAAAACCATTGCGATTTGGGTGTGATTTTTGATACAGACGTTGACCGTGCATCTTGTGTTGATTCTCACGGCAACGAAATCAATAGAAATTCAATCGTAGCACTTGCGTCAGTTATTGCTCTTGAAAATAATAAGGGTGGCACAGTGGTAACAGATTCCGTTACAAGTGATGGACTTCGTGAGTTTATTGAAGATAATTTAGGTGGCAAGCATATCCGTTTCAAGCGTGGATATAAGAATGTTATTGACGAAGCTATTCGCAGAACAGAATTAGGCGAAAATGTGCCCCTTGCTATCGAAACATCAGGGCATGCAGCGTTCAAAGAAAACTATTATCTTGATGACGGTGCTTATCTCATTACAAAAATAATAATCAAAGCAGCAAATCTTAGAAAAGAATTTAAATATATTGGTGATTGCATTGCAGACCTTAAAAAGCCAATAGAAGAAAAAGAAATGCGATTTAATATAACAGCAGAAGACTTCAGACCAATCGGCGAAGAGCTTATTGAAAAAATAAAGAAGATTGCCGAAGAAAATAGTGATATGATTCTCGCATCTGATAATTATGAAGGTGTCAGAGTTTCGTTTAAAGACAAAAAGAGAAACGGATGGTTTTTGCTCCGTCTTTCAGTGCACGACCCAGTTATGCCGTTCAATACAGAGAGCGATTCTGTGGGTGGTTGTGTAGAAATTTGTAAAACTTTTTATGAAATCGTAAAAGATGTAAAGGATATTGACTTTACATCGCTTAAAGATTTCATAAAATTGCAATAAAGGTGTTGACAAAAGCACTAAAAAATTTTACTATTATTGGTATAAAACAAATGGAGGTGTTATATGATGTTTGAAAAAATTCGCGAAATTATTTGTGACCAACTCGAATTAGACGAAGACCAAGTTACAATGGACTCTGTTCTTCTCGAAGACCTTGGTGCAGACAGCATTGATTTAGCTGACCTTGTTATGACATTTGAAGATGAATTCAATATGGAAATTTCTGACGAGGCTCTTGAAAATATTAAAACTGTTTCCGATATTGTTAAATACGTTGAAGAAAACTAATTTTTGATTTATTTTAACAGGAGCACTTTAAAATGCTCCTGTATCTTTTATTTTTAGATAAGGAAGAAGAAAAATGGCTGAACAAAAAAAGATGGTTGAAGAAATAACTTCAATGGACGTGGATTTTGCCAAATGGTATACCGACGTTGTTAAAAAAGCAGAATTGGTTGAATACACAAGCGTTAAAGGTTGTATGGTTATTCGACCTTATGGCTATGCAATTTGGGAGAATATTCAGAAAACTCTTGACGGAATGTTCAAAGAAACAGGGCACGAAAATGTTTGTATGCCGATGTTTATTCCTGAAAGCCTTCTCAATAAAGAAAAGGACCACGTTGAAGGCTTTGCACCTGAAGTTGCTTGGGTAACTCATGGTGGTAGTGAAAAACTTGAAGAGCGTCTTTGTGTTCGACCTACTTCTGAAACACTTTTCTGTGAACACTATGCAAATATAATCCAGTCATATCGCGACTTGCCAAAACTCTATAACCAATGGGTTTCAGTTGTTCGTTGGGAAAAGACTACAAGACCTTTCCTTAGAACAAGAGAATTCTTGTGGCAAGAAGGCCACACAATTCACGCAACAGCAGAAGAGGCACAAGAAGAAACAATCAGAATGCTTAATGTCTATGCAGACTTCTGTGAAAACTATCTTGCAATGCCTGTTGTTAAGGGTGTTAAAACTGCAAAAGAAAGATTTGCAGGTGCAGAAGATACATACACAATCGAAGCTCTTATGCATGATGGTAAAGCATTGCAGTCTGCAACAAGCCACTATTTTGGTGACGGATTTGCTCATGCTTTCGGCATTCAGTTCCAAGATAAAGACAATAAATTAAAGCACCCATTCCAGACATCATGGGGTTGCACAACTCGTCTTATCGGTGCTCTCATTATGACTCACGGTGACGATAACGGACTTGTTCTTCCACCAAAAATTGCACCAATTCAGATTGTTGTTATTCCTGTTGCATCTCACAAGCCAGGCGTTAAAGAAAAGGCAACTGAGGTTTATGAAAACCTTAAGAAGATTTGCCGTGCAAAGATTGATTTGAGCGACAACTCACCAGGTTGGAAATATGCAGAATATGAAATGAAGGGTGTTCCACTTCGTCTTGAATTAGGCCCACGCGACATTGAAAATAATCAGTGCGTTATCGTTCGTCGTGATACAAGAGAAAAATATTTTGTATCTCTTGATGAACTCGAAACAAAGATTCCTGAGCTTATTCAGTTAGTTCACGATGGCCTTTACAATGCTGCACTTGAACGCAGAAGCAATATGACTTATGTTGCAAAGAATATGGACGAAATGATTGAAACTGCAGAAAACAAACCAGGCTTTATCAAAGCTATGTGGTGTGGCGACAGAGAGTGTGAAGATGCTCTTAAAGAACAAGCAGGTGTTACATCTCGTTGTATTCCATTTGTTCAAGAAAAAATTGGTGAAACTTGCGTTTGCTGTGGCAAACCAGCCGACAAGATGCTCTATTGGGGCAAGGCTTATTAAAGTGTAAAATGAAATAACAAAGGACTCAACTAATTAAGTTGAGTCCTAATTTTTTTATTCATTTGCAATTTTAAATGCTTCTTCTGTTGCAAGGGCAAGTTTTGTAACTATGTCTTTTCTCTTTGGAATGCAATAGAAAGAATCGTTTGTGGTTGAAATCTCAAAGCAATCAACACCTTTAAGCTGATTAAAACCATATTCTATATGCAAACTATAAAGACCTTTGGTTGGGCGCTCAATTCTGTAATTGTGTCCGTTATAATACCCCTCGATTACAAATCCGTTTTCTAAATCGTGAGTAACTTTGCCTTTGCCCAATGGTATATAGTCATAGACATTTGGTTGAGAAATAATTTCAAGCTCTTCCTCATAATGATATTTGCCTTGCAAAAGCTCTTTTTTCACATTTTCTCGTTCCCATTTATACCAATCGGGAATATGCGAAAATTCAGTTTCTCCATCGAGAGCTTTTAGCTGACCAAGAGTAGTCATTTCCCACTTTTTGCCACATTCTTCACAGAAAAGGTGAATACCTTTTGAGTTCATTTTGTGTTCGGTTTTACAAGCGGGACATTGATAAAGAACTTTGTGAAGTCCTTCTGCTCGTTTTCGATTTTTGATAATAATGTTGTTATCTTTTTGCCATTTGAAATCATCATAGGTCAACTCTTTACGAATAACCGCATTGATTTCGTCAACACTCATTTGGGCTACTTGTTCAGCGGTTAAGACTTGTTTAACTGTTGCATAAAATGGTGCTTTTCTATATGTATAGTCTGCCCAAAATGGCAAATTTAAGTAATTTCCGTGGTTAAGCATAACAACAACGGGCACGCCATTCTTTTTAGCAAGTTTGCCGATAGCGTCGGGCAATATAGATTGTGTGCCGTCAGGTGTGTATCTCGCTTCGGGATACATACAGAACACATCACCATATTCTTTTAACACCTTTTTGCAAGAACGCACAAGAGCAGTGTCTGTTGTAAACTTGTGAGTGCAAATGCACCCTGCTTTTTCCATAGTTTTAGGAAAAAGATGAAAAACATTGTGAGCAGCAACAATATTTACTTTGTGTGGATATGTTGCGCGAAAAAGCATTGCAAAATCCATAAATTGCATATGGTTTGCAAGCAAGATATATGGCGGCTTTAAGTCGTCCATATTAATTTTTTCTATTTTGTATCCTGCTCTGACAAGAGACAAAATCGCAGAAGAAAGTTTATAAGCGCCTTTAGTGATATTGTCAGGTTGTTTGGCAGGAACTTTTCCTATTGTGGAACGCTCGATACCGTCGGGATAGACGATTTCTGTCAAAAAATCTGTATTATCTTTCATAGCTTTTACCTTATTTTTTGCTGATTGCTGGTTCTGTAACGATTTTATACATTTCTTCTGTTGCTAACATAAGCTTTGTAACAACATCTTTTTCTTTTGGGATGCAATAGAATGAATCATCTTTAACTGAAACATCAAAGCAATCAATTTTGCCAAGTTTTTTGAATGCAAATTCGTTATGTAGTGTATAAAGAGTTTTTGTCTGACGCTGAATTCTGTAATCATTACCATTATAATGACCTTCGATTACAAATCCGTTTTCAAGGTCGTGGGTAACATGCGCTTCACCAATGTCAATAAATTCAAGACCTGGTAAAGAGTGCACATGAACATCGGCTTCATATTTATATGTACCATCAAGAATTTCTTGACGCACACATTCTCTCTCCCACTCATACCAGTCAGGGATATGTGAAAACTCTGTTTCACCGTCAAGGGCTTTCATTTCTCCGAGCTCGGTCAATTCCCATTTCTTGCCACATTCTTCGCAAGTGAGATAAATACCCTTGCCGATAGTCTTGCCTTCGCTCAAACAATGTGGACATTTATAAAGCACCTTATTAAGACCATCTGCTCTGAAATCTTCAGTAATCTTAATATTGTTTTCTTTTTGCCATGCGTGGTCGTCATAATACATTTCTTCACGAATTACTTGGTTGATTTCGTCAGCAGTCATATTTTCAATCTGCTCAACTGTGAGAATCTGTTTCATAGTTGAATAGAAAGGAACTTTTCTGTATTGACGGAAATCCCAGAATGGTGTGTTGAGATAATGACCATGATTGAGAATTACAACCACAGGCACCTTGTTTTTCTTAACAAGTTTGCCAACAACATCAGGGATAATTCCTGTTGTGCCAACATTTGAATAGCGTGCTTCGGGATACATGCAAAGAATATCACCATATTCGTGCAAAATTTTGTGACAAGCACGAATAAGACTGATGTCTGTTGTGAATTTTCTGTGACACGCACAACCGATTTCGGTCATAATCTTTTCAAATCCAACAAAGCCGTCAAGAGTTGCGATATTGTTAAATTTATATGGGTGCAAGGCTTTGAAGCTAACAAAGAAATCAACAAATTGATTGTGATTGCAAAGCACAATATAAGGTGGCTTAAGACCATTAACATTGATTTTTTCGAGCTTGCTACCACCACGAACAATAAATTTAAGAATAAAACGAGATATGTTATAAATTATGCCCGTATATAAATTATCTTGCTTTTTTGGCATAATAGGGGGCACAGTTATTTTTAAATTTTCGGGATAAACGATATAATCTTTAACTTCGTTCACAATATCACCACCCATTCATAATTATACTTATTTTATCACATCAATCATATTTTTACAATAGAATAGTAAAAATGCATTTATTTTACAAATTGTGCAATGTCGTCGGGCAAAGGTGAACTCACTTCAATTTCTTCATTGGTTACAGGGTGATTAAATCTGCAATAACAACAATGAAGTGCCTGACGAGAAATGTCGTCACGAGCAGTTCCATACATGGTGTCACCAGTAAGGGGAGTGCCCATTGACGAAAAATGCACTCTGATTTGATGTGTTCTACCCGTTACTAAATGGATATGCAAAAGAGTGCGTCCATTATGATTTGAAACGGCTTTCCATTCGGTAATTGCACGCTCGCCACGGGGGTCAACAGTGCGGATTGTGAGTATGGGGTCAGGTCGATAAATAGGCTTATCAATAACACCTTCGCCTTCATAAACACCTTCGCAAACGGCGTAATATTCTTTATAAACCTTGCCTGAAAGACGAGCAGCAGTATATTTGTTAAGCGCACAGATTACAACACCCGAAGTGCCACGGTCAAGACGACCAACTGAACGAAAAACAGCTTCTTTGCCATGTTGTTGCAAATAATATGATACGGCATTTGCCAAAGTATCACCCTGATGATTATGGGATGGATGCAAGGGGAGACCTGCAGGCTTGTCAACAATAAGCAAATCGTCATCTTCATAGAGAATTGTCAAATCATAGGGCATTGGGTCAACGATTGTGTGTTTGTGGTCTTTTTGTTCGGGCAAATGAATACACAACAAATCACCCGAGTGGAGAATGTCAACGGTGCGGATATGCTCACCGTTGCAAGTGATTCCATCAGGTATGTTTTTTAAGTGACGAATAAGTCGTGCCGACGCTTCAATTTCATCTTTCAAAAAGGTCAATACTCGCTCACCATCATATTTTTCTGTAATTTTATATTTCAAATATCTTTCCATATCTGCATTATAACATAAAAAGAAGATAATATGAAGATAAAAAACAAAAAACAGTTTGTAAGTACCGCCAAAAACGGTTATCCGTTTTCTTACACTATTAACAATTGCAATTTAATATTTTATATGATATATTGAGATTATAAAGAAAAAGGAGGGTTATTATGGCAAAAACTTTAATTCAATTCAGAGCAGAAAAAGAGCTATATCTCAAAGATGTTGCAACGGCAATAGATATCAGCGAAGAAGAACTTTCACAAATTGAAACGCTTAATGGTATTCCTGATTATATTGCAGAGAAGTTAATCGTGGCATATAATCTTCCAGAAAATTATTTTTCAGGAGAAAAGGTAGAAGAACCAATCAAACCTATCAAAAATTTAAAAACATATTTTTTCAACACATCTTTAACATGGTTTGTTGTGTTTACCCTTATACTATCCATTCCTATCTCAATTTTTTCTATTCTAACACCGACTCTAATGGGAACATTGGGTTTCGCAATTTCAAACATAGTCAGAGAACTTTTAGATTTGTTTACTGATGTATTTACAGTTGTGGCAACAATTATTTATTGCAATAAGTTTGCTAAGCACATTATGAAGAAAACAGGACTCAGCGGAGATATTTACAAATACAGATATTTATATGAAGTTATTCCATCTGGTGTAATTGCTGCGTTGTCAATTGTTTCGTCGCTTATAACAACTTGGGGCTATAAAGAATCAATAGCTGACGAATCTAAATATTATATGATTCCAATTACAACGGGAATAGGATTGGTGTTTTCAATAATCTCAATGGTGCTTGTGGCACTCGTAATGGCAAGCCTTTTGAACACTGCTGTTATGGATGATGAAGCTCTAAAGGCAAAAAGACACAAAACCATGGCAATTATTGTAACAATATCTTCTGTGTTGGCTTATGCACTTACCATATATGCAAACACTTTGGAAGAATATCCAACATA
Organism: Candidatus Fimenecus sp.; assembly: GCA_045613685.1. Classification (GTDB taxonomy): domain Bacteria; phylum Bacillota; class Clostridia; order Oscillospirales; family Acutalibacteraceae; genus Fimenecus. The sequence goes on along the minus strand of JAZLBL010000047.1, from coordinate 2,197 downwards.
CGATGCGATAATCAGAAGAATATTTGTTTATGGTATTTATATTGCAGTTGCCTGGCTTGTTTATTTCGCAAAAGACAACAACAAGAACAAAGTAAGTTTCGCATTTGAAATCTTGCCAATAATAAGCATTGTTGACTCATTGATATTCGGTTTAATTATTTTATAAAAACAAAAAGCTCGGTTTAAACCGAGCTTTTTTCAAGTTCTACCAATATTAGATTTTTATTTCTTGCCTAAAAATTGCCCTTGTGTTACAATTTTTATGAAAGGAAGATGCTTATGGCAAACTACGAGTTGTCCAACAAAATATATGAGTTAAGAACACAAAAAGAATTGTCACAAAAAGAGTTGGGTGCAATTCTTGGTGTGTCAAATAAGGCTGTTTCAAAATGGGAAACAGGTACAGCAATCCCCAAAACCGAAACACTTATTAAACTTGCAGAAGTATTTGAAATATCAACAGAAGAGTTGCTTGGTTCCGTTTGCAAGGATGAAAATATCAAAGACAGAATTACTTATAAGACTTCAAAAACTCCAAAAGAAATAAACAAATATTTCTTAAAGGTATCTGTTGTTTTCGAGGTAATTTTAATAGTCTGTATGATTTTACCAATTGTAGCTACATTTATAATCAATATGATTAGTCCGTCAATTGACAGTGTATATATAACACAGGCATCGGGAATGTTTATTTATACTGTCGGTTATATTAAACTTGGAAAATATTTAACTGAAAAATCAGGGTTGGTTGGAGATTTTAATAAACATAGATTTTTATATTATGTTATTCCCCATAGTGCATTAGCTTTTCTTTCTGCGATTTCGACCACTTTTCTATTTTTAGAAGAAAATCATATTGTTTCATATTTGATAGGCAAAGGTTTATCCACAGTAGCTTCTTTTATAGCAACAGTTTTGTCGATTATCGTTATGGTTGTTCTCATGAATGTTTCTATTGAGAAAGACTTTGAAAAAAGAAGAAAAGCACTTAAAACGATAGCAATAATTTCAACGGTATCTGTTTTATTAGGGTATGTTGTTGATGGTATAACCGATTATATTCAATTTGGTATATTTAATGTTGTTACACCAATTGAAGATTTTCTGTTTCTTTGCATTAATATAGCTATTGTATGGTTGCTGTGTTCAGCAAAGGAAAGAACACTAAAAAAAGAAAAGCTTACATTTTTAATTTTGCCAATCATTAGTATGTGGGGTCCTACCATTTTAGAATTGCTTTATAAAATATCTAGACATATATAAGTTAAAGCAAAAAGCTCGGTTTAAACCGAGCTTTTTAATTGTAATATCTTATTTTGCCAATGCGCCAACTTCAAGCATAAATCCACCGAGCTGTGCACCGAATTCAGGGCCACCGTCCATGATAAGACGGCCCGCTTTTGTTGCTTCAAGCATATCGTCGATACTCAAAAGAATACCGAGTGCAGAATCAAGGTTGTTGAAACGAAGTGTGAAGAAAGGCATTGCTCTCTTGTATTCGCCACGACCTGCTCTTGATTTACCTGCTTTGATACGGATGAAAGCAGCAACTTCAGGATGACCGTCAACTGCGAAAGCATAAACACGGTCAGGGCTCTTTGAAGTCCATTCTTTGATTTCAGTATGACCCATTTTGTTAAGCTGACTGATACCGCTTGAAAGGAGATAGAAGAAGCATTTAACCATAAGAGTTTTTGTTTCTTCATCCTTTGGTGGCTGTGTAGCACCTGTAAGGTCAGAAAGCTTAAGAAGTGTCATAAGCATTGCTGTGAATGCAGGGAAATTCTTCACAACACCCTTCATTTTTGGAAGAGTTTTAGGACCAATCTTGCCCTTGAAGAATCCGTTCATTGCTTCAATACTCTTGAATTCAAGTTCAACATCAGGAACTTCATGAGCAGCGTTGAGCTTTGTTTCCCACTCGCCCTCTGTGATGATGAAATGTGTTGCATATTTGCCACCCTCTGCTTCTGCGTCAAGTGCACTAACCTGTAAAACAGTTGTGAGCTTGTCGAATTTAGCTTTGAGAGATGGAACATCAGTTGCAATAACTTTCAAAAGTGGCAATGCAGCATTGAAAAATATTTTTGATGCATAAAGTTCATTTTGTGCGTGCATATTATCAACTCTCTTTCTGAACAATGAAGTGGATTAAACTTCGTCGTCCCAGTTGTCGTCTTCTTCAAAGTCTGCATTC
>JAZLBL010000046.1:0-63035 GCA_045613685.1 Candidatus Fimenecus sp. | reverse complement strand
TTTGTTCTGATTGCAGCTAAGTATCTCGCCATTGAACCAACATTTTCAGAAATAGACATTTCATTATCATTAAGAATTACAACTAGTTTCGTACCAGAACGTCCAGCATTATTTAGCGCTTCATAAGCCATACCACCAGTTAACGCTCCATCACCTATAACAGCAATAGTATAATCATCATTACATAAATTCATATTTGCAGTTGCAATACCAAGTGCAGCAGAAATTGATGTACTTGAATGTCCACTATAAAAAATATCGTGTTCACTCTCTTCAGGTGAAGTGAAACCAGAAATACCATATTCAGTTCTTAATGTAGAAAAATCATTAAGACGACCTGTTAATAACTTATGAGTATATACCTGATGACCAACATCCCATATAATTTTATCATTTGGTGAGTCAAACATATAATGCAAGGCTATTGATAATTCAACAGCGCCTAAATTTGATGACAAATGTCCACCATTTTTTGACACAGTATCAATAAGAACTTGGCGAATTTCAGTTGCAAGTACATCTAAATCTTCAATATTCAGTTTTTTCAAATCATTTGGTGAATTTATATCACTTAAAAACTGAAATTTTTTCAAAACAATTTCTCCAATCAATATTTTCTGTTTGCCATATATAATGCAAATTCTTTTAGCATCGTTGTGTCGCCATCAATACCCTCCAAAGCGTTAATGGCATTTTTTGTATATTCATCAACCATTTCTTTTGCTTTTTCCAAACCAAAGAATTTAACAATAGTTGATTTTTCGTTTTTCTCGTCACTACCAACTGGTTTCCCAAGAGTTGCTTCATCACTTGTAATATCAAGAATATCATCTTGAATTTGGAACGCAAGACCTAAATTTTCAGCGAATTTATATGCAGCACTGTTAATGTCTTCTGACCATCTATCAGAAGTAAGGCATCCCAGCTGACAAGAAGCAATTAATAAGCACCCTGTCTTTAATTTATACATTGATAAAACTTCTTCAACAGTTGGATTTGTTTTTTCAAACTGCAAATCCAACACTTGTCCGTCAATCATACCATTTGCATATTCTGAGAGATATCTAACAGAATTAATTGTGTTTATTGCAGGAAGATTATTAGCGAGTGTAACAAGTTTAAACGCATATGTTAACAATGCATCCCCTGCCAAAAGCGCATTATCTTCGCCAAAAGCAATATGGCAAGAAGGCTTGCCACGACGCATATCATCATTATCCATACAAGGTAAATCATCATGAATAAGTGAATAGGTGTGAATCATTTCTATTGCACAACCGAAGTCGAGTGCAACTTCTAAATCGCCACCACATGCTTTCGCAAATTCAAGTGCTAAGAATGGTCTAATTCTTTTTCCACCATTTTTCACACTATATGTCATAGCATCAGTAACAACTGATTTATTAAGTTGAGCTAAATGATATTCAAGTCTGTTATCAATTATTTTAGCTTGATTTTTAATATAAGAATTTAAATCAATCATTATCTGCAACCTCATTAAGAGCAATAATTTTCTGTCGTGCGTCTTTTAAAGTTTTATGACAGAATTCTGAAAGTTTTGCACTTTCTTCATATAATTTTAAAGACTCTTCAAGAGAAAGACTTCCCTCTTCAAGACTTGCAACAATTTCTTCAAGTCTTTTTATTGCTTGTTCATATGTTATATTCATTTTAACACCTCTAAAATTTGTGCTTTTGCAGAGCCATTACTGAATTTTATCTCAATTTCATCATTGTTTTCAATATCATCAACTGATGAAACCACGCTATTATTTTTCTTAACCATTGAATAGCCACGTCCTAATACTTTTAATGGACTAAGATTATCAAGTGATGAACATAATATACTGAATTTATTTGAATAGTCATCAATTTTCATACCGAGATTTTCATTAATTAATTCTGTTAATGAAATAAGATAATTTTCGCAGTTATCAATTATTGAAACTGGGTTTGTAAGCACATCTGATTCACATAATTTTGCAAAATCACTTTCACATTCAAATAATTTCTCATTGATTATTGAATCAATAGTGTTTTTAAGTGATGAAATATAAAAGTATTGTTGATTTGCATCGGGTACTGCTAATTCTGCAGCTGCCGATGGTGTGGGCGCTCTTAAATCAGCAACAAAATCACAAATTGTAAAATCTGTTTCATGACCTACACCGGATACAATCGGAATGTGTGAATTATAAATCGCATATGCGAGTTTCTCATTATTGAATTCCCATAAATCTTCTGCAGAGCCGCCGCCACGAGCAATAATGATTACATCTGCTACGTTATATTGATTCATTTTTTCAATAGCCTTGGAAATTTGTTCAGCAGAACCATCACCCTGAACTTTTACACCTGCAAAAACAATTTCAGCTAAAGGAAAACGTCTTCCTAATACATTTAAAACATCTTGTACTGCAGCACCAATTGGTGATGATATAACACCAATTTTTAATGGAATTTTAGGGATTGGCTTTTTGTTTTCGTGAGAAAATAATCCTTCTTTTGAAAGTCTTTCTTTTAATTGTTCAAAAGCAAGGCTTAACGAGCCAATACCGTCAGGTTGCATATCATCAATATATAACTGATATTGTCCGTCACGCTCATAAATAGAAACTCTGCCACGAATAATAACAGACATACCATTTTCAGGCTTAAATTTCAGTCTTGATGCATTACCGGCAAACATTACTGCTTTAATTGAAGCGTTATTATCTTTAATGCTCATATATAGATGTCCACTTCGATAATGGTCTACAAAATTTGAAATTTCGCCTGAAACAAACATATTGTTAAGGTTAGCATCTTGGTCTATTACAGATTTTGCATAAGTATTTAATTGTGAAACAGTCAGAATCAATGGTGTTTGCATAACACTATTCCTTTTTATCACAAATTGAAGCTAAAATAGCAATACCACAAGCATTATCAGAAGAATATTGCGGCTCAGCAAAGTATGCGTTGAATTTTTCAGTAAGTTTATTTTTTATAATCACGTTTGACATAACACCACCAGAAAAAACCATCGGTAAATCACCATATCTATCAATGATTTCCATTGCACTATCTTCAAGTGCAGAATAGATATAGTTCAAACAATAAAGTGCTATGTCTTCGTGTTTTTCACCATCTTCAAACATTTTTTTGCACTTGTTTTCAACCCCCGAAAGGCTAAAGAAACAATCACGACGAAAAACTTTTATCTTTTTATATTCAGCATTGCTTTTTAATGCCAATTTTTCAAGTTCAGGTCCACATGGAAAATCAAGACCTAACATAACCCCTACTCTATCAACTGCTTGTCCGGCTTTAAGGTCAAGGGAATCAGAAATTAAAGTTGTTTTGAAATATTCACCATGTGGTTCGACAAAAACTATTTGTGATGTACCACCTGACACATGAAAAGCGATAAACTTTTCATTTAACAAATCTAGTTTGTTTGAAGAATACAATGCTGCAGCGATATGTCCATCCTGATGTGAAAATTCATACATTGGAACATTCATTGCAGATGAAATCCCAGTTGCAACAGACATACCACTCAAAAAACACGGCATATAAGAATTCTCAAAATTACAAGGCTTTGTTGAAACACCAACACTCTTAATTTTTATGTTATTGTCGGCAAATGCCTTTTTAATGAGTTGTGGCAGTTGCACTGTATGATGAAAAACCGCATCACTCTGTCTAATCCCTTTTTCACCACTTTTTACTGGTAAAAGTTGTTTCAAATTAACAACAGAGTTATCCTCATCATTATACAGTGCAACAGATGTAGTGTAATTACTTGTATCTATTCCAAGATAATAGCTCATTTTTCTTCATTCTCTCGAACATATTTACCAAGAATACCATTGATAAATGATGCGTCTTCTTGTGTTGCAAATTTCTTTGCGAGTTCAACAGCTTCGTTTATAGAAACACCTGTTGGTACTGATGGGACATAAAGAATTTCACAAAGAGCAAGTCTTAAAATAGCAAGTGAAACTTTTGGCAATCTTTCAACACGCCAACCAACTGAATTCTCATTGATTAATCTATCGATTTCTTCGCAATTTTCATATGTAAGTTGTGCAACAGAAAAAGCAAAGGTATTTTCTTCAATAAGACGTGCTTCAACTGCATTCTCAACAATTTCTTGTACTGTTAGTTCATCGTTGAAAATCTTTTCAAAAATGAGTGTAAAAGCAAGTTCTCTTTCTTCTTTTCTAGTCATAATAACCTCCAAAATAATAACGCTCCCCGTCAGAAAAAGGACAGGGAGCGTTCTAAATTTTCTGCGGTTCGAATGTATATACATATAATTTATGTATATTTTATCATTTTATCCGCAAAATTTCAATAGTAAATGAAAATATTATTTTAGTTCAATTATGGTAATATTCTCTGCATTTATGTTTGTTTTTGTAAGTATTATATCCTTGATTTTTATAAGAATTTTATCATCGATTGTTTCTTTTGGTACAATGACTTCAGCAGAGTCAAAAGCAAGAGTTACTAGACACTCTTTCGATGTTTGAGCAGTAATCAAATTTTCACAATCTGCTTCAAGTTTAATATATTCTGATAATCTTGTTAATTTTTCTGTTGCTGATACTTTTGTATCTTCATCAGTTGTTCCATCATTAATAATAGTTTGTAGGGATTCTTTTGCACTGTCGTGTGCTTTTGTTCGGTTGAGTCGTGCTTTTTCAAAAAAGTTATCTGATACAGTTGTTCCATTTACTAACTGAGCATCCCCTAAACTAATATTATCGGTTACCTCGGACTCTTGATTTTGCAAACTATTAGGATTTGTGTAATACCAATTCACAAAAACTGTAAGAGCTAATGAGAAAGTTAAACTGAATACCAAAACATGCTTTCTATTAATGATTTTGCTTTTCATAAATTACTCCTTTTCTGATTTTAATTTTGATATTGAAATTCTCGCTGTGCTCACATTGAGAACTGCACTTACTGTTGAATATATCTGTTGCTGAACTATTGGATTATCGCCACCAACACACACTACTGCAACTCCCCTGACTTTAGGTTCATAGGTTTTAATCAAAAGGCCTGAATCGTTATTATCATTCTCAATAATTACAAAATTACTTTTATTATCTGAATTTTCCGAATCCTTATTAGACTTCTTAGTGCCATTTTGATTCTGTGCATAGACATATTCGGTTGTTTCAGCAAGGGTTATCATAACTCTAACTTCACCTGCGCCATCAATAGAATTAATGATATCTTCAACCCTTCTCTCAAGATAATCACAATACTCATAAGAGTCCATATTTTGTGTCAAATCTTTTCCCTTTTCAGTTGATTTATCAAGATTCATTTCAGAAATCGCAATTAGTAAAACACCTATAAAGCCAACTAAAACAACAAGTAATATTTTTTTGTCTTTATTAAATAAATTATATAAGTTTTCTTTTATCAATTTATTTTTCAATTAACACACACCTCAAATCCAAACTCATTTTTCAATATGTTTTCAATATTATCTGATTTTGAAGGAGCGTCTATTTCAATTTCTATTTTATTGACAACTAAGCTATCATCTTCAATATATGAATCAATATCAACCGAAATCACTTCGGCATCGTTTTCTTCGCATACATTTCTAATTGTTGCTAAAATGATTTCCTCATAGTTTTCTTTTGAAAACACACTCTGCTCAATATTCTTAAAATCAAGTTCCAGATTTATTGGTTCTATGTTTGATAAAGGTATTACCGTATAAAACAAAACAAACACTGACAAAAAAATATTTATAGATTTTTTTAAATTGCTATTTGATAAGAAAAACTGAAAAATTCCAGTTATTGCTGTTGCACCACACAAAGATAAAAGCCATTGTTTAATCGATTCCATTTTAGCCTCGCATAATCAAGATAACACCTGTTGAAATAACTAATGTAAATGTAATAAAAAACACAATAATATTTAATATTGAAAGAATTGAAGACAAACTATCAAATATTTCTGTAGTGTTGTCTAGTTTTAACATAGATGATACTATTGAGCAAAATCCTAACACGAAATACCAAATCAACAATTCAAGCATTACAGGTAAATTTATAAGAATTATTGCAATTATGATAAATACACCAAAAGTGTTTTTCATTATTAAAAAACTGCTGAATACAGATGATAACGCGTCGCCGACTCCACCACCAACAATAGGAATAAACGCACCTGAAATAAACCTAATTCCTTTTAGCATCACACTATCTGTTGAACTTGCTAAGATACTTTGTGTTGTCAGAATTCCCGTAAAAATTGTTGAAAAAAAAGAAAGTGAAATAATCAGTAAACGTTTTATTGTCTTTACAATTCTTGTTCTGTAATTTTCAGTTGAGAACGATGAAAGAATATTAAATGATAGTAAGCAACTAATTATAGGCACTAAAACTTTATCTGCTATTGTCGTAATCATAGAAGATAAAAAAATTGAAAAAGAATTATATGTAAAAGCCATTGCTGGATTTCTAGTAGCAATTATTGCAGCACACATAACAGGTAGATATGCATTAACAAAAATACAGGTTGTTTTTACAGCTGAAACTGCATCATTCAGTATTCGCACACAAGACACAATAATCATTGATATTATTATTAGAGATGAAACAAATTGAATAATTTCAATTATCGAACTGGATTTATCCAAAAAAGATATTGTTACAGATGTCAGAATTAAGACAGCAATAATTAAAACTACTTTTTTTAGTATTTCGCTACCTGTTGTGGTAGCTGTCTTTATCAAAAACTTCATTGCTCTCAATGGCGTAATTTCGAATAAATCGTTCATAGAAATTTCATCAATACCCAGTTCATTTAGATATTCTTTTGTGCGGTCATCAAGAGAACTCCAAAGTTCATTTGATTCTTCTTTAAAATCAACAGCAAAGCTTTCAACATTAAAAAAGGGTAAAAATATAAAAATCACAATAAGAATCAATAAAAATTTTTTCATTCAATTTAAAATTTTAACACAAAAAGCAATTAAACTATTTATCATAGGCAAGCAAAGAATTATAATAAAAACTTTTGCGCACATTTCAACAACTCTTGACAAGGAGCTTTCATTATTGTCCTTTAAAATATCACAAATAAAATCTGAAACAATCGAAATTCCAGCCACTTTAACAAGTGATTTAATATGTAATCCATCAATATCAAGCGCAGAAAACATATGCATTACACTTAAAATGAAATCACTTAAACTGTCAGCAATAGCAAAAAATATCAAAACTATTACCGCTATTCTCATAAAGAAAATAAATTCATTTCGATTATTTTTTAGCAATAAAGAAAGAAAAATATAAACAAGTGCAATTGCTGATATTTTAATTAAAATTGTCATAAACTAAAAATCGATTCAATTTCTTCAAACACTTCACTTAATTGCGGAATTATCATTGCGATTATTACAATTATTCCCGTCAATACTGTAAGTGTCGCAAATTCTTCACGCCCTGCTTTTGAAAGCATTTGTTGTAGTACAGCGACAATTAATCCAATTCCTGCAATTTTAAAAAGAAAAGTAATGTCCATTTTTTCACCTAAATAACTACAATTGAAAATACTAAACCCAAGCCTACTGTGATAGCAGTTTGACTTTTACATTTAATTTTTTCTTGTGATTCTAATAATAAAAGCTTTTGTTTAAAAAACTCCTTATATGTTTTACAATTCAAAACTTGCCCATTTACATCTGATTTCCCCAATACACTAAAGAAGCCTTTTAAAAAGCTAATGTCTTCATCATCAAATAAATGCATAATGCTTTTGTCGTTAAAAACGTCGTTACAAACATTATTAAAGTTGCAAAAATCATTCATTCTTTTCTCAATTTCGTTAAGAAATAATAAATTTTTAAAGTTGGAATTCCCAGCTAAACTTTCAATCAAGTTGGATAATTTAATATTCGAATAATTTATTTGAATTTCAATATTATCAATCATTAAAACACATTGTCTTATTGATGAAGTATGGTTTTTAATTTGCTTTGTTAAATATAAATTCATCACAAAACTTATTATTAAAATCATGCTCGCAAAAACAAATCTCATTTTCTTGACTTTCTATCTTATATATTTTTGAAATTTCACCAGGTCGGCTTGAATCTGATAAGAATACAACTGTATCAAAATTTGCTTCTTCAACTAACAGATTAAAAACTCTTTTATTCTTTAACTCGTTCAAATTACTTGAATGCAGTGAAAGAACAAATCTAATGCCTGAATTCATACCATCTATTATTTTTAAGACTTCATTCGTACTACTAATTTCATCACAAATAATAAAATCCGGTGAAAGCGTGCGCATTGAAATTACAATTCCATTATCTTTTTTAAAACCAGATAAAACATCTGTATTAGGACCAGAAAATTCGTTAGTAGATATTTCGTTTCTTTCGTCAATAATACAGACCTTATAGTATTTCCCCATTCTGCCTGATGAAAGTTGATATGCAATATCCTTTAACATTGTAGTTTTGCCGCTATTTGGTGGACCAACTACAATAATGTTTTTCAACCCTTTGCTTCTAAAATAATCAAACACTGCATCAGAAATGTTAATTTTATTTCGCGGTATTCTTATATTTATTGAACTGATATCTTTAACTGATTTTATGTTACCTTCTTCATAAACTGCAGTTCCTGAAAGACCTATTCTTGAACCATTTTTCAATGTTAAAAAACCATTAGAAAAATTCTCAACCTGGGTGTGCATTGAGTAGCCACACATTTTATTTATTGTGTCAACAATTTCATTTTCTGTCGGTATAACACAATTATTAGATACTATATAGGTTGTCTTGGAATTTGTCGTAAGAAAACTTGACTCGCCATGAATGACAATTACAACGGGTTTGTTTTTTCTTAACCTAATTTCTTGAATGTTTTCGATAGTTGTTTCATTTATTCCTTCAATTATTTTTTTTATTCTAGGTGAAATAAATGAAACAGTATAATTAAAACTATTAAGAAAAGCTTTGTCCATAAAATCACCTCGGTAATACTATGATTACTTGTCCCCTATTAGAACAAAACTTTCTTGAAAAGAAAGAGTCTATATGATATACTAAATATCAGTAATTTTTGAAAGGTGTTTTTTAATGTTAAAGAATATTAAAAACAAGGTTTTTGATAACAAATACACATTTATATCAGGTGGAATTGCTCTATTTGTAATTTTACTTGTATATTTCTGTTATGAAATAATTCCTTTTGGCGACAGAACAATATATAGAATGGACTTATATCATCAATATGGACCGTTGTTCACAGAACTCTATGATAGACTTGTTTCAGGTGAATCTTTGATTTATTCTTGGAATACTGGACTTGGAAGTTCTTTTTTAGGCAACTTCTATAACTATTTATCAAGTCCAATTTCATTCATAGTTTTGCTTTTCGGACACAAAAACACTTTTGAAGCAGTTGCTGCAATGATTGCAATAAAATGTGTTTTAAGTTCTATGTCTATGGCAAACTATCTAAAAAAATCACAAAATATGAATTCTTTATATAGTTCTGCTTTTGGTGTTTTGTACGCGTTTTGTGGATACTTTATTGCATATTACTGGAATGTAATGTGGATAGATTCTATGTACATTCTTCCTTTTATTATTCTTGGAATTGAGCAAATCATTGAAAGCGGCAAAACCAGAACATATTTCTTTGCGTTAATTCTTGCGATTTTCTCAAATTATTATATCGGATTTATGTTGTGCGTTTTCTCTTGCGTTTATTTTATCTATTATTATGTTTGCTCATTAGACGAAATCAGCAAGAAAAAGAAACGTTTACCAAACGATGAGCTTTTCATCGATAAACTTGCAAATTCATTCTTTTTCCGCAGTGGAGTAAAATTTGCTTTTGCTTCTTTTGGTGCAGGTTTAGTTTTATTATTTATGCTTGTGCCGTTAGCTTTTATTCTTCAATCATCTTCTGCAACAACTGGAAGTGCACCAACAGAAACAGAATTTTATTTTAATATATTTGATTTTGTTTCAAACCATCTTGCGAGTCTTGAACCTACTATTCGTAGTAGTGGTGATGATGTTTTACCAAATGTATATTGTGGAATTTTAACTATCATTTTACTTCCACTCTATATGTTCTCAAATAAAATTTCTTCAACTGAAAAAGCCGCATCAGCAGTTTTGCTCGCTGTAATGTATTTTAGTTTCAATTTGAACTATTTTAACTTTTTCTGGCACGGATTACATTTCCCAAATGACTTGCCATACAGACAATCATTTATGTATTCATTTATTTTGATTATTATGGCTGCAAAAGTACTAAAAAATATTTATGAATTTAATAAAAAGCAAATATTAGCAGTTGGTATTGCAATTATCGCTTATATTGTCTTAGTACAAGAATTACCAACTAATAAACTTTTAGACTCAACAGTTTATATCAGCATTGTTTTTGTATTCCTTTTCACAATAGTACTTGGTCTTATTACAAGTAAGAAAAACCAGGCTTTTGCTTTATCGGTTATGCTTGTATGCTCTGTGGCAGCAGAATCAATTACAGCTAACACAGACCACTATGTCGCAAATCAAACAAAAGAGTCTTTTTCAAGCGATTATGACGATTTTAAAGCACTTCAAACATCCGTCGCTGAATCTGACGATAGTTTATTCTATAGAGAAGAAACAACAAAAAACAGGGCTAGAATGGACCCTAGCTGGTATGACTATAATGGTGTATCAATTTTTTCATCAATGGCTTATGAAAAAGTGGCAAACTTGCAAAAATATATAGGTCTTTATGGGAATAAAATTAACAGTTTCACATATAATCCACAAACCCCTGTTTACAACTCAATGTTTTCATTAAAATATCTTTATGACAAGAGTGATTATCTTACAGATGGTGAATATTACACATTAAAAGATAGTAATAACACTTTCACCGCTTATGAAAACAATTATATGCTTAACATTGCCTATCCTGTTTCAAAAGATGTTCTAAGTTTGGATGCTTCCGTTCCTGATAACCCTGTAATAGTACAAGAGGAATTATTCAAAGCAACAACAGGTGTTGAAGGAATATATGAAAAAATAGATGATTTTGAAATTATCTATGGCAATATTCTTTCATTAGACAGAGAACTTATTAAAACTGGTTCATTTGTTATGAATAAAATTTCAGAAGAATTTAATGGTTCAATCACAATTGAGTTAACAGCTAAAGATAATAGAAATATTTATATTTATGTATATTCAAGAAATCTTGATACCATTTCAATTCTTTCACCAAGTTACAGTAACACAATGAATGTAATTGATGGTTATATTTTAGACATTGGCAAACACGAAATCGGTGAAACAGTTTCTATTGAAATGCCGTTAAAAGATGGTGTGTCATACGCCAATGTAGATTTTGTAGCATTTAATGTAAACCATGAAAAATTTATTGAAGGATATGACGAACTTAAGAATGGTCAGCTTGAATACACAAAGTTTGACGACACATTAATTGAAGGCTCTTTTGTTGCTGAAAAAGATGAAATTCTTTTCACAACAATCCCATATGATGTCGGCTGGAATGTCTATATCGACGGAGAAAAAGTAAAAAAAGATGATATAGTACAAATATCTGACAGTCTATTGGGTGTAAAAACAACTCGTGGTGAGCACTCAATAAAATTTGTTTATGAAGCAAAATTTATGAATGAAACATTAATTATTTCTGGCATTTTCATTCTACTTTTATTTGTTAGATATATTTTAAAAGAGAAAAATATATTAATGTATAAGAATAGAAAAGAAACTCTTTGGGAGAGAGCTTCAAAAGTTAACGTAAAACAGGAAAATTTTATTGATGAAGAAATAATTATTGAATTCGGCGAAGACGAATAACAAAAAGTCCCTTTCTAATCTGAAAGGGACTTTTGAATTTATAATATCTTATTCAAATATTGACCTGTATAAGATTTTTTACATTTGGCAACCTTTTCAGGTGTTCCACAAACGACAACTTTACCACCTTTATTGCCACCTTCTGGACCTAAATCGACAATATAATCTGCTGTTTTGATAACATCAAGGTTATGCTCAATAACAACAACTGTGTTACCCGAATCAACAATTCTTTGAAGAACTTCAATAAGTTTGTGCACATCGGCAGTGTGTAAACCTGTTGTTGGTTCATCAAGAATATAGATGGTTTTACCTGTTGAACGTTTAGAAAGTTCTGTTGCAAGTTTAACTCTTTGTGCCTCACCACCTGAAAGTGTTGTAGCGGATTGACCAAGTTTTACATAGCCTAATCCAACGTCATACAAAGTCTGTAATTTGCGTTTTATTTTTGGAATATTTTCAAAGAAGCCAAGTGCTTCTTCAACGGTCATTTCAAGAACATTAAATATACTTTTACCTTTATATTTTACTTCAAGTGTTTCACGATTATATCTTGCACCATTGCACACTTCACATGGCACGTAAACATCTGCTAAAAAGTGCATCTCAATCTTAACAATTCCGTCACCTTCACAAGCTTCACAACGACCACCTTTAACGTTAAAGGAAAAGCGTCCTGAATTATAACCGCGGATTTTCGCTTCTTGAGTTGATGCAAATAATTCTCGAATATCCGTGAAAACTCCTGTATATGTTGCAGGATTTGACCTAGGTGTTCTTCCTATTGGAGATTGGTCAATATTGATAACTTTATCAAGATTTTCAATGCCGTCCATTGTCTCGAAGTTACCAGTTGGCTTTTTCGCATTGTTGAGTTCATTTGCAAGATGTTTATAAAGTATTTCGTTTATAAGTGAAGATTTACCTGAACCCGATACACCTGTTACACAGTTGAAACACCCAAGCGGAAAACTAACATCAATCTTCTTAAGGTTATTTTCATATGCACCTTTAATTGTGAGTGCTTTGCCGTTACCACTTCTGCGTTTTTCTGGTACTGGTATTTTTCTTTCACCTGAGAGATATTTACCCGTAATAGATTCTTTGCAGTTGATAATATCATCAACTACGCCTGCACAGACAACTTCACCACCATGTACGCCTGCACCAGGACCAATATCAACTATATAATCAGCAGAACGCATTGTATCTTCATCATGCTCAACAACAATTAGTGTATTACCTAAATCTCGAAGTCGCTTCAATGTTGCAAGTAACTTATCATTATCTCTTTGGTGAAGACCAATACTTGGTTCATCAAGAATATAAACAACCCCCATAAGTGATGAACCAATTTGGGTTGCAAGTCTGATGCGCTGACTTTCCCCACCTGAAAGAGTTCCAGAAGAACGCGAAAGTGTAAGATATTCAAGTCCGACACTTTTTAAGAAGTTAAGTCGACTATTGATTTCTTTTATTATTGACTTTGAAATAAACTTATCTTTTTCATTCAATTCTAAACTGTTTACAAAGCCAATAGCTTCTGTAATTGACATATCACAGAATTGGCTAATATTTTTACCCCCTACTGTAACTGATAAAATTTCAGGTTTAAGCCTTGTACCTTTACAATCAGGACATTTACAAGCAGTCATAACCTGCTCAATCTCCCATTTTGCCCAATCACTTGTTGTTTCTTTATATCTTCGTTCAAGGTTATTAATTATACCTTCAAACTCTGACATATATGTTCCTGAGCCATAGATAGTTGAACGAGTCATCTTCATCTTATGGCTTGTACCATATAGAATTGCATTTAACCCATCTTCTGAGATATCTTTTATTGGTGTTTTTAGTGTAAAGCCGTATTCATTACCAATAGCATTATAATACATAGCTGAAATTGAGCCTTTTTCAGCTTTTCCCCAACCACTTGCACAGATTGCACCCTCACTAATAGAAAGGTTTTTATTAGGGATTACAAGGTCAGGATTAACCTTCATGAATGTGCCTAATCCAGTACAAGTTTGGCAAGCACCATAAGGATTATTGAATGAGAACATTCTTGGTGACAATTCATCTACGCTAATTCCATGTTCAGGACAAGCATAATTGAGTGAATAAAGATACTCTTTATCACCAATAACATCAATAATTACATTACCGCCTGAATGCTCTGTTGTAGTCTCAATTGAATCGGCAAGTCTTGTACGAATTCCATCTTTTACAACAAGTCTGTCAACTATAATTTCGATAGTGTGTTTATACGTTTTTGGAAGTTTCATATCTTCTACAATTTCTGTAACTTCACCATCAATTCTAGCTCTAACAAAACCTGCTTTTAACGCATTAGCAAGTTCTTTTGCATGCTCACCTTTTTTACCGCGAACAACTGGTGAAAGAATCTGAAACTTTGTACCTTCAGGCAAACTCATAATATTATCAACAATCTGGTCAACGGTTTGTTGCTTTATTTCTCTGCCACAAACGGGACAATGAGGAATACCAATTCTTGCGTACAAAAGACGTAAATAGTCATAAATTTCTGTTACAGTCCCCACTGTTGAACGGGGATTTTTTGATGTTGTCTTTTGGTCGATGGAAATTGCGGGTGAAAGCCCCTCTATTGACTCTACATTTGGTTTTTCCATCTGTCCTAAAAACATTCTTGCATAAGACGACAAAGACTCTATATAGCGTCTCTGGCCTTCTGCATAAATTGTGTCAAAAGCCAAAGATGATTTACCCGAGCCTGAAAGTCCTGTTAAAACAACAAGTTTATCACGCGGAATTTCTACATCAATATTTTTAAGATTATTCTCTTTTGCACCTTTAACAATAATTTTATCGTGTATCATTTATTTCTCCGATTTAAGTTTTTCAATTTTATCTCTCAAATATGCTGCGTGCTCAAATTCAAGAATTTTTGCTGCCGCTTTCATTTCTTCTGTAAGTCTAATAATAAGTTTCTGCTTTTCATCGCGACTCATACGCTTTTTGCCAGACTTATCTCGACTTGATATCTCAAGTATTTCACGAACATCTTTTGTGATTGTTTGTGGAATAATGCCATGTTCTTTGTTATATGCAATTTGTTTGTCACGTCTGCGATATGTTTCTTCAATGGCTCTTTCCATTGATTTTGTAACTGTATCAGCATACATAATAACTTGTCCGTTAGCATTTCGTGCTGCACGGCCGATAATCTGCACAAGTGAAGTTTCTGAGCGTAAAAAACCTTCTTTATCTGCATCAAGAATAGCTATAAGTGAAACTTCGGGTATATCAAGGCCTTCACGGAGGAGATTTATGCCAACAAGAACATCAAACTCTCCTAAACGTAAATCACGGATTAATTCCATACGCTCAATAGTGTCAATATCATAGTGCATATAACGAACTTTAATTCCCTGTCCAGATAAATAATCAGTAAGATTCTCTGCCATTTTTTTAGTAAGTGTTGTTACAAGAACACGTTCTTTTTTCTCAATTCTAATATTAATTTCTGATATTAAGTCGTCAATTTGCCCTTCAGTACCGCGAACAGAAATTTCAGGGTCAAGAAGACCCGTTGGTCTGATAACTTGTTCAGCAACCTGCACACTCTTTTCTGCTTCAAATGGTCCTGGTGTTGCACTTACAAATATTTTTTGTTGAGTTTTATCATAAAATTCATCAAAAGTCAATGGTCTGTTATCATAGGCTGATGGCAAACGAAATCCAAAATTTATAAGACTCTCTTTTCGTGAACGGTCACCGCCATACATACCACGCACCTGTGGTAATGTTACATGAGATTCATCAACGAACAAGACATAATCATCTGGAAAATAATCAAGCAATGTAAATGGTGGTTCACCTGATTTTCTGCCTGACATAATTGCAGAATAGTTCTCAATACCTTTACAAAATCCTGTTTCACGAAGCATTTCCATATCATATTCTGTTCTTTGGCGAATACGCTGAGCTTCAATAAGTTTGCCTTGTTTTTCAAACTCAGCAACTTGTTTTTCCATCTCATCATTTATTTGTTTTAATGCTTCTTCCATCTTTTCAGGAGAAACCACATAATGCGATGCAGGATAAATTGCTACATGAGAAACAACATTCTTAACTGCGCCAGTTAACGCGTTAATTTCACTAATTCTATCTATTTCATCACCAAAGAATTCAACTCTGATTGCAGTATCATTTGAATACACAGGGAAAATTTCAACGATGTCTCCCCTAACTCTAAATTTATTACGAATGAAGTTGATATCGTTTCTTTCATATTGAATTTCTACAAGTTTTTGAATCAAATCATCACGACTTTTTCCCATTCCAGTACGTAACGAAATAACCATACTTTGATAATCAATAGGGTCACCTAATGAATAAATACAAGATACACTAGCAACTATGATTACATCACGTCTTTCAGATAACGCAGATGTTGCTGAATGTCGCAGTTTATCAATTTCATCATTAATTGCAGAGTCTTTTTCAATGTAAGTATCAGTATTCGCTATATATGCCTCAGGTTGATAATAATCATAATAGGATACAAAATATTCAACCGCATTTTCAGGAAAAAACTCTTTAAACTCTGAGCAAAGTTGTCCTGCAAGAGTTTTATTGTGAGCAAGAACAAGAGTCGGTCTGTTAAGTTGTGCAATAATATTAGCCATAGTGAATGTTTTACCGGAACCTGTAACACCCAGTAGAGTTTGTTCTTTATATCCCTTATTGACACCATCAACAAGTTTTTCTATTGCTTCTGGTTGGTCACCGGTGGGTTTATAGTTTGAATATAAAATAAATTTTTCCACTTGTTCTCACTCCTTTCGTTATGATTATTATAGGCTCGCTTAACACCTTAAATTCGTGTAATAATAAATCAAAATCACAATAACACATCTTTATTTTGTTCAAATATTTTATCATAAAATTAAATATAAGTAAATAAATCAACAGATACTTTTTTATAAATCTGTTATTATTCATTTGATTCTTACAAAAAAATAGTCTCTTTAAAATAAAGAGACTATTTTTGCTTATGTTAAGAAATAAATTTTTTAATAAAATCAATAATTCGTCTTTTTAAACCAACCCTAGTGTATTTTTTTAGCACATCTTCAAAAGACATCTCATTAATATCCTTTTGAAAAGATTCTGCTTTATTGGAATAAGATGAAGGTCTAAAGAGATTTGGCTGTCCTTTTGCAATATCCTGCGATGTGCATGAAAATTTATCTATTTCTTCTGTCGCAAAATCAAATAATTGCTTTCCTTTTTCGGTATTAATCATTACAGCCGAAATGCCCTTATTGTCACTAATTTCCGGAAGTATATTTTCGATTCCCCAAAAATCACCGATTGTAATATCTCCTTGTCGATCTAGCGAAGTGAATTTACAGTTAGTGCATGAAGGTCGCAAACAAACATCATATCTAAATAGTTCTATGAAACTACCCGTTATATCATTGTGAGAAACTACTGTTCCGTCATTAAAAGTTACCTTTGCACTATAATTGCGCCAACCACTAACCGACTTGTCACGGAAAGAATAAAACGATAGTTTTTTCTGATATTTCTTTTCAATAAAATCAACATACTTTTTCCAAACATCCATACTCGGCACGCCATGACATATTATGTCGATAATATATAGATTTTCTTCATTAGAAAAACGTTTTCTAACTGCAGCTGCCTGACATGGAGTACCAGTAAAAAGTATCGGATTCCCGTCTTCTAAAAGAAATTTTATTTTATTAAATATACCCGAAGTATCGCTTTGAATATATTTGGAACCACGCATACGGTCTCGCTGTTGAGTGGTGGATGCTGCATTATGAATAACATTCATATCCGCGTCAAAATCAGCGCCTATCACATATCCACCATCTGACAATATCTTATCAGAAAGCGCAGTAAAAATACCTCCTGAAGAGCTGTTAAGAACAACTCCATCATTTTTATGCCTTACAGCAAATGCTTCAATACAGTCGCTTTGAGTATGTGGTACATAATTTATAGGACAGTTTTTCGCACAAACACCACAGTCGACACAAAGACTTTTATCTATAGTTGGGTAATAGAATCCATCATTTTGAATCATTACTATTGCTTTTTTAGGACAAACATCCTCGCACAATGCACAACCACAACAATTTTCTACTCCATTGAAAACTTTTTCCATTTAAGCACCTCTTTTTAGAATTTTATTAATAAATACAAGCCCAAACTTTACAAGACCTATAATGTCTTTTACAAAAATCAAAAGAAGAGATATAAAGGCTATGGAACTAAAAATGGTTGAAACTAAATTGTTTGCTGACAAGGTTGCAATTACGGCTTGAATTAAAAGCACTAAAACCACAACAATCATTTTTGTTCTTTGGTATTTTATAGGCACAATTTTTCCTGTATTCTTTATTCTTATAATCCAAAGTACAAAATAACTGCAAACAGTTGCAATTGCAGAACCAAGAATACCTATTTCAAATACAACAACAAGTAATATGTTAGTCGTAAGACTAACAAACACACCAACCAAGTTTGTAACTAAAGCCATAGTCGTTTTTTTGTTAGCCGAATATATAGAACCCAAAAATTGTGCATAAGAAAAGAAACTGATTGCGACTAACAAAAATGGCATTACTTGCCATGCACTATAATATTCCTTACCTAAAAATACTGATGTAATCGGTTTGCAAAATAGAATTAAAAATGAAGAAACAATGGTGATAACAGAAAAAATCTGATTATGTATCTGGGTATAAAAATCGGAGATATCATTCTTTTTAAACTCTTGATTAGCTGACATCTGCCATGCTTGAAAGAATATAGTAACAATTACTGTCAATAAGCTTGGAATTTTATGACCTGCAGCATATATTCCATTTGCTGCTTCCCCTATTGCGCTTGTAATAATTATTCTATCAATAAAGCTAGACACCCACCAACAAATCGCATTTGGAATAAGAGGCAACGAAAATTTCATCATTTCTATAGTAAGGGATTTTGTTACTGATTTAAAGGAGAATTTCCTGAAATCACCAAGAAAAGCATACAGAAAAACACAGGATAATAAATTGGCTAAAATATAGCCTAACATATACCCGTTTATTCCCCAACCCATTTTAACAATGAATATCAAATTTAATATTAAAACAAAAGTAGTTAATAAAACGCTATCGACCGTAAATAAAACTGTTTTATCGACAGCACGAGCATACTGCGAAAGCAAGCTTCTAAAGAAACCAACAGCTGTATTAGCAACAACTAACCACACAAATGTTTCATTGATAAATCTTGTGGCAATCAATCCACCAAGGCACAATACTATTGTACCTAAAAATGACATGACTACTCCGGTAGAAAATACTGCCTTTTTATCGTAATCCTGGTCCATAGCATAACGGAAAACAGCTTCATATATGGTAAATGAGAAAATAGGTATTAAAAGTGAAACCATTGCTTGCATAATATCAACTGTGCCATATTCGGCACTTGACATAACACGAGTATAAAGTGGTACCAATATCACTTGCAAAAGTTTAGAGCCTATATTACCTATTGCAAAAAGTATTACATTTTTTACGAGTCTTTCATTTCTGGAATTCAAATTTATTCCTCCGAGGTTTAATCTCTAAGAAAACTATCAATAAAATCAAATGAAAATTTTCTATCTTCTTCAAGTATTTTATTTGCATCTGTAAAATCAGGTGCATCAGTTGTTTCAACAAAATCACACGCAGATATATTGCGGTTTTCTAAAGAATATCTCTCTGTTATATCTGATATTCTGGAGCCAACACCTACCTTTTCGGGTGGCATATCAAAAAAGAAGTTTTTGTTGAAATTAATAGAAAATGCCACACCATGAAAAGAATTGGTGACAACAAAATCTGCACCAAGCATATAATTAACCCAATCATCAGGACCTGCTGTGTAATCATAAATCGCTTCTCTTTTATGAAGCTTAGAATAACTTATAGTCTTTATTGGTAGACCTGTTTTCTCTGATAATTTTTTTGCGTATTCCCATATTTTATCACTATTAAAAACGGTATAAACAAATATATAACCTGAACTTTGGGCTTTTTTAGTAGCAATTTTTTCCCACTCGCTCTTTTCAAGCAATAATGTTGGGTCGCAAACCACAGGAACGTCCTTTTGAGTGATTTCTTTAATTATTTTTGCGGCCTGTTTTTCACGAACTGATAGATAATCAAAATCATTCAACAAACTTGCTATTCGTTGTTTATGCTTATCTTCAATGGATGATAAGCCAAAACTGCCCGCATAAGATACCTTGATTTTATCTTTTTTATGATAATCTAAAAAATAATAGAAATCATTATCTGTAAGATTATAATTCCATATTTGGTCACTACCCGCAACAATTGCATCGAATTTTGAATAATCATCAACTGCAAGCGGTATATATTTATCTCGAAAATTTTTAAAATTTTTGCTACGCTTTATAGCAACCGATAGATTTATAGTATGAGCAAGGGTATATTTTAAATCGAATATATTTTTAAAATCAAAAACACTATTAGTGCTGTCTATAAGATAACAGCGATGGTCAATAAACCTAACTTCGTTATCTTTCGTCAACAAAACCTTTCTAAGCGCCGCAGCCTGTAAGGCTGTGCCATAGTTAATCGCTGTAGGAAATGTTAAAATGCCAATTTTCATTTGCCTGTTATACCCCTTTAAATAAATTTTGTATTTTCTCTGATTCTATCTTACTATCAAAACCTGCTGCTTTAAGTTTTTCTGCACCATTAGTCAAACTTTCATTTGATGCTTCAAGCACAGCTCTTGCCCAAACCTCAACATTTTCTTCTAAAGAAACAAATCTTGTAGTATCCGTCAAATCCGTTTCCTTCACCACTGCCTCACTACTAACGACACATGGAACATTGGCCGCCTGTGCCTCAATCACTGTCACAGGAAAACCCTCTGTTATGGACGGCAATAAAAATACATCCATAGCACAAAGTAGTCTCGGTATATCTTTTCGTGACAATGTAAAAACAACACTATTTTCAATTCCTATTTCCTTGGCATAGGAAATAATTGTTTCTTTTAATTCACCATCACCCACAAATAACAATACTGCTTTTTCATTCAATTTTAATACTTCTTTAAAAACATCCAACAAAAAGCATTGATTTTTTTCTACACACATTCTTCCAACGTGTCCTATAACAGTGGTTCCTTTTGGTATACCAAACTCATTCAAAACATCTGCCTTAATGCTTTCATCATTTGAAAACATATCAGTATCAACAGTATTATGAATTATAACTGCTTTTTGTGAGAGTTTTTTTCCAAACATAAAATCAGCTGATTTTTTTGAGCATGTCCAAAAATCCGTAACATATCTATCAACTATTTTTTGATTTTTATTGTGAAAATAAGGAACCAAATATTTCATTATTCGATTGCCCCATGAGTGTTTAGATGTATGTGAATGAACAATTCTGATAGGAACTTGTTTTTTCTTGGCTTCTTTCAAAAAATCTATGTTCGTAAGTCCAGAATAATTGCACCACAATACATCATACTTGGTTTCAATAAAAATTTGCTTTAATTTTTTTCTATATAAAAAAGGATGCTTCACTCTGTTTGGTAGATATATAGCTCTGCCATTTCTAATTCGTTTCTCAAATGAGACCCTACCGCAAACAAATGCAAAATCTATAATGAAATTGGAAGTATCAAAATTGTCAGTGTAGGCAAGCACCGCGTTTTCTACTCCACCTGCCGGTTCTTTAAGTCCAACAACGAGTATTCTTTTCATTTTAATCCCTTCTTCGACAGTTTTTTATCAATTAGTTTGCCAATTGTCTTAGAAAAAAATGTATAACAATAGCCTTCTAAAATATCTTCTTTGTCATAATTATAGGCTATTCCTAAAAGACACCAAAATAGCAACGAATTAATAGAGAAAACTAAGAATATATCCGATACAAAAAAAGCAATGCCCATTAGAACTGCTATTGCAAGCAATAAAAATGCTCTATTTTGTGAAAAACCATTTTTAAAGTAATCTTTTAATATTGAAGTTAACACAAATATACACGCTAAAGCGATAACAATAAAGCCTATGATACCGGTTCCTGCAAGAACATCAATATAGCCGTTATGAGGTGCTATATCATAAATTGCTATTATTGTTTCAGGATTATGTTCTTTAGCAAATTCAGAAAGATTTCTAGGAGATGTACCGAATATTGGAGCATTTAAAAATATTTCCAATGTTTGTTTCCAACGCTTAAATCTGCCATTAGAAATATCGTCTTCCTTTATATCAGTTCTGTCTATATTTCCAATAATCGAATTATCAGTATTTTCATCATCAAAATCTGGCATATCAATTAAATCGTCACTTGATATATTTCCAGTTAGTCCGTCATACTTAGGAGATAAAACTATGAATTTATAACCAGATGCGTTATATAACTTAACATACATTGAAGTTGCAAGTTTAGAAATTTGGGTATTTTGTGGGAAACAATAAGCCTTAATATACGGAATTGCCGCTTTAATACTAAAAATTGATGCAATGCAAATAGTAGCAGTTATTATTGACAATAAAATACCTCTAGCAACTTGCTTAAACGACTTTTTGTCTATACCAAACAAAAATCTATATACAACAAAAAACATAATTACTAGCATTAAAAGTAAAAAGGCGGCTCTTGAACCACATAAAATTACATACATAATTTGTAATAAAACATTTAAGGCATTTAAAATGCGTATGCCAACTTTTTTAATCATTAAAAAGAAACGTACAGAGGCGAAAAGTGAAACAATAGATGTTGCACCCGCATAGTTAGGGTCCTGAAGAATGCCCCAAAGCCTTGAATACTCATTACTGAATCCCTGGTTTGCTTGTCCCCATGTTCCACGTCCGGCAATGATAATATCAACATTGAAGAAATACATAATAACCGAGAACAAAACTATAATCGACCAAACGATTGCAAGGGTTGCCGTAATCAAATTAAGCTTTTTGTTCAATTCTTCCTTAGTATTACATTTAGCAAAACTAAAGAAAATAAAATATTCAATTATAAGGGTGCCAATCATCTTTACATTACTTACAAAGCCAAATTTTATATTAATAATGCTCGAAATACCGCAAATTAAAAGAAAAAGTATTAACAAATCTTGTGTTTTACCTTTTAAACAAATTCGAGAAGTAAGCAAGTCCATACCAATAAGTATGGCACCGACAGCAAATATTGTTGCCGAAAGTAAAGTGCTGCTAACAATAAAATTTAATGGCAGTACTTCTCTTACAGCCATATAAACTATCATAAAACAAATATACACCATATTCATTGAATTTAAGTTAATGCGTTTTACCATATTCTCTCTCCTACTATTATCACTAATTAAATAAATGACATACTAAAGTAATAAAAAATGTACATAAAATAATATTTTTAGACCTAAGCAAGCATGTTACTATTTTCATGACAATACCCTTTGGTGCATAATTCATAAGAACCTCTTTTGTTAAGTTATCGTCCAAGACGGACTTCATTTTTTCTTTTTGCTCTTTTTTAGATAATCCGGATTTTTTTGAACTATTTTTCAAAAAGACTGATATCAAATGCTTTACATAAGAAAAATATATCAGTTGTAAATTTTCTTCAGTTAATGCATTTACTATGCTCAAATATTCTTTTTCAAGAGTGTATTTTCTTTTGCAAAGTTCGAAAAACTCAGGTGCATAGGCACTGACAAGTGTTTCATGCTGGGGCTTTCTGTAATTATACAACTTATCCGGAATAACCTTAATAAAAGTTGCTTTCGAAAATAACTCTATGTTAAACAAAAAATCTTCTATAAGCCTAGTATTTTCAAACCTTGTGCCACATTTATCAAGAAATTGCTTTTTATAAAGCTTATTCCACGCAAAAGGAAAAACTTTTTTTGTGTTCAGCATAGCAAAAATATACGCTGTTTCATTCGGAGTTTTACTTTCAACCATTTCAGGAATTAAATGTTCCGTTTTATCTATGCTACCATCTTTTTTTTCGTAGACACGGTTAATGCCGAAAACAACAAATTCAGTATTTTCCTCAAAGGCATTTATAGTCTTTTCAAGTAACTGTGACTCAATATAATCATCCGAATCCATAAAATAAACATAGTCGCCGCTTGCAAAATCAAGTCCTGTATTTCGAGCAAAACCTAAACCCTCATTGTTAGGTTTATGAATAACCTTAATTCTATCATCCTTCTGTGCAAAGTCGTCACATATTTTAGGAGAATTGTCTAGTGATTTATCATCAACTAATATAAGTTCAAAGTTCTTATAAGTTTGATTTAGAACGCTATTAATACTTGCTGACAAATATTTTTCTACCCCATAAACAGGCATTATAATACTAACAACAGGATTAGGCATAATAACCTCCAAAAGTTTTTTATTATTATATCATACACCACTACAAAAATCAAGGAACAAGATATTTAGCCGCAAAATAAGCAAAACTAGTAAAACGGCATTAAAATTAACAGGCTTTAAATTGTAAATATCGAAAAACATTTCCACATTATCATAAATTTATGCATAAATATCTTGTAGAAGTGATTATTATAATAAAATATATTTGGATTACAATAATATTTTTTGTTAGATATTTTTCTATTTAAAGAATCAAGGTAATATTTCAAATGTAATACTTATAAGTGCCAATACTGCTGTTAACAAAGAAATAGCAAGCAATAATGCGGTTTAATTAAGAAATGGACACACAGCAATTTGTTTACTGTGTGTCCATTTTACTAGCTATATTATAGAAGGATTTTTTGTCCGACTATTATTTTATTAATGATTGGCCATCCATTTCTATTGGTTGCTCTAAGCCTAAAATTTTAAGCATTGTTGGAGCAATATCACAGAGTTTGCCACCTTCACGAAGTTCACAAGGATAATCAGCAACGATGAATGGAACTGGGAAAGTTGTATGAGCTGTGAATGGTGAACCATCTTCTTCATACATCTTGTCAGCGTTACCATGGTCAGCTGTGATAAGCAATGCACCGCCCATTTTGTGAACTGCTTCATAAAGAGTTCCAACACAAGTGTCAACAGCTTCAACCGCGTCAACTGCAGCTTGGAATACACCTGTATGGCCAACCATATCACAGTTTGCAAAATTCAAAATAATAACATCATATTTGCCACTTCTAACTGCTTCATTAACCTTTTCAGAAACTTCATAAGCACTCATTTCTGGTTTAAGGTCATAAGTTGTAACTTTTGGTGAATTAACAAGAATTCTGTCTTCACCCTTATACTGAGCTTCAACGCCACCATTAAAGAAGAATGTTACATGAGCATATTTCTCAGTTTCAGCAATTCTCAACTGTGAAAGACCTTTATCAGCAAGATATTCACCAAGAGTATTTCTGAGAGACTGTGGTTTAAATGCAATGTCAACATTTGGCATTGTAGCGTCATATTGAGTCATACATACATAGTAAACTGGGAAGAATTCTCTCTGGAAACCATTAAACTCAGGGTCAACAAAAGTTCTTGTGATTTCACGAGCACGGTCAGGACGGAAGTTGAAGAATACAACACTGTCATTCTTTGAAATTCTGCCTTCATTTTCAAGACATACAGTTGGCTCTATAAATTCGTCAGTAATGTTCTTGCCATCAGCGTCAACTCTTAAATAACTTTCTCCAACTGCCTTTACAGGGTCAGCTGCGAAAATACCTTCACCCTTAACAAAAGCATTATAAGCAAGAACAACGCGTTCCCAACGGTTGTCTCTATCCATAGCATAGAAACGACCAACTACAGTTGCAATTTTACCTACGCCGATTTCATTAAGTTTTGACTGAGCGTCAGAAAGAAAATCTTTACCACTTGTTGGTGGAACATCGCGTCCATCCATAATGCAATGAAGATATACTTTTTCAAGACCCATATTCTTAGCAAGTTCAACTATTGCCCAAATATGGCTATTGTGTGAGTGAACACCACCATCACTCATAAGACCCATAAGATGCAATGAAGTGCCATTGTCAATAGCGTTTTGAACAGCTTTCACCATTGCTTCATTGTTAAAGAAATCACCGTCTTTGATTGATTTTGTAATTCTAGTAAGTTCCTGATAAACAACTCGACCAGCACCGATATTTGTATGTCCAACCTCAGAGTTTCCCATTTGACCATCAGGAAGACCAACATCCATACCAGATGCACCAATATATGTCATTGGGAAATCAGCCATGAGTTTATCAAGATTTGGGGTTTTTGCAGTAACAATTGCGTTACCATAATCAGATGGATTCTTACCAAAACCATCCATAATACATAAAACTAAAGGTTTTTTCATTCTATTCACCTATTCAATTATTTTGAAGCTGCAGCAACAATCTTTGAAAAGTCAACTGCTTTAAGTGATGCGCCACCAATGAGACCACCGTCAACATTGATTTTTGCAACAAGTTCATCAGCATTTGCAGCGTTCATTGAACCACCATACTGAACTGTAACTGTTTCAGCAACATCGGCACCATAAGCTTCTGCGATTGCTTCACGAACATAGCCGTTACCTTCGTCAGCCTGGTCAGCAGTAGCAGTAACACCAGTACCGATAGCCCAAACTGGTTCATAAGCGATAATAACGTCTTTAAGCTGCTCTTTTGAAACGTTTGTGAGAGCCATCTTTATCTGGAATTTAAGAAGTGTTTCTGTGTAACCAAACTCTCTCTGCTCAAGAGTTTCACCAACACAGATGATTGCTTTAAGGCCTGCATTAAGAGCTGCGAGTGAACGAAGGTTAACTGTCTGGTCTGTTTCACCGAAATACTGTCTTCTTTCACTATGACCGATAACAACATATTCAACGCCTGCTTCTTTAAGCATTTCGGCTGAAATTTCACCTGTGTATGCACCTGATGCTTTAAAGTGAACGTTTTCAGCACCAATTTTAATGTTTGAACCAGCTGCTGCCTCAACTGCTGCAGGGATATCAATGAATGGTACACAAAGTACTACATCACAATTAGCATCTGCTACAAGTGGTTTCATCTCTTCAATAAGAGCTTTTGCCTGAGATGGTGTATTATTCATTTTCCAGTTACCTGCGATAACTGCTCTACGAAGTTCTTTTTTCATAATTTTATTACTCCTTATCATAAATTGTGGGAGAACTTTACAGTTCTCCCATAAAAATATTAAAATTATTTCTCGTTAAGTGCTGCAATACCTGGAAGTTCTTTACCTTCAAGATATTCAAGTGATGCACCGCCGCCTGTTGAGATGTGTGACATTTTATCAGCAAAACCAAGTTTTTGGATTGCAGCTGCTGAGTCGCCACCACCGATGATAGAAATAGCATCACTTTCAGCGATAGCTGTTGCTACTGCGATTGTACCTGATGCAAAGTTTGCCCATTCAGAAACACCCATAGGACCGTTCCAAATAACTGTACCAGCATCTTTAACTGCGTCAGCAAAGATAGCCTGTGTCTTAGGACCAATATCAAGACCCATCCAACCTTCTGGAATCTTGTTTGAATCAACAACCATTGCTTCTGTATCAGGAGCATATTCTTTACCAACTTTGTTATCAACAGGAATGAGGAATTTAACGCCTTTTTCTTCAGCTTTCTTCATCATTTCAGCTGCAAGTTCAACTTTGTCAGCTTCAAGAAGTGATGTTCCGATTTCATAACCAAGTGATTTCATAAATGTGTATGCCATACCACCACCGATGATAAGTGTATCGCACTTGTCAATAAGGTTTGTGATAACGCCGATTTTGTCAGATACTTTTGCACCACCAAGGATTGCAACAAGAGGTCTCTTTGGATTTTCAAGAGCGCCACCGATGAATTCAATTTCTTTCTGGATAAGGTAACCGCAAGCTGCAGGAAGATAATCTGCAACACCTGTTGTTGATGAGTGAGCTCTGTGAGCTGAACCGAAAGCATCGTTTACATAAAGTTCTGCAAGGTCAGCAAACTTCTTGCTGAGTTCAGGGTCGTTCTTTGTTTCGCCTTTTTCATAACGAACATTTTCAAGAAGAAGAACTTCGCCATCTTTAAGGTCAGCAGCGAGTGCCTGTGCACTTTCGCCTACAACGTCTTTTGCCATTTTAACTTCCTGACCAAGAAGTTCAGAAAGTCTTGCAGCAACAGGAGCAAGAGAAAATTCTGGAACTACTTCACCCTTTGGACGACCAAGGTGTGAGCAAAGAATAACTTTTGCACCATTTGCGATAAGATATTTGATTGTTGGTAATGAAGCAACAATTCTCTTGTCACTTGTAATTACGCCGTTTTCCATTTTTACGTTGAAGTCGCAACGAACAAGAACTTTCTTGCCAGCTACCTGTAAATCTTCAACAGTCTTTTTGTTTAATGCACTGCTCATTTAAAATACATCCTTTCAAAAGAAATAATTTATAAAATTAACCATTGATATTTTATAATAAAAATCAATAATTTTCAAGGGTTATGATTACATTTGTTAAAACTTTATCATTTTACCCATTATATTGGGCTAAAATTGAATTTGTTTTGTCTATAATCATATTTTTCAACTCTTTTGGTGACCTAACTTTTATCTTATCACCATATTGCATAATCCAAGAAACCAAGCCGTCTGTAACAGCGACATCGATCTTTGTAACAAAATGTTCTTCATCAAATGGTTTCATTGAACATTTTTCGCCAAACCTATCAATAAATTCTTCAATCATCGAGTTATTACAGATAAATTCAACGGGTTTAATGTCACCTGAAAACATTGAGAGATGCTTGTTGCTATAATCTGCTGTATCAAACGAAGTTGTATATGGAGAAACATCTGAAAAACGACGAGCCATTATATCAGTAACAACAACGCTTTTTAATCTGTCAACTCTCAAATGAATTAAGTTGTCATATTTATTATGGTTTCCAACAAGATAATAATGGTCGTTAGACCAGATTAAAGCATATGGATTAATGGTCATTTTCTTTTCTTCATAAACCGCTTTTTTGCCATTAACAACTTTTCTTCTGCGATAAACAACTTCGACCTGTTTTCTGTTTATAATAGCCGAATCGAGAATGTCAATATTATAGAAAATGCTTTCATTATCGCATTTGTTTCGATTATCAATATAAACTTGCTTTTCAATTCTGCGATATTGATATTCACTTGCAAATTTTGAGAACTTTTTCAGCAATGACTTTGTTTTCTTTGCAGAGATAAAGTTTGCAGATTGAACTGCATCAATAAGCAATCTCAATTCTGGCAACTCAAAGTGATATGGCACCATAAAATATCCGCGTGGTGACTGTGATTTTATAATTTCATAACCATATTCATTAAGGCAATCAATACAGTCATAAATTGTTTTTCTTTCACACTCAATACCATAATCTTCTTTAAGATAATGAATAATATCACTTGCAGAAAGCAGATGCTCCTCATCAGACTTGCTTGCGAGAATATCGATAATATAAAGCAAACGCAATTTTTGTTTTGATGCTGTTTTCATATTATTTCATAATTGTGAGCTTATTATTGATATCGATAATTACATCTTCATCAATCTTAATGTGCTCACGGTCATAAGTCATAATACCGTTAACTTCGTTTTCAACGTCACTAACCTGGGTATAAACAGTAGCACTCAAACCTTTATCGATAAGCGGAATAACCTGATTTTCGTGAAGCTTTTTATATGCTTTTGTAAGTGAGTCCTTAGTCTTATACATCATATAGCCAAAACTCTTTGATTCATCCCAAGTATGGTCGCTTACAACTCTGCTGTATCCGCCGTATTCTGTAAGTGCAAAGATTCTGCCGTCATTCTTGCGACCTGTTACAGGCACAGTATATCTGTGCATACTGTTGAAGTCACCTGCACCCTGGTCGTGCCAACCACTTGCATGGTCAACAAGTCTTGTTGGGTCAAAGTTTTTAACGCTTGTTGCAATCTGAACTGAGTCAAACTGACCCCAACCTTCGTTGAATGGCACCCAAACAGAAATACAAGTATGATTGAACAACTGATTAAGCATTTCATTAAGTTCGCGTTTGAATTCGTCACGCCACTTTTTCTCGCCACGCTTGAATGCTTTATATTTATCATCTTTAACATTGATGCCAAAGAATGGCGCTACACCTGCAAGCATTGTGCCTATGTATTCGCCACCACTTACCATATCTTGCCATACAAGCATACCGAGACGGTCACAATGATAATACCAACGGTCAAGTTCAACTTTAATGTGTTTACGCATCATATTGAAACCTAATCTCTTCATAGTTTCAATATCATAAATCATTGCTTCGTCTGTTGGAGGTGTCATACCACCATCTGACCAATAACCCTGGTCAAGAAGACCTTTCTGGAAATATGGCTCATTGTTAAGGAAGAATCTTGGAATACCATAATTGTCATTCTGCATTGAGAATTTACGCATACCAACATAGCTCTTAACAGTATCAACTGTTTTACCATCTTTAATGAGTTCAATTTTAAGGTCGTAAAGGAATGGGTTTTCAGGTGACCAGAGCTTGATGTCTTGGAATTTGATTTCATCATCCATTGAAAGTGTGTTTTCAGACATAACTGTTTCACCATCGAAAACTGTAACCTTTACTTTAAGGTTTTCTTCTGTTGCAAAAGTCTTAATTTTGAGAGTTTTTTCGTCAATATCAGGAATCATACGAAGTTTTGTAATATGGCAAGCATCTGTTGCTTCAAGCCACACACTCTGCCAAATACCTGATGTTGCAACATACCAGAAACCGTGAGTATCAATAACCTGTTTGCCACGTTGTTGCCAGCCTTTTTCAGTTGGGTCATAAACGCAAACAACGAGTTCATTTTCACCATCAATCAATAAGTTTGTTATATCAAGTGTAAATGTTGCATAACCGCCTGTATGTGTACCAGCAAGTGATTTATTTATATATACCTTGCACTGCCAGTCGACCGCGGCAAAGTTAAGTAAAATATTCTTACCTTTCATATTTTCAGGAATTGTGAATAACTTTTTATACCAAAGACGTTGACTTGGAAGCAATTGTTTCTGAACACCAGAAAGCATGCTTTCAACTGCAAAAGGAACTACAATTTCACCATCAAAATCTTCTGCCCATTCACAATTTGCGCCTTTAATTGCATAGTCATAAACACCGTTAAGTGACATCCAGTCACTTCGCTCCATTTGTGGACGTGGATATTCAGGCAACGGATTGTTTCTATCAACCTTATCAGTCCAACGAGTTTTCATAAATCCCATAATTTTTACCTCCAAATTGAACAAAGCCTATCACGGCATAATAATTATATATATTTTATAACATAATAACAGATTTGTCTATTGAATTTTCAAAAAAACTTTGATATAATATGCAAGTATTTGCGGGTATGGTGGAATTGGCAGACACGCAAGATTTAGGATCTTGTGCCGAGAGGTGTACAGGTTCGACCCCTGCTACCCGCACCAAAACAGCAGTTTCGACTTTTGTCGGGACTGCTATTTTATTGCACTTGAATATAAAAATAAATAATGATATAATAATTACACTCAATTTGAAAGGATTATTCCTATGAAAACAACTACTTCATTAGTCTTTACCGGCGATATTGGTTTTGACCGATATATGTATGGTAAATGGGATGATGAAAATTTAATATCACAAGAAATTCTTCACTTTCTTCATAGTGCTGACCATGTTATAACTAATGTTGAAGGTCCTGTTGCAGTTGCAGAACAAAATACAACTCAAAGTGGTGTTCAGCAGTTATTACATACCATTGACCCGAAAGCTGTTAAAGTCCTTAAAAATATGAAATCAGATATCTGGAATATTTGTAATAATCATATTATGGATGCTGGTCCTTATGGTATTGAAAGCACTTTGAAAATCGCAAAAGAAAGCAATGTGCAGACAATCGGTGCGGGAATGAACATTGACGAGGCAAGAAAACCTGTAATTCTCAACGAAGCAGGTGGAATTGGTATGTTTGGTGTCGGTTATCAGCGTGCTTGTCGTAAGGCAGATGTTGATAAACCCGGTTGTTATAGTTGGAGTGATTTAGACGCTATTCAAGAGTCAATCAAAGAGATTAAAAAGACTTGCCGTTGGTGTATTATTGTTGCTCACGCAGGTGAAGAATTCACTCCACTCCCTTCCCCTTACACTCGCGAAAGATACCACAAGTATTTAGAAATGGGCGCTGACATTGTTGTTGCACACCACCCACATGTACCGATGAATTATGAAACTGTTGGTGATAAAATTATCTTCTATTCACTTGGCAATTTTATTTTTGATACTGATTATCAGCGTTCACAGTTTAATACAGACATTGGTTTAATTATTAAACTCAATTTCACCGAAAACGAGTTTACTTATGAGCCAATGGGACTTAGAATTGTTCGTGGTGAAGAACACATTGTGAAAGACGAGTTGCCACGCATATTTGTTGACGTTCAGGAAGACGAATATAACCTTTTAGCACCATTATCAGCAAAGATGCTTATAGCAGCCACAAAGCGTCAAATGACTTATTTAAAACCCGAAGAATTCAAAGGTGCTAGTGAAGAAAAATGGAATGAACATTTTGCTGAACCGTTAAGGACGGGACGAGTACCCGGTGAAACACTTGATTTCTATATTATCTGTCCCCTTGCTGAAAAAGCTGAAGACGGCAAATGGAAAGAAAGCAAACTTGAAGATGTTAAAAATTATATTTTGGAGCAGATGTAACAAAAAAGGATTGGTTTTCACCAATCCTTTTTTGTTTTACCAAGTATTAACTTTTTCAATATGCACAGGATATGTTGAATAGAAATTATAACTATCCAACCTTCTCATATAAGAATCATTGGTATGAGCACAAATCAGTATTTCGCCATCTGTGTCAAATCCAGTTACAACAAGGGAATGATAAAGTCTTTGACCGTTACTTAAAAATATTACATCTCCAAATTGAATTCCACTTATATCCGCATCTCTGCCAACAGGTCCTACACTTTCATTAGTGGTCAAAAATCTATATAAATACTCAACACCTGACCACGCTGGTGCACGGTTATCAGGCGAGATATAGTACCAACCATAATCACGGGTATAATTCATTACTCCTGCACCAGCAAAAATACATTGAGATGCGAAATTTGTGCAATCCCCACCTATTCCGTGAAAATCATAATATTGCGGGTTTCTTGACAACGCCCATCTTTTTGCATATTCCACTACATTATTTCGGTTATATTCAAAACTTCGCATAAAAAAATCACCCTATACAGTTTATGCATAGGGTGAATAATGTGTTTAATTCCAATAATCTGTCTTGTGTGGTAAGTCAATATTTTTTGCTTTAAATACAGGTTCAACGCCATCTTTACGCTGTTTTTCATAATCTTTTAATGCTCTATAAGCATATTTACCAAGATAAAGAATTACAGGCATATTGATAACTGTCATTGCACCCATTGTTACGTCAGCAATACCCCAAAGCAAGTCTGCGCTAAGCCCTGCGCCAATGAAGATAATAGCAGATGCAACGATATAATAGATGCTCATAAACGCTTTACTTGGCATCTTGCCATAAATATGGAAAATACATTTATCAACATAGAAAAGGTTGCCGATAAGAGTTGTAAATGCAAATAAAATCATTGCAACAGTAATGAAAATTGGTCCGAATGAGCCGAGAGTCTGTGTAAGTGCCGCCTGAACATAAGGTGCACCGGAAAGTTCAGCAGATGGCTTAACACCTGAACTCATACACATAAACGCTGTTGCTGAACATATAAGAACTGTATCAATAAATACAGAAAGAACCTGAACAAGACCTTGTTTTACAGGATGTTTAACTTCTGCTGATGCTGATGCATTTGGTGCAGAACCAACACCAGCTTCATTACTGAAAAGGCCACGCTTGATACCAAACATTACACAAGAACCACTAAATCCGCCAAAGATTGCTTGGAAATCAAATGCTTCTGAAAAAATTGTCTTAAAAATATCAGGCAAAAGTCCGATATTCATAAACACAATTACAAGTGCTACGAGAATGTATGCGACACCCATAAAAGGAACAAGTGTACTTGTAACCTTTATTACACGCTTGCCACCACCAAAAAGGCAATAACCAACTACAACTGCGACAACAAGACCAATAAGCCAAGGTGTAATTTTTGCATTGTAAAAACTATATCCCGAAAATGTTGACTGCAAGTTGTATGAACAAAGCATATTAAAACCAAAACCATAAGTAAGTATAAGAAGAATTGAAAAAATAATTGCTAATGGTTTGCTATGCAAAGCAGTTTCAATATAATATGCAGGTCCACCATAGCTACCATCAGGACCTTTTCGCTTATAAATCTGTGCAAGTGTACTTTCGATAAATGCCGATGCACTACCAATAATAGCAATCATCCACATCCAAAATACTGAACCAAAACCACCAAGGCAAAGTGCTGTTGAAACACCAATGATATTACCTGTGCCTACTCGTGATGCAGTTGAAACCATCAATGCTTGAAAAGATGAAACACCGTTATCATCAGGTTTTTCCATTACAGCGTGAAATTGTTCTTTCAATAATCTAAACTGTACAAACTTTGTACGGAGTGTAAAATACAATCCACCAAATACAAGAATAATAATGAGAATGTAACTGTATAACGCGTTATTTACAGTGTTGATAAGCTGTTCAAACATAAAATACTCCTTAAAACATAATGTAGGAATTATATATTATATAAGATAAAATGTCAAATGAACATAAAGAAAAGTCTTGATTTTAAAGTTACTTTCATATATAATAGACAACTGTTGAAGTGGAGAGTTGTCCGAGCTGGTCGAAGGAGCACGATTGGAAATCGTGTAAACTGCTAAAACGGTTTCGAGGGTTCGAATCCCTTGCTCTCCGCCAAAAAAATTAGAGCCTATCGTGTGATAGGCTCTTTTCTTATGTTTGATTATTCAACTGTAACTGTTCCGTCTTCGTAAACTGTGATTTTATCACCTGTTTTTACTGTATTAAGGAACTCTTCGCCAAGACAGTCAACTGTAGGCATTGGAGTATCTGTCCAAACTGAACCGATAATTGCGCCTGCTGCTGCAAGTGAGTCAATATGCTCTGAGAAAAGCATACAAGCAGGACAACGTTCCATAACCTTTGCGCAATAAAGAACAAGACCACCTGTTGTTGAACCAATTGTCTGTGGTAAGCAAAGTGCTGTGCCTACCATTGGTTTTTCATAAATATCAGTATTATTCTGGTCACCACATTTTGCTTGTTTGTCACCAAATTGAAGTGCACCTTGGAAGGAAGCAAGTGTATTGAAACCACCGTGTGAAACAAGAGCTGTCGCTGTTGCTGTGCCAGGTACTACTGGACGACCTTTAAATGTTTTCATTTTATTTTGCCTCCTTTGTAATGATGTCAAGAATTTCTTCGCTTGTATAGTAACGAGAAGTTGTGTATGTACGAAGTTTATTTGAGTTTGTGATTACTGGCATTTTCTTTGCAAGCGGGTTGTTCATATACATAAGTGGGCAAATATAGCTGAGCACAACACCTGTTGCCTGAAGCTTAGCATACATATCTGTCTTTTTAAATTCATCACAAACTGCTGGTGGAGCTGTGAATACAGTTGGAATCGAAACTTTCTTCAATCCGTTTTTAGCAAGACCTACACTAACGTTTTCTGTCCATTCATTAAGCTGAGCCATTGTCATATGGGGGCAACCAACAAAGCAAAGTTTTGGAGTTGCATCAGGATTTTTCCACATAACTGGATATGATGCCTTAACTCTTTCAAGTTCAGCATCATCAATAACATAAACCTGTGCATTTTCTGCAACAAGTGAATCACCCATTTCAGCAGCTTCAGGTGTAAGACCTGCGATATGGAAAAGACCAACAGCACCGTTTGATGCACAAGCAGCACCAAAATCTTTGAGATATGCTTTATTATCATCATTAAGTTCAGTACCAAGCCATTCGTTCATACCCTTAACATAAGGTACATCTTCCATAACTTTCATACCGATTGCAGAACCGAGAATCTGAGCTTCTGGTTTCTTTGAACATTTAACTTCAATAACCCATGTTGCTTTTCTGCCTTCGTCTGTGAGAAGACCAAAATATGGAACAAAGCCAGCGATTGAGCCCATCATTTCGATGATACCTGAGTTACGGTTACAACGAGCGCCGATAACTGAGTTTGCGTAAGCAACTGCACTTGATTCAGCCCAAGAAAGAATATCACCCTTCTTTGGTGTGTTGCCTACTTCATCAAGATAGCAAGCGCAAGTATAAGCATCGTCATTTAAAAGACCCATTTTACGAAGCTGTTCGTTATATGAATCTTGTTTTGAATACATAAACTTTTTAAAAACAAAGTTTTTAAGGAAATCTGATGGAACATTTGGGTCAAATGGTTTTGGGTCAACTGAGAATTTCTGTTTTGAAACAACACCAGCATTAAGGAGCTGGTCCATCAAATCAAAAACTGGAGTCATCATTTTAAGACCAAAACTTGTAACAAGATGTCCCTTATCACTTGTAACAGGAACCATTTTTTCTGCACCAAATGTTTCACCATACATTACAAGTGTTTTCATAACTTTAGCCATAACTTCGCCTTGTTCACCATTGAGCAAAGCTTGTTGTTCAGCTGTAAGCTGCATTGCCATGTTAAGCACCTCTTTAATAATATTTTAACAAATATAGTTTACTCTTTATAAACCCAAGTGTCAATGCTTAATTGTTAATTTTTTATCACAATAAAATGAAAGCGGGAGTAAAATCCCGCTGTTTTGTTATCTTCTATTCTTTTTTACGTTTTTCATACAATGTTTATCAAAGCTTGGATTAAATGCATAGAAGTTTTTACAATCTAGCTTATCAGTAGCAAGTTGTAATCCTTCACCAAATCTTTGATAATGGACTATTTCTCTTTCTCTCAAAAATTTGATTGGTTCTCTTACATCAGGGTCATCAACAAGACGAAGAATGTTGTCATAAGTTGTTCTTGCTTTTTGTTCTGCAGCTAAATCTTCGTGTAAGTCAGTGATTACATCACCTTTTGATTGAAGATACATTGCTGAAAATGGTGTTCCACTTGCTGCAACTGGATATATACCCGTTGTATGGTCAACAAAATATTTATCAAATCCACTTTTCTTTATTTCATCAATAGTAAGATTTCGTGTAAGCTGATATACAATTGCGCCAATCATTTCAAGGTGCCCCAACTCTTCCGTGCCGATGTCAGTTAAGAGACCTTTAAGCTCTGGGAATGGCATTGCATATCTTTGTGAAAGATAACGAAGTGATGCACCCAGCTCCCCATCTGGTCCACCATATTGACTTATTATGATTTGTGCATATTTGGGGTTTGGATTTTTAATTTTTACAGGATATTGTAATTTTTTCTCATATTGAAACATCAGCAATCACACTCCATATATTCCCAAGGCCATGGATTCTTAATCCAAGCAAGTCCACTACCTGACTCATGTGTCAACGGACCGAAACATTCTTCATATTCTTTTGTTAATTCTTTTGCTCGTTCTGTATATTTTTTATGCATTTCTAATGCTTTCTCATCACAAGGATGTGTATCAAGATATAAATGAAGCTCCCAAGCGGCAAACTTTACACTTGAAAGTTCTCTCATAAGTTTGCATTTATTCACAACATTTACCCCCATAGAATTTTTTATTGAGTTCAGGGAAAAGTGTTCCGTTATTGAGTGCTTCAACACAAGTATAAGTTACAAGTTCTGTCTGAAAAGGAACATAAGCCATTGCAACTACTGGACATTCAGGTAATTTTGGCATTTCATTGCAAATACAATTTATCGTATTTTCTTCCATATTATTCTCTCCTTATTTATTTTGTGCAATACACTATTACATCATATTCATAAAAATATAATTAGTTACTTATGATTAGAGCAAAAAAATAGCCGATACGAGTGTATCGGCATTCAAGGGTTAAGTTGATTTTTTTATTCCAAAGACCATTCTTAAAATTCCACTTATCAGTTTTGGGCTTTTGACTAGAACAACTTTCATATAACTCTCCCCTAATTCTTACAGAGAAAAACACCGCAGACTACTAGTAATATCGCTAATAATACTACAATAAATTTGTCTGGAAAAACAAAGGTCACCATCAGACCAACACCAAGGGCAATGAAAATCAAGCCCTTTAAATTTGACCCGCGTCTTCCCATAAAAAAATCCCCCTGTAAATGTATTTCACTACATTATACGTGGGGGTTGTTGTTTGGTTACACATTTGTTTCAATAATAATTAATGTTCCATCTTCTACTGAAATTTCACCAAAATCTTCAATAATATCATTACTTGTGCCCAATGCACCATCAAACGGATTTAGTGCGTAATTCTGCAACGAATAGTGAAAACCTTTTTCAGTTACACCCATTGCTTTATTACCATAAGCAAAAACTGAAATTTGTTGATTATCTTTTCTTTTTATTTTAATTGCAGAATTTGTGATAGCTCTAAAAATGTGTTTTTCATCAATTATTTCAAATGAAATATTCTGTTTTGACGCATTTGCCATTAATGAAATATTTGCAAAAGTGTGTTCAAATCGTCCTCCTGTACCACCCAAAAGCACAAATGTAGTAAATCCTTGCTTAGCACCTTCATTAAAGGCCGCCACAGCGTCTGTAACATCTTTTTCGACGGGAAGCATAATCTTTACTACATTACCCGGAATGGCTTTTATAGAGTCAAAATCACCAATTAACAGGTCAGGTATAAAATCTGCTTCCGCTGCATAGTCATAGCCACTGTCAGCACAGATAATATAATCTGAATCATTAATATTCTCTTTTAAAATATCAGCAGAACAATCGCCACCACCGATTATCACACAGCGTGTTTTTAAAGTTCCCATTCTTTAATTTCCTTTGCTTGATTGTATAAAGAGATATAATTCTCGTGTCTTATACGACTAATTTCACCGTTTTTAACCGCTTCACAGATTTTACAACCTTTATCATTCACATGAGCACAAGAAGTGAATTTGCATTCACCAAGATATTCTCTGAACTCTCTGAAACAATAAGGCAAATCATCCTTTCTAATTATTTCAGTTTTATCAAATTCAAAAGAAGAGAAGCCCGGTGTATCAATGACATAACCACCACATACATTGAAAAGCTGCGCTTCACGGGTTGTATGTCTTCCTCTACCAAGTTTATTACTGATTGCTCCAGTTGCTAAATTTAGATTAGAATCTAATTTATTAAGCAATGTTGTTTTGCCAACACCTGAATTGCCTGTGAAGGCAGTAATTTTATCTTTCATAAGTAATTTAATTTTTTCTAATTCATTATCGTTACCAGTATTCAAAACAGTAATTCCACTTTTTGAATAAACATCAACAATTTCATTTGTTGATGCTAAATCACTTTTTGAAATTATAATAGTTGGCTCAATGTTCTTATATTCTGCCATTGCAATGAGCTTATCAATAACTAAAAAATTAGGTTTTGGCTCAACAGTTGCAACAACTATAAAAAGATTATCAATATTAGCAACTGGTGGTCTATTAAGGCAGTTTTTTCGGTCAAATATTTTATCTATTGTGTTTTCAGCTTGTTCATTAATAGT
Source organism: Candidatus Fimenecus sp. (assembly GCA_045613685.1). GTDB lineage: Bacteria > Bacillota > Clostridia > Oscillospirales > Acutalibacteraceae > Fimenecus. The sequence goes on along the minus strand of JAZLBL010000046.1, from coordinate 23,496 downwards.
GATATCAACAACATCACCAACAAGTGGGGTAATTCTCGCTTTTCTGAATACTCCCCTTGCTTTGCACTCATAAGTCGCATTGGCGACTTCAACATAATAGAAGCCGCCAATACCTTTTGTAATTATTCCCTTAACACTCATATTAATCTGCCGCCATATCAGTTCCAAGGCTAACTGTTAAAACAATTTCCTGACTTACAGGATACTTAGTAGTACCATCACCTGATGGAGTTTGTGAAATAACTGTACCTGCATCAGTTGCATCTTCAACTTCAACAATTCTTATATTATTAAAGCCCGCCGCTTTAAGTTTTGAAATAGCAGAATCCTTTGTTTCACCGATAACATTTGTCAACAACTGTGCACCATCATTATTTTTGATTTCTGTAATAACACCAGGCACTTTTGTAAAGTCGATTTTGCCTTCTTGTATTACAGTATCATCAATAATAACACGATAAGAATTATCTGCGCCCTTGCCTTTTATTGTATAAGTTTTGTTTGCACCATCAAGGTATAATTCACCAGATGTGTAATACAACTCACTGTTAAGATAAATCTTCAAAGTACCTGTTTTTTGTGTTGATGGCAATGTGACAACAATATCAACGGAAGATTCACTAGGTATACCATTACTGATAGTAAAATCAACCTTTGTTCCGAGTGGTACTTCAGTATCTTTTGCAATACTTTGCGTTACAACCATACCTTTTTCAAGGGCACTATCAACTTCTGTTACTGTACCAATTTCAAGGTCAGAAGCTTTCAAAAGCTGTTCTGCAACTTCTTTACTACAACCTTCAAGTTGAGGAACTTTAACTGTTTCTTGCTTGTCTGTGGCAATGTAAACAGTTACCTGACCACCAACTTTTACAGAACTGCCAATCTGCGGGTCAGTTCTGATAACGACACCAGGTTGAACTGTTTCTGAAAATTCAGGAATAATTGTCGCCATTACTCCACGAGAAATGAAATAGTTTTTAGCATCAGATTCTGACATTCCGATAACTGAAGCATCAATAACTACTCCATCTTTTTGTGCAATGGTTAAAGTTATTTTTGAACCCTTTTTAATCTTTTCACTTGCTTCAGGATTTTGCTCTAAAACAGTTCCTTCTTCAAGTGTAGATGTTTCATCATATTTAAATTCAAACTCAAAGTCAGCATAATCAGGGTTATTTTCAATTTGAGTATAAAAATTTAAATTGAGAAAATTCGGAACTTCAATTTTACGATTATTGATTATACCCAAAATTCCCGCAATTACAAGAACAAGCACTACTATACCTGCAATTGCACCTAACATAATAGCTGTTGTTTTATTAATTGGCTTTTTATCTTCGTCAATATTTTCATCAGAATTCAACTGATTTCTAATCTGTGAAGCACCACCGCGAACATATTTTGTAGGTTCTTGGTCAACAAAATATGAATAATTAAATTTAATTGATGGATTTCTCTTGAATTCATTAATATCCATAAGCATTTCTGCTGAAGAACGATACCTTTCGTTAGGATTCTTCTGCATTGCTCGGATAGTAATCTGTTCAAGACCTAAAGGTAATGTAGGAACAATATCTCTTGGTTTTTTTGGGTCTTGTTGCAACTGCATCAACGCCACAGAAACGGCATTATCAGACTGAAATGGCAATGTACCTGTAAGCATTTCATACATAACAACACCAACAGAATAAATATCTGCTTTGTCGTCCGTCATTTCACCACGAGCTTGTTCAGGACTGATATAGTGAACTGAACCAATCGCATTTTCAGAAGTGGTATTCGAATCCATTCTGCTGAATCTAGCAATACCAAAGTCAGTTACTTTGATAGTGCCATCCTGCAATAACATAATGTTTTGTGGTTTAATATCTTGATGAACAATACCTTTATCATGAGCATGCTGAAGTGCAGCAAGAATCTGTCCTGTAAAATGAACTGCTTCTTTCCAGTTAATTACACCTTGCTGTTCAATATATTCTTTCAAAGTAATACCATCTACATATTCCATTACAATGTATTGCAAACGGTCACCAAAACTAACATTGTAAACACGTACAATATTAGGGTGAGAAAGCACAGCAATCGCCTTTGATTCATTCTTAAATCTACGTTTAAATTCTTCGTTTGAAAGATATTCATCTTTTAAGATTTTTATTGCAACGATTCTATCATCAATATTGTCATAGGCTTTATAAACAACAGCCATTCCACCTACACCAATTATTTCTCTTATTTCATATCTGCCGTCAAGGCGTTTTCCACAGAAGTTATCCATAATTTATGCTCCTTCCAACTTAATAAGACAAGGTTACAACAGTTATATTGTCGCCGCCGCCATTGCTATTTGCACGGTTAACAAGTTTTTCAGCATATTCATAGTAATTGCTTTCACTTGTTATATCACAAATTTCTGACTCAGTAACATAGTTTGTAAGGCCATCTGTACAAATGAGAACTATATCATCTTCATCTAAAAACTCTTCGCAAAAATCTATTCTTATGTCTTCATCAACACCCAAGGCACGAGTAATAATATTTTTTCTAGGGTCAATTTTTGCTTCATCTGCAGTAAGACTACCATTATCGACCATCTCTTGAACAAAAGAATGGTCTTTTGTAAGTTGTCTTAAACCAGATTTTGATAATATATAAGCTCTTGAATCACCAGCATGAGCAATACAAGCAACGCCATCAACCAAAATTGCAGCAACCACAGTAGTGCCCATACCTGTTAACTCTGGATTTTCACGACTTGCATCAAACACACTGATATTTGCAGCAGTTATTGCAGAAATCAAAATATTTCGTATTGAATTAGTAGTCATGCCTTTATGGTATCCAGAAGAAATTCGTTCTGAAATAAGCTTTACGGCTGTTGAACTGGCAATATTTCCACCAGTTGCACCACCCATACCATCACATACAACAGCCCATGCAACCGAGCCCGGTAATTCACCTGCTGCGTATGAGTCTTCATTACAGACACGTTTTAATCCAATATCGGTTTTTGCTACAATTTTCAAAAAGTCACCTACTTTTTCTTTGTTGATGCTCTCAATTGTCCGCACGAAGCGTTGATATCACTACCAAGTGTTCTTCTAACAGTTGCAGTAATACCACGAGAAGCCAATATATCTATAAATCTTTTTTGTCTTTCAACAGAACTTTTTACAAAGTTCGTTTCTCTAACGTTATTGACAGGAATTAAATTAACATGACATAAGATACCTTTAAGTTTATTTGCCAATTCAAATGCACAATCATCACTATCATTTACACCTTTAATCATAGCATATTCAAATGAAATTCTACGATTAGTTGTTTGTGCATAATATTTACATGCCTTTAACAATTCTTCAATATCATATTTATGATTAATTGGCATTGAATTACTACGAATTGTATTATTGGGTGCGTGAAGTGATACAGATAATGTCAAGCCTAATTTTTTATCAGCTAAATCATAAATCTTAGGTACAATTCCACAAGTAGAAAGTGAAATATGGCGCATACTCATATTTTGACCTTTTTCATCAGTCAATAATTCGAGCATTTGCATAACATTATCATAATTATCAAGTGGTTCACCAGTTCCCATCAAAACCAAATGATTAATTTTTACATTCAAGTCATTTTGTGCTGTAAATATTTCTGAAAGCATTTCCCCTGGTTCAAGATTTCTAACAAATCCACCAATGGCAGAAGCGCAAAATGTGCATCCCATTTTGCAACCGACTTGTGTAGAAATACAAATAGAATACCCATATTTATATTTCATTACAACACTTTCAACATATTCACCATCATGTAATTCAAACAAATATTTAACAGTATCATCAATTTTTGATACAAGTTTTGTATTTATTTTGCAGTTATATAAAGAATAACTCTCTGCAAGTTTTTCACGCAAATCTTTTGATAAATTAGTCATTTCATCAAAAGATTCAACACTCTTTTCTTGCACCCAAGAATAAACCTGTTTTGCTCTGAATTTTGGTAACTTTAATGCATCAAAATCATTAGTTATTTCTTCTAGAGTCATTGAACGAATATTTTTTAGCATAGTCAATTAACCTTTTTAAATTTAGCTATAAAAAAGCCATCTGTACCATTTTTGTGTGGCCATAGTGTGATATAATCTTCAACTTTTTTGAAATCATTATTTTCAGCTAAAAATTTATCACAAATATCTTCATTTTCTTTCTTATTCAACGAACAAGTTGAATAAACTAAAATGCCATTTTGTTTAAGATATTTTGCTGAACAATTTAAAATATTGTACTGCAATTCACATAAATTGTCAACAAACTCCAAGTCTTTATAACGTATTTCAGGCTTTCTGCGTATAACACCTAAACCACTACAAGGCACATCACAAAGTATCTTATCTGCCTTTTGAAGTGTATCGTTAAACAGTGACGCATCACCTACATTGGCATTTATAATATCAATACCAAGTCTTTTTGCTCCATCAGAAATTAATTTAACTCTGTGCTCATAAAGGTCAAACGAATAAACTTTACCTTGGTTTGCCATCATTTCAGCAATAGTAAACGTTTTTCCACCAGGAGAAGCACACATATCAAAAACAATCTCATTTGGCTTTGGGTCAAGTTTAGAAATGCATATCTGAGATGCTTTATCCTGAACATGAAATAATCCTTGTTTATAAGCATTTGACTTAAAGATAGCTCCACCGTCATTTAGAATTAACGCATTTTCAATATCATCGCATTTAAATGCGTTAATATTTTCACTAGATAAAAGTTTAATTAGGTCATCTGCTGTAGTTTTTAAGGTATTTACTCTTATAAATATCGGAGAACTTCCGAGTGAATCTTTTAACAACTCTTCAGTATCATCAACACCATAATTATCAATATAATGCTTTACCAGTTCTTCTGGGCAAGAATATCTAATACTAAAATTATACGCTATGTTATCAGTCTTAGGAAAATCAATATTATTCATTGACACTTTTCTAAGAACAGAATTAACAAGTCCTGAAGCAAAACCGCATTTAATCTTTTTAACAAGTTTAACACATTCATTGACAGCAGCAGAATCAGGAACTTTATCCATAAACTTAATCTGGTAAACACCCATTCTTAAAACAGTTAGAACTTGTGGATTAAGTTTTTTTAATGGTTGTGTAAGAAATTGAGATAATATGTAGTCGAGTGTAATTTTTCTTTCAATTACACCATATACAAGTTGACACACAAATGGTGCTGAACCAACATCATTATTTTTAAGTACTGTATCAACCGCAATATTTGAATATGCTTTATCTCGTTCAATTTTTAATAAAATTTTATAAGCTAAATATCTATCATCCATAATTATCTTCTACGTCTATTTACAATAAAAATTAATCTTAATAAGTTTCCGATACTGACTGCCAGAGCAGCAACATATGTCATTGCAGCAGCCGTTAAAACTTTCTTTGCACCGTTTCTCTCATCCATATCAAGAATACCTGTTTCGTCAATAACAGCAAGCGCACGTCTGCTTGCGTTAAATTCTACAGGCAATGTAGCAAATTGAAAAAATACAGCAAATCCAAAGAAAACTACGCCAGCAAGTGCCAAAGGTTCAAATCCAAGAAAAAAGCCGAGTATTGCCAATGGAAAACCTAATTTTGAACCAAGAGACGCAACAGGAAATATAAAATTCCTTATCTTAATCGGCACATAACTCTGTGCATATTGAGCAGCGTGTCCTGCTTCATGACAAGCAACACCAATAGCTGCAACAGAAGTTGAATCAAACACTTTGTCAGATAATCTGATTATATTTGACTTAGGGTCAAAATGGTCAGTAAGATTACCAGAAACACGTTCAATTTTAACATCAGTTATACCATAATATCGCAATATTTCAAACGCAGCTTGCGAGCCAGTTAATCCTCTTTGAGAAAATACAGAAGAGTATTTTTTAAAAGAAGAATTCACCTTAGCGGATGCTATTAAAGATAAAATTACAAATGGCAGAACAAAAATTATATAACTGTAATTAGATAAATAATAATATGAAAAATAGTTCATAAAATCAGTCTCCTAAAACTGTTCCTAACTCAATTCTATTACCGCGAAGATAACTAGCAGAATCTGTTCTTTTTTTGCCTTCAGCCTGAAGTTCAAGAATTTCAACGCAATTATTATCACCGCATAACACTACTAATCTGTTATTATTATCTACAATTTCACCAGAAACACCCGAAAAAACTTCATCCAAAATTTTGGATTTATGAATTTTCAAAAGTTTTCCGTTAATTTTTGTTGTAGCAACAGGCCATGGTGATAAACCACGAATATGATTATGAACTTCTCTTGCAGATTTTGAAAAATCTATTGGACAGAGTTCTTTAGTAAGAATTGATGCGTAAGTTGACTCTGAATCGTCTTGTTTTATAGGATTTAAAGTATTGTTTTCAACACATTGTATTGTGTCAATCAACACTTTTGCGCCCAACTCTGACAATTTGTTGAAAAGTTCGCCAGCATTCATTTCGTTGTCAATTTTAATAGTTTCTTTTATGAGCATATCCCCTGTATCAAGACCTACATCCATTTGCATTGATGTTACACCTGTTTCGCTATCACCATTCAAAATGCTCCATTGAATTGGTGCAGCCCCGCGAAGTTTTGGCAAAAGAGAAGCATGAATATTAATGCAACCATATTTAACACTTTCAAGGATTTCTTTTGGAAGAATTTTCCCAAAAGCAACAACAATAATTAAATCAGCATTTAAAGAATTAATTATTTCTAGCGCTTTACCATCACGCATTGATTTTGGCTGAAAAACCGGAATATTATTTTCAACAGCACAAATCTTTACAGGTGGTGGTGTTAACTCATATCCTCTACCCTTTGGCTTATCGGGTTGAGTGAAAACACCAACAACTTCATATTCACTTTTAATTAGAGCCTCTAAACAAGGAACAGAAAAATCAGGCGTTCCCATAAAGATAATTCTCATAGATTAATCTTCCTTTTCTGCGTATTGTTCAATTTCTTCTTTTGTTGCATTATGGTCAATATAAAGAACACCATCAAGATGGTCAATTTCGTGGCAAAAAGCCTTAGCCTTTAAATCAGTTCCTTTATAAACACACCAATTACCATCACGATTTTGTGCCTTAACTTTTACTGTTCTTGGGCGCATTGTATATGACTGTTTTCCTGGCAAAGAAAGACAACCCTCAACATCACATTGGATACCTTCTTCTTCAATTATTTCGGGGTTGATAAGTTCCAATAAACCATCGCCAACATCAACAATTACAACTCTGCGTAAAACACCTACTTGCACGGCTGCAAGGCCTACACCATCAGCGTCGTACATTGTATCAGCCATATCATCTAATAATTGAATGATTCTATCGTCAATAACATCGACTTTTCTGCTCTTTTTTCTTAAAATTGCATCTTCTTCTGTTCTGATATTTCTAATTGCCATTTTATCCTCACATCACATTTTCAGGATTAAGTTCTGCAAAGATACTTATATCCTTATATTTTGTATTTTTTTCAAAAGACTTTAAAAGATTACTAATCATTTCACGCAATCTCTTACTATCTCTACACTTTATTATAATTCTAACCCTATATTTGCCGCCAATTTTTGCAACACGTGGTGTTACAGGTCCTAAAACAATAATTTTCACATCATTAAATTCATTTGAATTTATACTTTTTAATTCATTTAAGAACTCATTTGCAGCAAAAAGAACTTTACCCTCTTTATCACTTGAAAAGCCAATAACACATAAATCGCAAAACGGCGGATATGTCATTTCTTTTCTAATTGGTAATTCAAGGTTATAGAACGATTTATAGTCTTGTTCCTTGGCAAGAGTTACGATTTCACTATCAGGAAAAGACGTCTGAATAAAGGCTTTACCTGGAAAATCACCTCGTCCACTTCTACCAACAACCTGAGTAATTAAGTCAAACGCCCGCTCACCACTCTTATAATCGTCATTAAAGAGCATTTGGTCAATATTTAATACGCCAACAAGTGTTACATTTGGGAAATTAAGCCCCTTTGCAACCATTTGCGTACCAACGAGAATGTCATACTCACCTTTTCCAAATTTTCCAAATTTTTCGTCATAAGAATATCGGGAAGATGTTGTATCAGTATCCATTCTCAAGACTCTTGCATCAGGCACAATCATTTTTAATTCTTCTTCTAATTTTTGCGTTCCTGTGCCGGTAAATTTCATTGCGTCAGCTTCACAATTAGAACATTTAATTGTGAATGGCACAGAATATCCACAATAATGACACATTAATCGACTGTTTTTAATATGATATGTCAATGAAATACTACAATTTGGACAAGACATAACAGTTCCGCATTCTGTACAGGAAGCATAAGTATTATAACCTCGTCTATTTAACAGTAATATCGACTGTTTGCCGTTGTTATAGTTTTCTTGTAACTCATCAGCTAAACGTTTACTGATACTTTCTAACACCATATCACTTTGATATGTCGTATCAATTATTTCAACATTTGGCAATACCGCATTACCATATCTCTCGTTTAACTCAAAATACGAATACATACCATTTTGGGCTTTCGTAAATGAATCTATTGATGGTGTTGCAGACGCAAGAACCAATAATCCGTTGTTCTTAGCGATTCTAAAACCAGCAATATCTCTCGCATGAAATCGTGGTGTCATTTCTGATTTGTAGGTATGTTCTTGCTCTTCATCTATGATTATTAATCCAATTTCATCAAAAGGTGCAAATACAGCCGAACGTGTACCGATAGCGATTTGAGCTTCTCCACGCTTAATACGTTTCCATTCGTCTAATCTTTCGCCCATTGAAAGTGCGCTATGAAAAACAGCAACCTTATCGCCATATCTTTCGTGAAAAACAGATAAAATCTGTGGTGTCAACGAAATTTCAGGTATCATCACTATAATACCCTTTTCTGATTCAAGTGCTTTATCAATAAGTTTTAAATAAACCTGCGTTTTTCCGCTACCAGTAACACCATATAATAGCGCTGCTTCAGGTTTATCAGTATCAAGTAAAGTGGATAAACCCAAATAAGCTTTTTGTTGCTCACTTGATAAAACAATATCTCTTTTTACATGACTATCAACTGAATAAGGATTACGATATATTTCATCAATATATATTTCTACAATACCTTTGTTTTCAAGTGCAGAAATAACTGCAGCAGTATAACCCGTAAAATAACAAATTTCACGAATTGAAGCCGTGCCAACGTCAGATAACACTTTTATAATTTCTTTTTGTTTCTTTGTAAGCTTTGAAATAGTTTCAGCATCATTTTCGATATCGACACATAGACGCACCATTTTAAGAGTTGCATCACCTGTACGACGATGAGCATCAACATTTCTCAATAAAACACCTTTCTCAGACATTTCATCAAGAAGATTACTACTTTTTTTTAGTTTGCAGTCTTTAATTATTGTATCAGCATTTACAAATTTATTATTCTCTTGCAAATAAATAAAGACCTTTAGCTCTTCAGCATTAAGTGTATCGGATTTATATTCATTATTGCTTGCATACAAAACCTTAACGTTCATTGACATACCCAATGGCAAAAACATTCTGCAAGAATCGAAATAAGTACAAAAGCACTTATCGTGAATATAGTTTGATGTTAAAAGCATTTCACGAGTTAATAAAGGCTCTTCATCAAGAACGCAACTAATAGATTTCAGTTTTTTGTCAGTTACTTGATTAGTAAGAACCGAAAACACCATGCCCACACGCTTTTTGCTTGAATTACCGAAAGGCACTAAAACTCTTTTTCCCGCTTCAATCTCATTAATTAAAGAAGAAGGAACAGAATAATCGAATAACATATCAAAAGAATATGCTGTATTTTCAACAGCAACCTTTGCAACGGTTGTTATTCCCATAAACTGCCCCCCTTAAAAATATTTTAATTTAACTTAATTATATATTTCTGATTTCTTCTGGTTCAACGATTTCAACTTTACCAGCAATAATTTCATCAAGAGCCAAGCTAACTGGTTTTTCATCGAGAATTTCACATTTTTCTTCGGCTTCAAGAGCAATTTCTCTAGCTCTTTTTGCAACAGCAGTAACAAGAGAATATCTGCTTACATTGTTTTTGAGTACATTTCTTAAATCTGGATTAAACATAATATTTACCTCACTTAAATTGAATATTATTCTTTGTTTTCATATGTAAAACCAAGTGTTTTAACGATATTTAACACATCATCCGATGCGGAATCAATTTCATTATTGACAACTAAATAATCATAATCTACACTTTTTTCAATTTCATTCTTTGCAATGTTTAAACGACGTTGAATGTCGTCTTCACTTTCGGTACCCCTAAATCGAAGTCTTTTTTCTAACTCATCCATTGAAGGTGGCATAATAAAAATTCCCACAGCGTCAGGATAAAGTTCTTTAATTTTTTTAGCACCCTGAACTTCGATTTTTAAGATAATTGTTTTACCCTCATCAAGCCATTTATCAATAGGCGCTTTTGGTGTTCCATAAAAATTCTTACCGTATTGTGCAAATTCAAGAACTTCATTATTATTAATCATATTTTCAAAAGCATCTTGAGAAATGAAATAATAGTCTTTACCATCAATCTCATTTTCTCTTATTTCTCTTGTTGTCAATGAAATAGATTTTTGAAGGTCTTTATTTTTGTTAAGAACAACCTCTAAAACAGTATCTTTACCTACACCTGATGGACCAGAAAATAAAACCAACGTGCCTTTTTTAGTCATTAATTTCATCCTCCTCGCCATTTTCTTCTGTTCTGCCCAAAATAGTTTCTGCTTTCAGATATGAGGCAATAATATGATTACTGTCCATAATGAGAACAGCGTGAGTTTTTCTACCCTGTGTTGCATCAATTAACATTTGATTCTCTTTTGCCTGTGATATTATTCTTTTCACAGGAGCAGAGTCCGTTGAAACAACAGCCACAACTCTATCAGCATTAACAGCGTTACCAAATCCTACGTTAATAAGTTTCATTATAATCCCTCATTCAATATTCTGAATCTGCTCACGAATTTTTTCAATTTCTGCTTTAATGTCAATAACATTTCGAGCAATTGTAACATCCTGAGCTTTTGAACCAATAGTATTCGCTTCACGATTCATTTCTTGTACAAGGAAGTCAATTTTACGGCCAACTGCTTCATCGCTATTTAAAAATTGTCTTAACTGGTCAATATGACTGCGAAGTCTAACAGTTTCTTCAGCAACTGCAACCTTGTCTGCAAAAATTGCACACTCGGTTAATATGCGTTGTTCATCTACTTGAACATCTGATAAAAATTCATTGATTCTTGCGAGTAATCTATCGTTGTATTCTTTAACAGTTTCAGGAGAACGTTCTTCAATTTCACTAACTTTTCCAAGAATTGTTTCCGCTCTGCTTAAAACATCTGTTTTAAGTTTGTTACCTTCCTGCTCACGCATATTGATGAATTTTGTTATAGCCTCATCAGTTACAACTTTAACTGCATTCCAAATTTTTTCTTCATCTGCTTCGTTTTTATGTACAACAAATATGTCGTTATATCTTGTGAGAGATGACATAATGTTATCGTCACGCAAATTAAGTTCTAATCTACCTGCAAGTTCTTTTAAAGCGTTGCAATAAGACTCTGCTAAAGAATGATTTACTGCAATTTCAACTTCATCTTCTTCAAGATTCTCTATTGAAACATAACATTCAACCTTACCTCTTGAAACACGAGAATTAACAAAACTTTTAAGTTTCTCTTCAAGAAAACCATAGTTTCTTGGAACTCTTGAATTAAATTCAAAATATCTATGATTTACACTTTTCAACTCGACAGTAATATTCATTGAATCAACTGTTGATTGAAAACGACCATAACCTGTCATACTTCTAATCATATATTTCACTCCAATTACTTACAGCAACTACCCTTTAATAGTGTTGGGATATCTCCACTATAAGTATTATTTTTCTTTTCAAAGCCAAGCATCAAAAGCACATCTGAAATTTCTTCAATATCACAATGAGCTATATAAGCATTTCGGTTTGCGCAAAAATTTAAAGAAGCACGGATATAACCTTCAACTAAAAGCTTGTCCAGATAATCACAATTAATTGAAATGATATAACAGTTATATCCATCAATAGATAATAAGCATTTGCCTACTAAAGTTCCATCTTCTTCAAAACCTAAATATCCACCATATATCTTTTTTTCATCAAAGATAATATTAGAATATTGTTCTTTCAACTCTTTTATATCATGTATAGGCTTGTAACAAATCATTATTTTTAAGCCTTTCTGTCAACAGTTGCTGCAACCATAAGCTTATGCACTTCTTCTTCTGTAAGATTTCGCCAGTCACCTTGTTTTAACATTCCAAGTTTAACTGAACCGATTTGTGTTCTTTTAAGACGAGCAACTTCAAGGCCTAATGTTCCACACATTTTTCTGATTTGACGATTTCTTCCTTCATATATAATAATTTCTAAAACAACTCTACCCTCTTGTTTACTAATTACTCTTACTTCAGATGGTAAAGTCATTCTACCGTCAATTTCAACGCCTGTTGTCAAAGCAGTAATTTGGTCTTCTGTTATTGAAGGTCTAACTGTAACTCTGTAAGTCTTTGGAACATGCTTTGTCGGGTGAGTCATAGCGTTAGCAAATTCACCATCATCAGTTAAAAGTAAAAGACCTTCTGAATCACGGTCAAGTCTACCAACAGGATAAACTCTTGTTCCAACATCTTCTATAAGTTGTGCAACACATTTTCTACCCATTTCATCACTTAAGGTTGTAATGAATCCACGAGGTTTATGAAGCATAATATAAGTATTTTTTTTAACTTTTATAACTTTCTTTCCGAATACAGTAACTGTATCTTTTTTAGGGTTGATTTTATCACCAATAGTTGCAATGCGACCATTAACCTTAACTTTGCCCGATGCAATTAAATCTTCTGCTTTTCTTCGTGAAGCAACTCCGCATTCAGAAAGAAATTTTTGTAACCTAATCTGGTTGTCTGCCATAATTTCACCTAAATAAATTTAAAATCTTTTGCAATATACTAATTTTTTCTTTATTGTCTATTTTAATATCAACTGATGAATCTGCACAAATATCTGTAGTCGCAATGAGTTTATCACTATTATCATAAAATTCTATGAATCCAAGAACATCTCCTTTGTTAATTGGAGCATATTCAAAAGGTTTCATAAACACTTTATATTCATAAACAAAATCCTTGTTTATAGTAGTAATTGCAGGCTTTTGTGCGATACTTAAACGCACCTCATTATCTTTTCCACCAACAACATTAATACACAAATCTTGTAAATCATCAGATAAATCAATTGAATACACTTTCTCAAAAGAATAATCATACATTTTCATATGGTCATTCCAGTCGTCAGGAGCATTGAGAGTAACAGCTACCAGAGTTTTATTATCTCTTTCAACTGCCGAAACCAAACATCTACCACTTTTCTTGGTAAAACCTGTTTTTATGCCAAATGTACCACTATAATCATTCAACAGCTTATTGTTATTGATAAAAACTCGTCTATAAGGTTCACTACCATAATAAACAACTTGTTCTTTTGATGAGCAAATCTGCCTAAATGCAGGGTTTTTGATTGAATATGCGCCTAAAAGTGCCATATCATATGCCGAAGAATAATGGTTTTCTCCGTCAAGTCCTGATGGTGTTTCAAAAGATGTTGAGTTCATTCCAATTTCATTTGCTTTATAATTCATCAAAGCAATAAAATCCGGTATTGTTCCACCAACAATATGCGCAACTGAATTTGCAGCGTCATTACCTGATTCTAAAAGCATACCTTTTACAAGAGTCTTTAACGAAATCTTATCGCTTGGCAAAAGTCCGATTGAAGAACCTTCAACCGCAACCATTTCATCAGTAACGATAAAATATTGTTCATTTGCACCATATTCCAACGCCAAAATAGATGTCATTATCTTTGTTGTGCTGGCCATAGGTAATTTTTGATATGGATTTTTTTCAAATACAATTTCACCGGTATCAGCAGAAATTACTATTGCAGACTTCGCAGATATTTCCGGCAAATCAGAAGCATATCCATAAACTGATGTGAAAAGAAATATTATTAAAATAGAAAATAGAAAAAATAGTTTTTTCATTATAATATCACCGAAATATTATATGCATATTTCAGTGATATAAGACATTATTCTTGTACTTCTGTTTCTTCTGTTTTATTAATTAAAGCATCGCTATATGCTTTATCCATCTTTGCTTTATTTACAGCATTTGAAACTTTGTCAAACATTTCAGGAACAAGGCCTACAATGCGTTCTGCAGCGTTATCAAAAGCAGTAATATGTTTGATATCTACATTTCCATAAGCGTCGATTACAAGGAATGCAACAGGTGTAATTGTAACACCAGCACCACCACCGCCGCCAAAGATATCCTGATTGCTCTTAGATGGAAAGTCTGAGCCACCTGATGCGAAGCCATAAGTAACCTTTGAAACAGGAATAATAGTAACGCCACCTTCAACTTTCATTGGTTCACCAATGATTGTGCTGACATTAACTAAATCTCTAACCTTTTCAATTGTTGTTTCAAGAATTCCTGCTGCTGATGATTTGTCTTTCATCATAAAGCACCACCTTCATTTATATTTTCTTTATTTATATTTCTATTTTTAGTTCCTTTAAGGAACTTGATAACCACATTAAATACCAATCTCAATGCTAAAATTAATACCGCATTAATTATAAAAATTGGTCTGATTGAAACCGAAAAAGCAAACTGCGCTTTATTTTTCAAGCCAATAAAATCTGGTTCAATTTCAACATCATATTTCTTTACAGTTAAATTAGTACAGATAAATGACAATGCCGGAAAAACCTTCTGACAAATTCTACCATAATCAAGAGCAGTTTGTGCTGCATCACCACTTGAAATTGTCATCCATAAATATAATTCACGAAGAACAATATGCTTTTTAAACGACGAAAACATCTTGCCTAAATCTTTTGCAGCATTGTTGATAAGTTCAATGACACCATCAAAACCTTGGTTTTTATAAAACTTTGCAAATATATTTTCTTTTTTCTCGCCAGTGTCAGTATTTTCTTCTGTTAATTGTTCTTCTTTTGTTTTTTCTTTTTTCTGTTTTTCTTTCTTTGGTGGCTTATTCTTTTTAGGTTTTGCAGGGAGTATTTGCAAGTTAATAAAAAGCCACTTAACATTTAATATAAATTCACCAAAGAACTCACCATTTATTGTAATTCTAATACTCAATATTAATGTAATAAAAGCAATAATACCAAGTAATATGTATAACAAAACCACAAAGCCACCTCCTTAAAAAAATCGAATATTCTTATTCTTCAATAATTTTTTCTGAATCTTCAATTGGTTCGTCTTTTTGTGGAATTTCTGGTAATTCATCAAGTGATGAAATTGAGAAACATCTCAAAAAATCAGGTGTTGTACCATATACAAGTGGACGACCTGGCAAATCAAGTCTACCTTTTTCTTCTATGAGTTTCTTTTGGCAAAGTGTCGCAATAACACCTGAACAGTCAACACCACGAACCTGCTCAACAAATGATTTTGTAACAGGTTGATTATATGCTACGACTGCTAAAACTTCAAATGCAGCTTGTGATAAAGGTGTATTCTTTCTCAACTCTAATACATCACGAATCACTTCAGCAAACTCACTTCTTGATGATAGTTGATATTTGTCACCAAGTTTCAATACACAAATACCACTGTTTATTTCATCAAGTTTTGCAGCAAGATTATATAAAACCTGCTCGCAAAGTTCATTTTCTATTTCTAGTGCTTGCGCAATTCTTTCTAATTCAACAGGCTCACCTGACGCAAAAAGTATTGCTTCAGCAGCTGCCTGCAATTTACTTGCTTTCATTTAGTTCCATTCCTCACTAACCTCTGAAAAATCAGAGTCTAATAATTCAACTTGTGTTTCTTCACCATCGCCAAGAACTTTTACTTTCTTGGATTTTGTAAGCTCTAACACCGCCAAAAATGTTGCAACTATGTCAGACCTTGATTCAGCATCAGAAAACAAAGAA
Source organism: Candidatus Fimenecus sp. (assembly GCA_045613685.1). GTDB lineage: Bacteria > Bacillota > Clostridia > Oscillospirales > Acutalibacteraceae > Fimenecus. The sequence goes on along the minus strand of JAZLBL010000046.1, from coordinate 7,367 downwards.
TTCAGTTTTGCTTTTTGACCTTTTTTGGTCAGTTTTGAAAAAATCTTTGTAATTCTTGAGCCGACTGAAACAACTTTTCTGACAACAATTTCTTTAAATGCTTCAATCGGTGGTGGTAATGAACGAAGCTTTTTGCCAGCAGCAGAAACATAAGCATTAAACAACTCACTAGGCTCATGAATTCTCTTATATGTCTGGTCTGGGTCAATTTTTTCAGCAGTTCTAATAAAAGTGCCAAAACCTTCAGTATTTTCAGACAATTTTTCTGCAAGAAGTTTCATATCGCGATATTCTATAAGTTCACCATGTAACTCTTGCTTTAACTCTTCTGCTTCAGTATAAACCGGCAAAAGTGACACAGATTTCAGATAAATGAGTCTTGCTGCCATTTCAAGAAATTCCGCAGCAACATACATATCCTCTTCTTGCATCATTCTAACATAGTCAACATACTGTTCCACAAGAGTGACAATAGGAATATCGTAAATATTCAATTTGTGCTTTGAAATTAGATGCAGAAGCAAGTCCATTGGACCTTCAAAGACATCTAATTTATACGATATTTTTTCCATAAAAAACCTACTTAAAAAAGACTAAATGGGATTTCAGCAATATTTGAAAACAAATTCAAAATCAAATTTGAAATAATTGCTAATGGTGTTGATAAAACACCTGATAAAATCAAAATAAATACTACAATTACAACATATCTTTCATATTGTAAGAACTTGTAATAATGCTTTGCAGGTATCAACAACTGTAAAATTCTTGAGCCATCAAGTGGTGGAATCGGCAACAAATTAAATACAGCAAGATTAACATTAATTGCAGCAGCAAAATATAAGAATGATACCATTGGATAGAGAAGCATCATATCAAGTTTATAGAATACTGTTTGGACAAGAACCGATAAGAATACAAAGAAGAACCCCATAAGCAAGTTTGAAATAGGACCAGCAAGTGCGGTTAACGCCATTCCTTTTTTAGGGTCTTTGAAATTACGTGGATTAACGCTAACAGGTTTTGCATAACCAAAACCACAAAGGAAAATCATCAAAGCACCCAATAAATCAACATGTGCTAACGGATTGAGAGTTAATCTACCGGATAATCTTGGCGTTTCGTCACCTAATTTGGTTGCAATTAATGCGTGTGCATATTCATGGATTGGCATTGTACAAAATACGACAAAAAGTCTTGAAAACAATCCAATCATCAGTTCAAGAAAATCAAAATCTCCGCCAAGCATATCAAAAAGCATAACAATTCTCCTTTCCGTTTTCTTAAAATAATATTATATTCCAAATGTCACAATTCTGTCAATATTATTGAAATCAAAAAGAACTTTTGATGAAGATATTTTCGTACTAAACAACTCGCAAATGGTGTTGCTTTGGTCTTCGCCACATTCAAAAGCTACAAAACCATTTTTTTTGACTTTTTGCAACCATTTGTCAAAAATTATACGATAAAAATTGAGACCATCTGTGCCGCCATCAAGAGCTGATATTGGTTCAAATAGCACTTCTCTCTGTAAACATTCAATTTCTTTAGTTTCTATATATGGTGGATTTGAAAGCAAAATATCGCACAATGGAAGAGGACTAAAATCATAATCAAAAATATCACATTTAATTATTGTGGCATTATCCAATTTATATTTCTCTTTATTTTTTGTAAGATATTTAAATGCCTTTTCTTCTTTCTCAAAGAGATAAACCATTGCATCTTTTCTGTGATTTGCTATTGTTAAACCAATACAACCTGTACCTGCACATAAATCATAAATTACTGGCGATTCTATATCTTTAATTTTCTCAAGCGCAAAATCTACAAGCATTTCGGTTTCGGGACGCGGAATTAGCACTCCTTCACCCACAAGAAATGTCATATCATAGAAATCCCAGCTACCAAGAATATATTGAAGTGGTTCACCATTTTTTCGTCTAAAAATAGCATTTTCAATTAACTTTATATCTATGTCATTAATGTTTGAGTCTTTTGTAATAAGATTTGTTTTATCAATGTTTAACATTGTTTCAAACATACATAAAGCTTCAAATTTAGCATCATCAGTAAAACTCAATTCACTAACACATTTGTTGTAAAAATCTTTTATTTTCATCAGATTTTATCATCCTCAGGATTTTCAGTTAAAACCGCTTTCATTGATTCAATAGCAACTTCAATAATATCATCTGTTGGTTCAACTGTTGTAATTCTTTGCATTAAAAGTCCAGGATACGAAAGTATTGATACTATAAAGTTATCGTGCTTACCTGCAAATTTAATAAACTCATAACCAATACCCATAACAAGTGGTAAGATTGCGATTTTAATCATTATCCAAAGCATTTTATTTATTGTCTGCAATTCTGGAAAGATAACAACAAGTGAGAACGATAAAAACATACTAATAATTAACATAACAAACATAAAAGCAGTTCCACATCTTGGATGAAATCTTGACATTTTTCTAACATTTTCGACTGTTAATTCAAGACCGTTTTCATAGCAGAAAATTGTTTTATGCTCAGCACCGTGATACATGAAAACTCTCTTTATCATAGACATTTTTGAAACAACAATCATATATGAAATAAAGATAATTATTCTTAAAACACCTTCAAACAATGGATGATATTTTGCAACATCAATGCTTAGAAGAATGTGGTCATCAAACAAGTCAACCAAAAGTGTTGGAAGATACATAAAAATTAAAAATGAAAGTCCAACTCCTAATACAGCAGAAATGACACTGATTACAGCCATCATTTTTTCGCCCATATGGTCATTAAGCCATTTATCAAGTTTTGACATTTCCTCTTCTTTCTCTTCTTCTGTTAATGTCTTGTCGGCAGATTTCATTAAATATTTATATCCCGTAACCATAGATTCTGCAAATCCAACGACCCCACGAATTAATGGCAATCCAAAAAGCTTGCATTTGTTTTTCCAAGGAATATACTTTTCAATTTCAGTCTCAATAGAACCATCAGGCAAACGAAGGGACATAGCTGTACCTTTAGGGCCACGCATCATAATCCCTTCTATTAAAGCCTGTCCACCTATTGATGTTTTATGTTTAATGTTTTTGCTCATATTTTCACCTTGTTCTACTGTTCTTTGGCAGAATAATAGTTGTTGTTGTGCCCTTACCAATTTTACTTTCAATAATCATTTCGCCATTATGAAGCTTGATTATTTCATCAGTAACAGCAAGGCCTATACCACTACCACGTACGCTATTATTCGCCTTATAAAATTTTTCTCTGATTCGTGGCAAATCATTTTTAGAAATACCACAACCATTGTCGCTAATTGCTATTTTTATAGAATTATTTATGTTTTCAAGAGTAACCTTTACAAAGCCACCCTTTTTGTTATATTTAAAACTATTATCAATGATATTAACAAACGCTTGCTTAAGTCTGTTAGCATCACCTGGCATTTTTATAGGATTATTCGGCAACTCTGTAATGAGTTCAATACTGTCTCGCTCTGACCTTTCACGAAAAACTTCAAGAACATCCGACAACTCTTTATTAATATCAAGAATTCCATTTTTTAAAGAAAGTTTTCCACTTTCCATTCGTGAGAAATCAAGTAATTCTTCAACAAGCGTTGTTAATCGTTCTGATTCATTAACAATAACATTAATGCCCTTATCAATTAATTCATCGTCACTATCTTTGGCTAAGCGAATTGTTTCGCCCCACCCCTTAATAGCTGTTAACGGAGTTCGAAGCTCATGCGAAACGGTAGAAATAAACTCATTTTTCATTCGTTCTGTTTCACCGATTTCATGAGCCATATTATTAATAGTATCACACAATTGACCAATTTCGTCATTGTATTTATGCTGTTCAATAGACGCGTTAAAATCACCTTTTGCAATTTTTGAAGCAGTTTCGTTAATTTTTTTAACAGGGTTAATAATCGACTTAATAAAATATGCGCCCGATGTATAAACAAAGAAAATAAAAATTAAAACAAAGAATCCTATAAGCAAAAATATTGATATTAATTGTTTGTCAACATCATCAAGAGAAATTATATATCTAACTGCGCCAATTGGAGTTCCGTCGGCTTTAGGTAAAAGATATGAAAGAGCCATAACTTTTTCACCGTTTTGTGTATTACCTATCCACTCGCCTTTTCCATCATCACTGATTAAAGCTAAATTATAATCTGGATATTGCTCACCAGATACAGAGAAACCTGTTGAAGACACAACAACTTCACCATATTTGTCAATTACCCATACTTCCATCAAGTTTTTATCAGAAAAATTGTTTACAAATTTTCTAGCAACCTGATTAAAAGTTTCATCTGTAACAGGACCAGAAGTAGTAAAGGTTGAAACAACCATTGATGTCGCTCGAGATTTTAGGGTCATTTCAACTGAGTTGTAATATTGTCTTTTTAAAACAACACCAACTGCAATGCCAATAATGATAATTAATACAATAATGCCAAGCAAAACAGACATAGCCCATCTCTTAACAATACTGTTTTTAATCATTTTGACACCACCTTAAATTAAATAATCCATTTATAACCCATACCCCAAACCGTTGTTAAATGTTTGGGTTGTGAAGGTTCATCTTCAATTTTATTTCTTAGTCTATGAACATTTACGTCAACAACTTTCTCATCGCCAAAATATGTGTCACCCCAAACAAAATTCAAAATGTCTTTTCGGTCAAGAGCAACATTGGGATTTGAGAAGAAATACTCAATAATTTGAAATTCAACTTGTGTTAACTCAACAGCCTCGCCATTTTTAGTCAATGTATGACTTCTTAAATCCAACACAAATTCATTAAGTTCAATAGAATTATCAATATTTTGTTCTTCTTCGCTCACGATTGTTAATGAAACCCTACGATAAATTGCATCGATTCGCGCCATAAGTTCGGATGGTGAAAATGGCTTTGTTACATAATCATCTGCACCAACCATCAGCCCAGTAACTTTATCCATTTCTTGTGTACGAGCGGTTAGCATTATTATACCAACACGCTTATTCTTATTGCGAATATATTTACATACTTCTAACCCATCAACACTAGGCATCATTATGTCTAAAATAACAACATCAATTTTTGATTCATATTCATCAAAAAGTTTAATTGCTTCTTCACCATTTGATGCTTCAATTACTTCATATCCACTTCTATGTAAATTAATAACTACAAAATCACGAATTGATGCTTCATCTTCAGCAACTAAAACATACTTCATAATAATTCTCCTAATCAACTATTATAAAATTTTTCAACAGTGTTGTTTCACTGTACCCAGAATCACCATTAAAAACATATGCATAAACTAAAAATTCGTCCTCTAAAAATTTTGTATATTTGCCGTTATAATCTTCCCATTCATTAGTGTTAAAAACCCTAAAAGAGATAATTTCAGTTTTATCTATCTCACTATCAGAAATGTCATAAAAACTCAAAGAAGAGTTATCAATATTATGGGTAATCGAAATATTATTAATCAATTCTTCAGGAATTAGATAATAATAATTATACGCAACATTATATAAACACTTAAAATCAACAAATAATTCTTTTTCATTAATTTCTGACCATACAGTCAGTGAAAGTGGTGTCAATTCTGTTGAACTATTTGATATATTAAAAGCACTTGCCATAATCTCTTGTGTTGGAATTTCAACAACACCATCATTATCAATGTCATAACACAAAATTTGTGAACTCCTGATTGTTAATGGAATCTCCGATGTATTAGACTCATATAATGGCAAACTTGTTGAAAAGTCTTCATGATTTATATCAATCACTTCAGTGATAAGTGCGTTTTCGTTAATCAAGCCATCAATAAAAATTCTCGTGTTACCATCTAAATTATCAGTAACAACATTATAAATATCAACCATATTACTTAAAGTGAGAGTTATATCTCTAGCCACCAAATAATCTGAATTGAAACTCAAAAGTCTTGCCGTAGTACGGTTTTCAATATTTGCAAGGTTAATGTTTAATAAAAGTATTTCGTCGCATTTATCATTATTAAAATCATCGACGAATATTTTTGTAAAATACTCAGTTTTCACAAGTGTAGTTTCTCTTTCATCATAACTATAAATTGTTAGAATTCGGTCGCTTGCATTAGATAGCGAATTACTTTTATTCATTTCTGAAACCGATAAAAAGGTCCATGAAATAATAATTTCAAAGATATCATCGCCATTTATATCGGCAAACTCTATCTCATATATTTCTTCTCCACGTCCTTTTATATTAGCAACTCTCACCCAATTATTATAAACTTTCTTAAAGATACTAAAATATGCTGTTTCACTAGTAGTAGGGTCAGAATAAAAAGCAAATGCTTCTGGTGAATTATCGTTATCTAAATCATAGAAAAGGAATGAAGAACGATTATCACCACTGATAGGATTTTTCATTATTACAGAATCTACACTATTTAAAGATTTTTCAAACGCCGTTTGAAGCAGACTGCTTTCACCACTCAATTTTGGTGGTCTCATTAATGTATCTACAGCATTAATTGAAAAATCGCAAGAACAAAAAGCAAGGCAGATTATGACAACTAAACCGATTGCAACTATTTTTTTCATATATCCACCCTCCTTTTGTAATTATTGATTTGGCGTGACCTTCACCTTAACGTCATATTTACCAAATGCCCAGCACCCACTATCGCTATTTACAACGACTTTTGCAGAAATTATATTAGTATCTTTTGTTAATGATTTATCTGCTGTGTCAACTATTATAGATATATTGTCTGCTGTAATTTTTTCAAGAGATGATGCTGTACCAATAACTGTTACAGCAATATCTTTGTTTCCGTTTAATACAACCTTAAAATCATCTCTATTATCTTTTAATGTAATTTGGGATACAGGCACTGTTATTGTTTTTGACTCAAAATTAGATGCATTTACACGAACTCTAATTTTTTTTATCGACTCATCAACAATTTTAAACGAGTTAATAGATTCAACATCAACATTAAATGTATTATAACTGTTTGCAATATCAGCAAAATCAATGGTATCAACAACAAAATACTTTGTTGTATCAATCACATCAACAGGTACTGCAACTTTTACTGTTGATGGATACACTGAATATGATAACGGATTCTCAATAAAATAAGATGGTGCGTTCTTAAACTCAACAGTTGTAGGTAATGAAACAACCTTTAAGACTGGAATAGTCATTGTTATTTCTTTTTCATCAATAGAAATTTTTGAATATTCCAACTTTGAACCGTCACTTGTAACTAATTTTACAACTGGGTCAAATGTTGTTGTTTTCTCTAAAACTTCATTGACATTAGCAGTAGCATGTACTCCTGTAATTCTG
>JAZLBL010000045.1:0-5314 GCA_045613685.1 Candidatus Fimenecus sp. | reverse complement strand
GACGAGGGAGGTGGATTTTGCGTAGCAAAAGACGGAGGGAGAGAAAACGAACTTTGCAATTACTAAATCTCTCCCTCAGTCTCGCATACGCTCGACAGCTCCCTCGTCAGAGGGAGCCAAAGTAAATGCACTTTAAAAGAGCCCGACAAATTCAAATTTGTGCATAAAAAATGAGAGGGTATCTTGTACCCTCTCTACATTTTTATTTTTTGATTATTGATATGTAAATATGTGCTGGGATGAGAAGAAAGACTATCCAAGCGATGTTCCAGAGTGAGAACAACATTCCCAACAACACATAAATTGATGCTGTTGCCAATATGGTCGAAACTGTTGTCAATGCGATTCTAACACCACGCTTTGCAACTGATTTTGATGCAGAATAGAGTGTGAATGATAATACCAATGTGAATATCACCCATGCCGTCCCCCACCATTTGCCACCTATTGCAATGCCACCAACTGCATAAACTGCAACTGCTACAAGCAATAATATTGGTGAGAATTTTAAGAGTTTGTTATCTTTTTTCTTTTGTTTTTCTTCGGTCTTTTCTGCTTTGACAGGCTCATTACCCAAAAGCTCGTCAAGGCTCATTCCATAAAGTTCTGCGAGAGCAATGAGATTATCTGTATCAGGTGAAGCTTCTGCTCTCTCCCACTTTGAGATTGACTGACGGCTAAGTCCCAATTTCTCTGCAAGCGCTTCTTGGGATAATTTATTTTCTTTTCTAAGTTCTACAAGTCTGTTTGCTAACTTTATGTTCATAATTACCCCTTACCTGTCAATCTGTCTTTATTTGCATTCCAGAACTTTGAATGTTCTGCATAAGTTTCTGAGTATTTTGCCTCATAAGGCTCGACTGTGCCCACAATAAAATAGAGATAATTTGTATCAGCAGGGTTAAGTGCTGCCTCGATTGATGCCATTCCCGGATTACAGATTGGTCCTGCCATAAGCCCATCACAACGATAAGTATTATAATAGTATTTGAAATGGTCAAGTTTTTCAGGATAAACAAGCTCAATTACACCTATGCAATATTTAACTGTTGGGTCGCATTGAAATTTCATCTTCTTATTAAGACGGTTGTGTAAAACTGATGAAATCATTACTCTTTGTTCGTCTAAGAACGCTTCTTTCTCAATAAGTGATGCCAAGGTGAGCAACTCGTGAAGATTAAAGCGTGACTCCCCTACTGACAACATAAACATATCGTTAAATTTCTGCTTTGTGCCATTCAAGAACATTTTTATAATATCCTGTGCTGTTGCATTTTCAGGAATATCATAAGTGAGCGGGAAGAAATATCCTTCAAGGTAGAAACACACATTCTCTGCATTCTGCAAGTCGTTCAAAAACGGATACTGAGTCAAATCAAGCCAATCTTTATAGTTTTGACATGCGTCAATAAAATCTTTTGATGTGCAAAGTCCTTTTTCTTCTAAAAGCCAAGATATTTTAACAAGTGTATATCCTTCTGGTATTGTAACTTTTACTGTTGGCACCTGTGTTGTGCTTTCTGTTGTTGATTCAGTTGTGCTTTCAGTTGTTGTTTCAATTTCATTCTCCCCTTTACAAGCAGAAAATGAGAAGATAAATGAAAACACAAGCAATAATGCAATAATTCTTTTTGTCATAGTAAATCCTTTATTCTTAAAGATATATACTATTATAATACAATAAATCTTATAAAAAAACAAGACGGACAGTACATTTCTATACTGTCCGTCATTATTAATTCAGAAATTAATATTTCTTTCTTGCCACATAAGATGTGTGAAGAATATCGTGAGCCTTATGGCTACCTGGTTTGCCAAGATACTCTGTATAAAGAGTCTTAACTGCTTCGTTTTCATGTGACTTTCTAACTGCGTTGTTTCTGTCAGCTGTATAAAGAGCTTCTGCACGACGAGCTTTAAGGTCAACGAAGTTACGAACAACAGCGTGCTGAATTGGTTGGCCACCACCGTTGATACAACCACCTGGGCAACCCATAATCTCGATGAAGAGATATTCGCTTGTGCCTGCTTTAATCTGGTCCATAAGAACTTTTGCATTCTTTGTGCCAGAAGCAATAGCAACCTTAATCTTCTTGCCTGCTACATCATATTCTGCTTCTTTAACGCCTTCCATACCACGAACTTCTGTGAAGTCAACGTCTTCGAGTGTTTCGCCTGTGAGCTTTTCAACTGCTGTACGAAGAGCAGCTTCCATAACACCACCTGTTGCACCGAAGATTGTTGATGCGCCTGTGCTTTCGCCGAATGGTTGGTCAAATGTTTCATCAGGAAGATGTGGGAAGAAGATACCTGCTGTTTCAATCATACGAGCCAATTCTCTTGTTGTAAGAGCAACGTCAACATCAGGATAACCTGAAGCATTCTGGTCGTCACGCTTTGTTTCGAATTTCTTTGCTGTACAAGGCATAATACCAACAACAAACATATTCTTAGGGTCGATACCCATCTTTTCAGCATAATATGTCTTCATAACTGCACCAAACATCTGTTGTGGTGATTTACAGCTTGAAAGGTGGCCGATTTGGTCTGGATAGTAATGCTCACAATACTTAATCCAACCTGGTGAGCAAGATGTAATCATTGGAAGAGTGCCACCATTCTGAACTCTGTCAAGAAGTTCGTTAGCTTCTTCCATAATTGTAAGGTCAGCAGCAAAGTCTGTATCGAAAACTTTATCGAAACCAAGACGACGAAGTGCTGCAACCATTTTACCTTCAACATTTGTACCGATATGCATACCGAATGCTTCACCGAGTGTTGCACGGATTGATGGAGCTGTCTGAACAATAACAAACTTTTCAGGGTCATTGATTGCTGCAAAAACTTCAGCTGTGTTGTCTTTTTCAACGATTGCACCTGTTGGACAGTTAACGATACACTGACCACAAGAGATACAAGAAACGTCTGCAAGGTCTTTATCAAATGCTGAGCTTACGTGAGTATCAAAACCACGAGCGTTAGCACCGATAACTGAAATTCCCTGCTGGTCGCAAGCTGCGATACAACGACGGCAAACGATACATTTGTTGTTATCTCTAACCATGTGTGCTGCTGAGTCATCAAAGTTGTATTTAATGATTTCGCCATCAAATCTTCCTTCATCTTCAACGCCGAACTCTTTGCAGAGTTTCTGAAGTTCACAGCTACCGCTACGAACACATGAGAGACATTTTCTATCGTGAGTTGAAAGGATGAGTTCAAGAGTCATTTTTCTTGAATGTCTAACCTTTTCTGTGTTTGTGTAAATTTCCATTCCCTCTGCAACTGGGAATACGCAAGCAGTAACAAGACTTCTTGCACCCTTAACTTCTACCATACAGATACGGCATGCCCCGATTTCGTTAATATCTTTAAGGTAGCAAAGTGTAGGGATTTCTATACCTGCATAACGAGCAGCTTCAAGGATTGTGCTACCCTTTGGTACAGAATATGATTTGTCGTTAATTTTAATGTTTACCATAATTTAGCACTCTCCTTACTTTTTAATAATTGCGCCGAACTTACAAGAATCGATACATACGCCACACTTGATACATTTATTTGTATCGATTGTGTGTGGATTTTTAACTGTACCGCTGATAGCACCAACTGGGCACTTTCTTGAACAGAGTGTACAACCCTTACAAGCGTCAGCAACGATTTCATATTTAACAAGTTTCTTACAAACACCTGCTGGACAAGTTTTGTCAACAATGTGAGCGATATATTCTTCACGGAAGAATTTAAGTGTTGCAAGAACAGGGTTTGGAGCAGTTTGTCCAAGACCGCAGAGTGAGTTTTCTTTGATGTAGTAGCAAAGCTCTTCAAGTTTATCAAGGTCTTCGAGAGTTGCTTTACCATCTGTAATCTTTTCAAGCATTTCACGAAGTCTCTTTGTACCAACACGGCAAGGTGTACATTTACCGCAAGATTCATCAACTGTGAAGTCAAGGAAGAACTTAGCAATGTCAACCATACAGTTGTCTTCGTCCATAACGATAAGACCACCTGAACCCATCATACAACCGATTGCTGTAAGGTTATCATAGTCGATTGGTGTATCCATAAGAGATGCAGGAATACAACCACCTGAAGGACCACCTGTCTGAGCAGCCTTGAATTTCTTACCGTTTGGAATGCCGCCACCGATTTCGTCGATAACTTCACGGAGTGTTGTACCCATTGGAACTTCAACAAGACCTGTATTGTTGATTTTACCACCAAGAGCAAATACTTTTGTACCCTTTGATTTTTCTGTACCCATTGATGCGAACCAATCAGCACCTTTGAGAATAATCTGTGGGATATTTGCAAATGTTTCAACGTTGTTTTCTGTTGTTGGTTTGCCGAAAAGACCTTTAACTGCTGGGTATGGAGGACGAGGTCTTGGCTCACCACGATTACCTTCGATTGATGTCATAAGAGCTGTTTCTTCACCACAAACGAAAGCACCAGCACCAAGACGGATGTGAAGGTCAAAGTCGAAACCTGAATCGAAAATGTTTTTACCGAGAAGACCATATTCTTTAGCCTGGTCAATAGCAATCTGAAGTCTGTTAACTGCGATTGGGTATTCAGCACGAACATAAACATAACCTTCAGTAGCGCCTGTTGCATAACCACAAATAGCCATAGCTTCGATAATGCAGTGTGGGTCACCTTCAAGAACTGAACGGTCCATGAATGCACCTGGGTCACCTTCGTCAGCATTACAAACAACATATTTCTGGTCAGCAGCATTAGCAGCTGTAAAGCTCCATTTAAGACCTGTTGGGAATCCGCCGCCGCCACGGCCACGAAGTCCTGAATCTTTAACAATCTGAATAACCTGTTCAGGTGTGTATTCTGTCAAACACTTTGCAAGTGCCTGATAGCCGTCATAAGCTATGTACTCATCAATATTCTCTGGGTCAATAACACCACAGTTGCGAAGAGCAACACGTTCCTGCTTTGCATAGAATGTTGTGTCATTAAGAGATTTGATTTCGTCTGGTGTTACTGTTTCATCATAGAGAAGACGAGTAACAATTCTACCTTTAAGAAGGTGTTCTTCAACGATTTCAGGAATATCTTCAACCTTAACCTGTGAATAGAAACTTCCTTCTGGGTAAACAATCATAATTGGACCAAGAGCACAAAGACCAAAACAACCTGTTCTGATAACTTTGATTTCTTCACTGAGTCCCTTTTCAGCAATCTGAGTTTCAAGAGCCTCAATAATTGCCTGGCTGTTTGAAGAGGTACAACCGGTACCGCCGCAAACAAGTACGTGTGAACGATACATTATGTTTCCTCCTTATTTAACTGTATATTC
>JAZLBL010000044.1:0-28729 GCA_045613685.1 Candidatus Fimenecus sp. | reverse complement strand
TTGATGCATTTATGGCAGGCGACCTTGATGCTGACTCAATGCCAGGTGCATCAGATGGTGCAGTTATGGTTGAGTGGGAAATGTACTATGAATATTTACCATATCAATCAGAAGTTGGTGCTGGCGTATACGGCAACATCGCATACGAAATTTTCTAATTAAAACAAATTTTTAAAAGCAGACCTTCGGGTCTGCTTTTTTGCTTTTATACTATATATAATCTTGACACAATGTCTATTTTTGTGTAAAATATAAAAGATAGTATGGGGGAATAGTACCCAACTGTCATTCATCTTAATTTCATTACATATTTTTGATATATTTTGTGAAATTAAATATTTAATAGGAGGGAACGACATAATGGAACCAATTACCATTATTCTTGCCGTTGTCTCTGCTGTTGTATTTGGAGCCGGTGGCTTTGTTGTTGGTGGATTACACCGCAAAAAAGTTGCCGAGGCTGAAATTGGTTCAGCTAATGAAGAAGCATTAAGAATTGTTAATCAGGCAGTGCAGACTGCTGAAAGCAAGAAAAAAGAAGCTATTCTTGAAGCAAAAGACGAAATACACAAGTTAAGAAATGAAGTTGATAAAGAACTTCGTGAAAGACGCGCAGAGGTACAGCGACAAGAAAACAGAATTAATCAAAAAGAAGAAAATCTTGACAAGAAAACCGAAAACCTTGAAAAGAAAGAAGAACTTTTAGCAGAAAAGGTTAAAGCTGCTGATGCAAAGATGGAAGAAGTTGAAATGCTCAAACGCAGTCAACTTGAAATGCTTGAAAAAATCAGTGGTTACAGTAAAGAACAGGCAAAAGTACTTCTCTTGCAAGAACTCGAAGAGCAACTCACTCACGAAAAAGCTCTCAAAATTATGGAATTTGAGCAGAAAACCCGTGACGAAAGTGATAGCCTTGCTCGTGAAATCATTTCAGGTGCAATTCAGCGTTGTGCAGCAGACCACGCTGCAGAAGCAACAGTTTCAGTTGTTGCACTTCCAAATGACGAAATGAAGGGTAGAATTATTGGTCGTGAAGGTCGAAATATCAGAACTCTTGAAACAATCACAGGTGTTGACTTGATTATCGATGACACACCTGAAGCTATCACAGTTTCAAGCTTTGACCCTGTTCGTCGTGAAGTGGCAAGACTTACACTTGAAAGACTTATTCAGGACGGCAGAATTCACCCTGCTCGTGTTGAAGAAATGTTTGAAAAATCAAAGCGTGAAGTTGAACAGACAATCAAGCAAACAGGTGAAAGAGCAGTTGTTGACGCAGGTGTTAACGGTGTTCACCCTGAACTTGTTAAACTTCTCGGTAAACTTAAATACAGAACAAGCTTTGGTCAGAATGTACTTAACCATTCTCTTGAAGTTTCTTATATTGCAGGTCTTATGGCTCAGGAATTGGGCGTAGATGTTAAGGCTGCAAAACGTGCAGGTCTTCTTCACGATATCGGTAAGGCTCTTGACCGTGAATTCGAAGGAACACATATCGAGCTCGGTGTTGAAGCTGCAAAGAAATATAAAGAAAACGACAAGATTGTTCACGCTATCGCTGCTCACCATGGTGAAATCGAAGCTAAAACAATTGTTGCAGTTCTTGTTCAGGCAGCCGATGCTATTTCTGCTGCTCGACCAGGGGCTAGACGTGAAAATGTTCAGAATTACATCAAACGTCTTGAAAAGCTTGAAGAAATCGCAACATCATTTGAAGGTGTTGAAAAATCTTTCGCAATTCAGGCAGGTCGTGAAATTCGTATTATGGTTAACCCAGAAACAGTTTCAGACGAAAAGATGGTTATTGTTGCTCGTGAAATAGCAAAGAAGATTGAAGACGAGCTTGAATATCCAGGTCAAATCAAAGTTAACATAGTTCGCGAAAACCGAGCTATAGACTTTGCAAAGTGATGAAATTAGCGCCTTTTCACTTTTTCACCCTTGACTTACACTCGTAAGCCATCGGTCTCAAAAGCAAAAATCCATCTAATTTCAAACACTTTGTGATTAGCAATAAAACTAATAAACAATGCCCCGATGTCAATACGGCTTCGGGGCAAAATAATCCATATATAGAAATGGTGTGCCTATGTCACGCGAAATTAAAATGCTTTGTGTTGGTGATGTTGTGGGGAATAGCGGTTGTGAATTTCTCAGACAAAAGCTTGCACAATTTAAAAAAGAAAACAATATCGACATCTGCATTGTAAATGGTGAAAATTCTGCGGTGGGTAATGGAATGTTACCTAATTCTTGCGAGCACATTTTTACAAGTGGTGCCGATTTTATCACAGGTGGAAATCATTCTCTTAAACGCCGTGAGATTTTTGAATATCTCGACAGGACTGATAATGTTATCCGTCCTGCAAATTATGGCGACGGAGTGTGGGGCAAGGGTTACGGAATCATTGATAAAGGTGCTTATAAAGTGGGTGTTATCAATCTTTTGGGCAGAGTTTATCTTGAAGGTCACGCAGACCCTTTTGAATCCGCTGAAAATATAATTAAAGAATTAAAAGAAGAAACAAATATTATATTTGTTGATTTTCACGCCGAAGCAACTGCAGAGAAAAAAGCGTTAGGATATTTTCTTGATGGAAAAGTCAGTGCAGTTTTCGGCACACATACTCACATCCAGACTTCTGATGCTCAGATTATGGCAAATGGAACAGGTTACATTACCGATTTAGGTATGACGGGTCCTGAAGAATCTGTGCTTGGTGTGAAAAAAGAAATTATTATTGAAAAATTCAGAAAAGGTTTTACCACTATGTTTGAAACTGCGGATACACCTGCGTTTATGCAGGGTTGTGTATTTACAGTTGACCGTGATAGTGGAAAAACCATTGAAATTGAACCAATAACAATAAGGTGAAAATATGAAAAGATATTTGACTGTCATTTCTCTTGTGCTTTGCTTTGCCTTGTTTTTTGCAGGATGTAAAAGCGAAAAAGAGCCACAAGAAACTGACCAGACAACTGAAACTACAACTGAATCAGTGCAGAATATGGGTACAGTTATAAAAGACGGAAAAATATCTTTGCCTTTTAATAAGACGGATGGTCTTAACCCTTTTTTTGCAAAGAGCTATGAAAATTTATATCTTTGCAATCTTTTATATGAGCCATTATTTTCTGTGGATAGCACATATAAGGCAAATCCAATTTTAGCAGAAACTATAAATGTGAATGGAACAACCGCAACTGTTGCAATCAGAACAAATGCTGAATGTCGTGGCTCAAATCCGATTAATGCTTATGATGTTGTTTATTCATTCAATATGGCAAAGGCGTCATATTATTGGTCGGGAATGTTGTCAGGCGTAAATTCTGCAACTGCAATGAGCAATAATTCAGTTCAGTTCAGTTTATCATTTAATGACCAATATGTTGCAAATAAACTCATATTCCCTATTGTTAAAAGCGGAACAGCAGAAACTCAATCGGCAATACCAACTGGTAGTGGGGATTATTATTACATTCAAAATAATTTAAAGAATAGTAAAAACACAGAAAAAACAATAGAATTATATTCTATTGATACAAATAAAAGTTCTGAAAATGCTTTTAAAATCGGCAAAACAGATGTCTATTTCAACGATTTGTCAAGCTGTAATTATACAAGCGTAAACGGTGCAGATTATAGTGTTCAACTTAATAATATGGTTTATCTTGGACTCAACTCTGCTCGTGGCGCGTTGACAAAACACATAAGAAGTGCAATCGCAGCTCAAATCAATGCAGAAGAAATTGCAAATTCTTCTTATCAGGGACATGCAACACCTATTAAGTTGCCAATAAATCCTGAAAGTGAAATTGCCAAAGAGATTACACAAATTGATGTTAAAAGCAACAAAACTCTTGCGAATAGCATTCTTGATAAATGTGGTTTCATAAACTATTCAGGCAAGGCAAAAACAAATGGTGCATATTTGCTCTCATTCACCTTAATTGTAAACAATGATAACCGTTACAGAGTGGCTGCTGCATATAATATTGCTGATAGCTTGAAAGAATGTGGATTTTTAATTACAGTTTTACCATTGAGTTTTGCAGATTATAACCAGAGAATTGCAAGTGGCAATTTTGATATGTATCTTGGTGAAATCAAGTTAGATAGTTCAATGGATATTTCACAATTTTTTGGTAGCGGTGCTCAGAGTATGGGCATTGATAAATCCGAAAGAGTTGTTACGGAGTATTATAAATTCCGTGCAGGTGAAATAACTGCACAACAGTATTTTGAAATATTCACAGAATATTATCCGTTTGTCCCTGTGTGTTTCAGAAAAGGATATGCAGTATTTTCAGGGGATGTAAATCCACAGACAAACAAATTTCCTAATAATATTTATTCGGGAATATAAAGAGGTAAGAAAAATGAAGTTCTCCGACGATATTAAATATATCAAGGGCGTTGGCGAAACCCGAGCAAACGGATTTCGCTCTCTTGGTGTGTCAACGGTCGGGGAACTTTTGCGTTTTTATCCCCGTGCTTATGAAGATTGGAGTAAAATTGTTCCCATTTCTCAATGTGTAATTGGTGAAAACGTGTGCATAAAAGGAACACTCATTTTCCCTTTGAAAAACGAGAGAGTGCGTGGTGGAATGCTCATTGCAAAGGGCACCGTGACAGACGGTGATGATGCAGTTTCAATCACATTTTTCAACAATAAATATATTGATAAAATGTTGAAGACAGGTGAAGAATATCTGTTTTATGGCAAAATCACTTTGGGCAAATTTGCTGCTCGTGAAATGGTTGCACCAATGTTTATAAAATCGACCGAGAGCGTTGAAGTGCGACCAATTTATCCACAAAATAAGAATATAACATCAAAACAAATTCAGTCAGCAGTTAAATTTGCACTTGAAAATATTGATGCGATTCCTGACTATTTACCACAATATATTTTAGAAAAATTCAGTTTAGTTTCTTTGGATACTGCAATTCGTGACATTCATTTTCCAAAGAATGATGAAGACTTGCAAAATGCAAGAAATCGTTTGATTTTTGATGAACTATTTATTTTGCAACTTAGTTTGTTGACCTTAAAAAACGATAACTCTGTTGTGAAAACAGGGAATATAATCAATAAAAATTATAGTGATGAGTTTTTCTCGTTATTGCCATTTATCCCAACAAACGCACAGAAAAAAGCCGTTAAAGAAGCTGTTTCTGATATGCAAAGTGGCAAACAGATGAACAGACTTTTGCAAGGTGATGTTGGTAGCGGTAAAACTGCTGTGGCTGCCGCTATTGTTTATTCAGTTGCAAAAAATGGTTTGCAATCCGCATTAATGGCACCCACAGAAGTGCTTGCAACTCAACATTTTGAAACCTTTAAAACTCTTTTCAACAATACGGGTATTCGTTGTGAATTGTTGACAGGTAGCACCAAAGCAAAAGAGAAAAAAGAAATAAAAGAACGCCTTAAAAATGGCGAAATAGATTTAATAATCGGCACTCACGCACTTATTCAAGACGATGTTGAATTCCAAAATCTTGGTTTGGTTATTACTGACGAGCAACATCGTTTTGGCGTAAAACAAAGAACAGGACTTTGTAGTAAAGGCACAAATCCGCACGTTTATGTTATGTCTGCAACACCAATTCCAAGAACATTGGCACTCATTCTTTTTGGTGATTTGAATGTTTCAATCCTCGATGAGTTGCCACCGGGAAGACAAAAGATTGACACCTTTGCCGTCAACTCTTCAAAGCGTGGGGGTATGTTTGACTTTATCCGTAAGCATCTCGACGCGGGTTATCAAGCATATATTGTTTGTCCGTTAGTTGAAGAAAGTGAACTTGTGCAAGGGGTATTATCAGTTGAAGAATATTTCAAAAAGGCGCAAGTACCTTTCAAAAATTACAGAATGGACCTTTTGCACGGTAAAATGAGTCCAAAGAAAAAAGACGAAATAATGCTTAAATTCAAGAGTGGTGAAATACAACTTCTTATTTCAACTGTGGTTATTGAAGTTGGCGTTGATGTGCCCAATGCCGTGATAATGGTAATTGAAAATGCTGAACGATTTGGTCTTTCTCAGCTTCACCAGTTGCGTGGCCGAGTTGGTCGTGGCAATGCAAAGTCCACTTGTGTACTTGTTACAGATGCAACGGGTGATGAGGCCGCAGCGAGAATGAATATTATGTGCGAAACCACTGATGGCTTTAAAATTGCAGACGAAGATTTAAAACTTCGTGGTCCCGGTGATTTCTTTGGTACTCGTCAACACGGTCTTCCAAAACTTCGCATAGCAGATATTATGACAGATACAAAAATACTTATGCAGACTCAGGAATTTGCAAAAGAGATTATGTCAACAGACCATAATTTCGAAAAGCAAGAGCACAAGCAGATTGGCAAACAGGTTGCGAAGAAAATTTATAGTTTGCAAGTTGCAAATACCGCAAACACAATTTAGGGGGATTGAATTATGTATATCTTAAAACCAATTCTTGATAAAAACTGGGAGAATACAGGCAAAATGGATGCAAAGAGAATTGCATCACAGACAGAGCCTGAAGGTCTTGTTAAAATCCTTGATATTCCATATATTAATGATGGTGAAAAAGCACATCTTCTCGATATTTATTATCCTGAAGGCACAACAGAAAATTTGCCTGTGATTATTGACATTCACGGCGGTGGATGGATGTATGGTTATAAAGAAATCAACAAGAATTTTTGCCTTAAACTCAGTGAAAAAGGATTTTTAGTTGCATCAATTAACTATCGTCTTGCAGGTGACGTGCTTTTTGACGACCAGATTCGTGACATTTTCTCTGCACTTAAATGGCTCAATGAAAACCTTAAAGATTACCCTGCTGATATGGATAATATATTCCTTGCAGGTGATTCAGCAGGTGGCCATTTCTCTTGTGTAACAACTGCTGTAAATCTTAATGAAGATATGCAAAAGGATTTTGGCGTATCATATTGTGGATTTGATTTTAATGCAGTTGCTGCAATTTGCCCAGCGGTTGATTTGTTAAGCCCTAATTTTCTTATGAATGTAAATGTGCCAATTCTTTTGGGCGATAAGTGGAGAAAGAGTAAATTCAAGAAATATCTTGATGTTAACAGAATAATATCAAAAGATTTTCCACCATTTTATGTAAATACAGCAAGAAATGACTTCCTTAAAAAGCAATGCTATAAATTAAAAGATATTCTTGAAAGAAACGGCATTGAATATAAATTCCACGATTTTGACAAACCATTATCCCATGTTTTCAACGTGGTTGACCCATTCTCTAAATATGGTGACATGGCCAACACAGAAATCGCAGAGTTTTTTAAAGCAAGAATGAAAACAAAAGCATAAATAAAAAGGACGGTTTAACCGTCCTTTTGTTTATATCTCTTTATTTTTCAAAATTCTATCAGGAATTTCATTCATACAGAATTCAAGCATTTCTTCTGTAATTACATCGGGCAATTTCTTAAATTTATCTTTGATTCTTGTATGACGATATTCCAAATCGTGAGCGTCAGTTGCAATAAGCTTTGCAATTTTTCTTCTCACCATATCAACTGCCATTGCTTGTGGCTCTCGTCCGTTGCTACCAGTCAAACTGTCGATGTTTACCTGAAAAACAACATCGCGGTCAATGAGCTCATCAATAATATGAAAATTTCGATGAAATTCAACATATCTTTCAGGGTGAGCGATAATTGGAGTGTAACCACGAGAGATAAGCTCGTCAATCCACAAAGGCACTCTCTCAACATCAAAAGGACCTAATGGGAATTCGCAAAGCATATATCGTGAATGATTTATTGTGAGAGCATCTAAATTTTCTGCATCAAAAATCTCATCAGAGAGAAAAAGCTCTGCACCAGAAAACACTAAAAGTGGAATATCTTCATTTTCTAAAATGCGACGAAGAGTTTTGATTTTTTCAGTTCTTTCATATATGAAATCGTCAAGTTTGTTATATTTGAAAAAGTGCGGTGTAACAGCTATTGCAGTGCATCCGTTTTTATAAGCATCAACGCACATTTCAATACAAGTATCAATATCTTCTGCGCCATCATCAATGCCAAAAAGTATATGGTTATGAATATCTATCATACTTGTTCTTCCTTTGCTTCAGGTTTTACACCCAAAAGTTCGTCGTCTTCAACCTTGTGGAATACATGGATGATTCCTTCATCATTAAGCATTTTAACCATAACGATTGTAATTGGGAGAAGGAAAAGTCCAATAAACCCAAAAATTCTTGAACCGATATACATTGCCATAATTGTTGTGAATGGTGGAATACCAAGTTGTGCAGCAACAAGTTTTGGCTCGATAATCTGTCTTATAACTGTTATGCAGACATACATTACGATTATACCAATAGCCATAGGAATATTTCCTGTAAAAAGAGAATAAGCAGCCCAAGGAATAAGCACAGTTCCTGTTCCAAGAACGGGAACAATATCAATGAGAGCCACAATTCCTGCAATTATGAAAATATATCCACTTTCATAAATACCCATAAGTTGAAGAACAAAAAGTCCTAAAGAGAGTTCGGTGAATGTGATTGTGATAATGAGAGCATAAGCTTTTGCCATTTTGCCAAGTGCAGGGAATAAAAGATGCTTTGCTCTGACAACCTTTTCTCTTGTTTCAGGTTTAAAAAGACTGAGAATAACTTTTTTTACTGTCTTGAAATCAGATGCCATAAAGCAACAAGCAACAATTGCAATAACAACCGAAACAATAGTTGTTGGGATTTGCTTTGCTGTGTCAAGAATTCCCAAAAGTGGAGTTGCAAGACTTGAAATATCAAAACTTGTTGTTGGCGCATCAGACTTGTTTGAAGAATTTAAAAGTTCGTTAAGTTTTTCACTGATGAATGAAGTAACTGTACTCTCAACTTTATCAGGCAAGAAAGAAAGACCATCTCTGAGTGCCAATTCAATTTTTACAAGAAATGATGGAATATCTTCTAACTGAATCATAATATATTGGAAAAAGCCTTTAAGCTCTGTACCAATCCACACAAAAATCATACCTATTCCACAAAGAATAGCAAGTGAGCAAATGAGAACCGCAAAAACTGAAATAATTCCACGCTTTAATGGTGTTTTGCTACAAATGAAGTTAATTGGCTTTTGAAGAATCATTGCAACAAGCACTGCAACGATGAAAGGTAAGAATAAACCAAATGCATATTTGAAAAATGCATAGAACAATGTGAGAACAATCGCACCATACAAAACGCTGATTATAAAATTCTTTTTCTTTTCAATTCCTGTCATAAAGAACTCTCCAAAAATAGTTGTTATCAATATAATAAACCATTTTTACGCAATATACAATTAAAAAGTATTAAAAATATGTAAATTTTTCTAAAAAAAGCCCAAAAATTTTTTGAAATATATTGTATATTACCCCTTTATTCTCTAAGGGTTTTGTGATAGAATATTTAAAAGTATTTTTATAATGCTTGACTATAACCTTTTTTACAGAAAGTTTTCACAGTTAGGACGTGAATTTAATAATGTATGTTGCAGTAATGGGATATGGTACAGTTGGTTCTGGTGTGGTTGAAGTTATCACTAAAAATCACGATAGTATCGTAAAAAGAAGCACCCAAAATGAAATGGAAGTTAAATATATCCTTGATTTGAGAGATTTCCCAGGGGACCCTCACGAAAGCAAAATGATTAAGGATTTTAATATTATTCTTAACGATGATGATGTTAAGATTGTTGTTGAAACAATGGGCGGACTTCACCCGGCTTTCGAGTTTGTTTCATCTTGTCTTAAAGCAGGTAAGAGCGTTGTAACATCAAACAAAGAACTTGTTGCAGCAAAAGGCTATGAACTTTTACAGTTTGCCCAAGAAAACAATGTGAACTTTTTGTTTGAAGCATCAGTTGGTGGTGGTATTCCAATTATCAGACCAATTTCACAATGTCTTGCAGCAAACGAGATTGACGAAATCGCAGGTATCTTAAACGGCACAACAAACTTTATTCTCACAATGATGATTGAAAAGAATATGAGTTTTGAAGATGCGTTAAAACTTGCTCAGGATAATGGCTATGCAGAAAAAGACCCAACAGCAGACGTTGAAGGTCATGATGCTTGCAGAAAAATCTGTATTCTTGCATCTCTTTGCTTTGGCAAACATGTTTATCCTGATTCAGTTTATACAGAAGGCATTACAAAAATCACTCTTGACGACGTTGCATATATCGGTGCATTTGGTGGCGTGATTAAACTTCTTGGTCGCGCAAAGAGAATGGATGACGGAAAAATTTTCGCTATCGTTTCTCCTGCAATCGTTATGGATGGCAGTCAGTTAGCATCAGTTAATGATGTTTTCAATGCAATTCTTGTACGAGGGGACGCAACAGGTGATGTTGTGTTCTATGGTAAGGGTGCAGGTAAACTTCCTACTGCATCAGCAGTTGTGGCAGACGTTATTGACTGTGCAAGAAATATGGGAAGAAAGAAACCACTCGGTTGGGGAGAAGCTGAAGAAAATTATGTTGTTGATTATAAATCTGCAACAAATCCGCTTTACATCCGTGCTGAAGTTACAGATAAAGCAAATGCATTGCAAGATGTTGTTGCAACAATCGGCAAAGTTCAGGTTCTTGAATTCTCAGGTTGCAAGTCAAATGAATTGGCATTTGTAACAAGTGCTATGGAAGAAAAAGAATTGACAGAAAAACTTAACAGTATTTCTTCAATTAGCATAAAATCTCTTATCAGAGTAACAGACTATTGATAAATAATCCATTTAGGAGGCAAATATGGGACTTATAGTTCAGAAATTCGGTGGTTCAAGTGTTCGTGACGCCGAAAGAGTTATGAATGTTGCCCAGATTGTTACTGATACTTACCGTGCAGGTAATGACGTTGTTGTTGTAGTATCAGCACAGGGTGACACAACAGATGATTTGATTGAAAAGGCTTATGAAATTAACAGTAAGCCATCAAAGAGAGAAATGGATATGCTTATGGCATCTGGTGAGCAGATTTCAATCGCACTTCTTGCTATGGCTTGCGAAAAGTTAGGCTGTCCTGCAGTTTCTCTTCTTGGTTGGCAAGCAGGTTTCAACACAAGCTCTGCTTATGGTGTAGCAAGAATCAAGAATGTTAAGACAGACAGACTTCGTTCTGAAATTGACCGTCATAACATTGTTGTTGTGGCAGGGTTCCAAGGAATTAATAAATATGACGATTTAACAACTCTTGGTCGTGGTGGTAGTGATACAAGTGCAGTTGCAATCGCAGCAGCACTTCGTGCAGACCGTTGCCAGATTTTCACAGACGTTGAAGGCGTTTACACAGCAGACCCAAGAAAAGTAGAAAACGCAAAGAAACTTCAAGAAATCACTTATGATGAAATGCTTGAACTTGCAACTCTTGGCGCTCAGGTTTTAAACAATCGTTCAGTTGAAATGGCTAAAAAATATAATGTTGAGTTAGAAGTTCTCTCAAGTCTTAAGAGAGTTCCCGGTACAATCGTTAAGGAGGTTACCAAAATGGAAAAAATGCTTATCAGAGGTGTTACAAAAGATACAGATGTAGCACGTATTTCAGTTACAAAAATCCCAAACACACCAGGTGTTGCTTTTAAACTTTTCGATATTCTTGCAAAAAACAAAATCAACGTTGACATTATTTTACAGTCAGTTGGTCGTGATAACACAAAAGATATTACATTCACAGTTTCTAAGAGCAATGCAGAAGAAACAGTTGAATGCGTAAAGAAAGTATTTGATATTGAAGATGACGCTATCATCTGCGACACATCAGTTGCTAAGATTTCAATCGTTGGTGCTGGTATGGAATCACATCCAGGTACAGCATCAAAAATGTTCGAAGCTCTTTATGAAAGAGATATCAACATTGATATGATTGCAACAAGCGAAATCAAGATTTCAGTTCTTATTGACTTAGAAGATGCTGACCGCGCAGTTAGTGCAATTCATAAAGCATTCTTCCCAGCAGAATAATATCTTGACGGATAAAATTTTCTCGTTAATACACTGAAACGAAAAATAAAAGAGATTATAAAAAAGGAGATATAAAAATGATAACAGATAACAAGTTTGCAAAAGAAGGACTTACATTTGACGATGTGCTCTTGATTCCAGCAGAGAGTAATGTTCTTCCAAGTGATGTTGATATTTCAACACAGCTCACAAAAAACATTAGATTAAACACTCCTGTGCTCACAGCAGCGATGGATACAGTTACTGAAAGTAATATGGCTATTGCTATTGCTCGTGAGGGTGGTATTGGTATCATTCACAAGAATATGTCAATCGAAGCACAGAAAGCACAGGTTGATAAAGTTAAGAGAAGTGAAAACGGCGTTATCAATAACCCATTCTTCTTATCTCCTGAAAATACAGTTCAAGAAGCAGATAATCTTATGCACCGTTATAAGATTTCTGGTGTTCCAATTTGTGACGAAAACGGCAAACTCGTTGGTATTCTCACAAACCGTGATATGAGATTTATTGCTGATTATAGCGGTAAAATCAAAGACTTTATGACAAGTGAAGGCCTTGTTACTGCTCCTGTTGGCACAAGCCACGACGAAGCAAAACAAATCCTTATGAAACACAAAATCGAAAAACTTCCATTAGTTGACGAAGCAGGTTTCCTTAAAGGTCTCATCACAATTAAAGATATTGAAAAAGCAGTTAAATATCCAAACTCAGCTCGTGACTCAATGGGTCGTCTTCTTTGCGGTGCCGCTGTTGGTGCAACTGCAGACGTGCTTGACCGTGTAGCCGCTCTTGTTGAAGCAGGCGTTGACCTTATCACTCTTGACTCTGCACACGGTCACAGCCAAGGCATCATCAATGCTGTTGCAAAAGTTAAGGCAGCATATCCTGACCTTTCACTTATCGGTGGTAACATTGCAACTGCAGAAGCTACAAAAGCTCTTATTGATGCAGGTGCAGACTGCGTTAAGGTTGGTATCGGCCCTGGTTCAATCTGTACAACTCGTGTTGTTGCAGGTATCGGTGTTCCACAGATTACAGCAGTTTATGATTCAGCAAACGAAGCTGCAAAGCATGGTATCACAGTAATCGCTGACGGTGGTATCAAATATTCAGGTGAAATCGTTAAGGCAATCGCTGCAGGTGCTTCAGCTATCATGGTTGGTTCACTTGTTGCAGGTTGTGAAGAATCACCAGGTGAAAGCGAAATCTATCAAGGCCGTCAGTTGAAGGTTTATCGTGGTATGGGTAGTATCGCAGCTATGAACAACGGTTCAAAAGACAGATATTTCCAAGCTAACAACAAGAAACTTGTTCCAGAAGGCGTTGAAGGTCGTGTTCCTTATAAGGGACTTCTTTCAGATACAATTTATCAGCTTATGGGTGGTCTTAAAGCAGGTATGGGTTACTGTGGTTGTGCAACAATCGAAGAGCTCAAAACAAAGACTCAGTTTATCAGAATTACAAACGCAGGTCTTAAAGAAAGCCATCCACACGACGTTTATATCACTAAGGAAGCTCCTAACTATTCAGGAAATATGTAATTTAAGGATTTGTAATTATGTTTAATAACTTGATTGACTCAATCGGATTTATAAACAATACTGACCCTGAAGTTGCAAGCGCAATGAACCTTGAACTTGCTCGTCAGAGAGAAAATCTTGAACTTATTGCAAGCGAAAACATTGTTTCTCCTGCAGTAATGGCTGCAATGGGTAGCGTTCTCACAAATAAATATGCTGAGGGTTATCCTGGCAAGAGATATTATGGTGGTTGTCAACATGTTGATATCGTTGAAGATATCGCACGCGACAGACTTAAAAAACTCTTTGGTGCTGCTTATGCCAATGTTCAACCGCATTCAGGTGCTCAGGCAAATATGGCAGTTTATTTTGCTCTTATTAATCCAGGCGACACAGTTATGGGTATGAACCTTGCAGAAGGTGGCCATTTAACACACGGCTCACCAGTTAATATGTCAGGTAAATATTATAACTTCGTGCCTTATGGTGTTGACGAAAACGGATTCCTTGACTATGATGCTTTTGAACAGAAAGCAAAAGAATGTCAACCAAAATTGATTGTTGCAGGTGCATCAGCATATCCAAGAACAATCGACTTCGAAAGAATGGCAAATATCGCTCATAGCGTTGGCGCATATTTTATGGTTGATATGGCTCATATTGCTGGCCTTGTTGCAGCAGGTCTTCACCCATCACCTGTGCCTTACGCAGATGTTGTTACATCAACAACTCACAAGACACTTCGTGGTCCTCGTGGTGGTATCATTCTTTGCAAAGACGAAGAATTCGGTATGCAGTTCAATAAGGCAATCTTCCCAGGCACACAGGGTGGTCCTTTAATGCATATTATCGCAGGTAAAGCAGTTTGTTTTGGCGAAGCATTGAGCGATGATTTCAAGGCTTATCAGCAAAGAGTTATCGACAATGCAAAAGCATTAGCAGAAGGACTCACAAAGCGTGGCATTAATCTTGTGTCAGGTGGCACAGATAATCACCTTATGCTTGTTGACCTTCGTTCAGTTGGTATTACAGGTAAAGAGCTTGAACACAGACTTGATGAAGTTCATATTACTGCAAATAAAAATGCAATTCCAAATGACCCTGAAAAACCATTCGTAACAAGCGGTGTCAGACTTGGCACTCCAGCAGTTACAACAAGGGGCTTGGGTACAGAAGATATGGATAAAATTGCAGAGTTTATCTATCTCGCAGCAACTGATTTCGAAAATCAGAAAGATTACATCACAAAGGGCGTTGCAGAGCTTTGCAAAAAATATCCTTTATATGAATAATTCATAAAACGAACCCCACTGCATAGAATTTATAAAAATGCAGTGGGGGATTACTTATGAAATTCACAAAAATGCACGGTGCAGGAAATGACTATATTTATATTGATTGTTTCTCGCAAAATGTTGAAAACCCAGCAGAATTGTCAAAAACTTTAAGTGACAGACATTATGGAATTGGTGCAGACGGAATTGTGCTCATAAAACCATCATATATTGCCGATTGCTATATGGATATCTATAATGCAGACGGCTCAAGGGCAAAAATGTGTGGCAATGCAATCCGTTGTGTTGCCAAATACATATATGATAACAGAAAAAAGAAACCAATTATAAAAATTGACACGCTCAGCGGAATAAAACTTGTTGAAATTCTTGATAAAAATGGATTTGCAACGGGTGGCAGAGTGAATATGGGTAAGCCTATATTAAATGGTAGGCAAATCCCCACACGATATGGTGACAATATCGTAAAAAACGAAATTCTTAACATTGAAAATAAGGATTATGAAATAACTTGTGTCAGTATGGGCAACCCACATTGCATAGTTTTTCATAAATGTATACATAAATTAGATTTAGAAAAAATCGGTCCGATTTTTGAAAACCACGAAATGTTTCCCGAAAGAATAAACACAGAGTTTGTTGAGATTATTGATGAACATAATCTTAAAATGCGTGTGTGGGAGCGTGGAAGCGGTGAAACCTTGGCTTGTGGCACAGGTGCTTGTGCGGTTGCGGTGGCATCAGTCATAAACGGAATATGCTCAAAAAACGAAGACATTAAAATTCACACCAAAGGTGGCACATTAACAGTTAAATGGCACAAAAACGATAATGTTTATTTAAGTGGCAACGCGGTTAAAGTGTTCACGGGTGAAATAGATGTGTAAAAAATGTTGTCGGAGGGACAATTATGAAAATAAATGAAAACTTTTTGAAAATTCAGAGTTCATACCTTTTCTCAAACATTGCAAAAAAGGTAAAGGCTTATACTGCGGCTAATCCTGACAAACAGATTATCCGTCTTGGAATCGGCGACGTTACTCGTCCACTTGCAGATGCTTGCATTACTGCAATGCACAAAGCAGTTGACGAAATGGCAGACGAAAAAACATTTATGGGTTATCCACCAGAATATGGTCACGATTGGCTTCTCAATGCAATCAACGATAACGATTATAAAAAATATGGCGTAGAGCTCGACAACAGTGAAATTTTTGTATCAGACGGTGCAAAGAGTGATTGTGGTAATATCGGCGACATCTTCTCAACTGACAATAAAGTTGCAGTTTGTGACCCTGTTTATCCTGTTTATGTTGACACAAATGTTATGAGTGGTCGTTCAGGTGACAAGACAGAAAACGGTTGGACAAATATTTATTATATGCCTTGCCTTGCTGAAAATAATTTCTTGCCTGAACTCCCAAAAGAAAAGGTTGATATTATTTATCTTTGCTTCCCTAACAACCCAACAGGTATGGCGGCAACAAGAGATGAACTCAAAAAATGGGTTGACTATGCAAACGAAAATGGTGCAGTAATCCTTTTTGACTCTGCTTATGAAGCATTCATCACAGAAGGTGATGTTCCGCATTCAATTTATGAAATCGAGGGTGCAAAATCTTGTGCAATCGAGTTCAGAAGCTTTTCAAAAACTGCCGGCTTTACAGGTGTTCGTTGTGGTTACACAGTTGTTCCACACGACATTAAAGTTGACGGTGTTGAATTAAACGCACTTTGGGCTCGCCGTCAGGCAACAAAGTTCAATGGCGTTTCTTATATCACACAGAGAGCTGCAGAAGCTTGTTATAGCGAAGAAGGCAAAAAGCAGATTCGTGAAATTATTGCATATTATCAGAACAATGCAAAGATTATTTATAACGGACTTAAAGAGTGTGGATTTACAGTTTATGGTGCAGTGAATTCACCTTATGTATGGCTCAAAACTCCTGACGGAATGAGCAGTTGGGAATTCTTCGACACACTTCTTGAAAACATTCAGGTTGTTGGTACTCCAGGTGAAGGCTTTGGACCAAGCGGTGAAGGATATTTCAGACTCACAGCATTCGGCTCAACAGAAAATACAATTAAAGCAGTAGAAAGAATAAAGAATTACTTTTGTAAATGAGTAAAACAAAAGGACGGTCATTTAACCGTCCTTAATTTTTTGTTCAATTATAAATTCTTTGCCAATTCTTTGATATATGCCTTGAAATCGTCTGCGATTTCAGGGTGGTTGAGAGCAACTTCGCAGTTTGCTTTCATAATACCCATTTTGTTACCCATATCATAGCGTGTGCCGTAATAATCAAGAGCGATAACGCCTTTTGTCTGTGCAAGTGTTTTCATAGCGTCTGTAAGTTGAAGCTCGTTGCCAGCACCCTTTGGTGTGCTTTCGAGAATATCGAAAATTTCAGGTGGCATAACAACACGGCCAAGAATTGAATAGTTTGAGAAAATTTCTTCTGGCTTTGGTTTTTCAATCATATCTGTACAGTTGAAAACCTTATCTTCGATTTCTTCAACCTTAAGTGAACAATATTTTGAAACGTCCTTTGTTGGAACTTCTTTAACACCAACAACGCCCTTGCCATATTTTTCATAAGCATCAATAAGTTGTTTTGTAACTGGCTCTTTGTCAGAAATGAAAACATCATCACCATAAAGAATTGCAAATGGCTCGTTGCCCACGAAATTCTTTGCACAAAGAACTGCGTGACCAAGTCCACCGGTTTCTTTCTGACGAAGAAAATATGTATTGCAAAGCTGTGATGGCTCGAGCACTGCTTCATAAAGCTCTTTTTTGTCAGGATTTTTGCTCAATTTGTCTTCAAGCTCATAAGCGTGGTCGAAATGGTCTTCAATAACGCCCTTGCCACGATTTGTGATAATAAGCACATCAGTAATACCTGATTTTGCAGCTTCTTCAACAAGATACTGAATTGCAGGTTTATCAACAATGTTGAGCATTTCTTTTGGAACTGCTTTGGATGCAGGAAGAACTCTTGTTCCAAGACCTGCTGCAGGGATAATCGCCTTTGTAATTTTCATAATACCAATCTCCTTAAATGAAGAATTATTTTATAAATGTGGGCAGCATTTCAACTGCCATAACTACCATATTATTAACGAGAACTGCAAGGAATGCTGCACCCATTGATGCACCACCAGATTTAAAGAGAAGAAGTCTTTGTTTTTGTACATCAGGCTCTTCTGCTTTGATTTTTTTAATATTCTTAATGCTGTGGTCATAATACCATTTGTTAGCTTTAAAACCAATAAAAATCTGAATTGCAAGACCAAGACCACCTTGCACAAGAACAAGTGCTGTGCCTGTTAGATTTTCAAAAACAAGTGCATTTCTTTCTTCGTTTGCTTGTGCAAGCTCTTCTTCGGTTAAACTACTGAAACTTTCAAAGTTGTATTTTTCTGTCCATTCAGTCATATCGGTATAAAATTTTTGAACGGGTGGCATAAAACTAAATCCAATAGATAAAAGAAGTGTGATTGCCAAGAAAATTGCACCGAGTTTATATAACTTGCGATAAAAGAACCAATAAGGTGTGAAGAAAAATGCTGCCCAGTTGAAAGTTCTCTTATTTGATTTTGCATAGAAAAAGTTTTGCACATATTTTGGTGCACTAAGTCCCACAAACTCTGCAACATCATCAGTTGAAACATCATCTTCCATCTCTTTTGGAAAGAGCGATAATGGATTTGTGCCATTGCCGAAGAAAACAGTTGAAGACGCATCTTGTGAACTGAATGGTTGACCACTCATAAATGGTGGAACTTTGTTTTGTGGTTCGTTATTTATAGGTTCGTTTGTTGGCGCTTCTGCATTTTCAGGAGCCCAACGAAAACCCACGTTGTGTTTTTCAAAGTTGCCACATTCACCATTTTTCTTGTAACAATCACGGTGGTGTGGTGAGCCACAAACAGGGCATACAACAATGTCGTCGTTTGGCTGAAAATTTTCATTACAAACGGGACAAGGCTGATTTTCATATCTGAAATAATTGCTCATTTTTATACATTCCAGCTATTGATATACTTTTCTTGTTCAGGTGAGAGAACGTCAATCTGTGTTCCCCAACTGTTAAGTTTTCTCAACGCTACCTTTCTGTCGATTTCTTCAGGGACATCAACAACACCTACTTCTAACTTGTCGTGATTTCCTACAATATATTCTGCACAGAGAGCCTGAATAGAGAAACTCATATCCATAATTTCTGCTGGGTGTCCATCACCTGCGGCAAGGTTTACAAGGCGACCCTCTGCAATAATACTGATAGTATTGCCATTTGCGAGAGTATAACCCATAATATTATTTCTCTGTGGTTTGATTTCAACTGCTAATTCTTCAAGGTCAGGGATGTTGATTTCAACATTGAAATGACCTGCATTGCAACAGATTGCACCATCTTTCATATTCTCAAATGCTGCTTTTGTGATAACATCTTTGCAACCTGTAACAGTAACAAAGAAATCACCGATTTTTGCAGCTTCTGTCATTTCCATAACATCAAAGCCGTCCATTCGAGCTTCCATAGCTTTGATTGGGTCAATTTCTGTGATTACAACTTGTGCATTAAGTCCCTTTGCGCGCATTGCAACACCTTTACCACACCAACCATAACCTGCAACAACTACAGTTTTGCCTGCAACAATAAGGTTTGTTGTACGATTTATTCCGTCCCATACAGACTGACCTGTGCCATAACGGTTATCGAAAAGATATTTACATTTTGCGTTGTTAACTGCAATCATAGGGAATTTAAGCTGACCATCTCTGTGCATTGAAACAAGACGGATGATACCGGTTGTTGTTTCTTCGCAACCACCCATAACCTTAGGTAAAAGTTCAGGATATTCATTGTGAATAAGGTTTACAAGGTCGCCACCGTCGTCAATAATTACATCAGGACCAACTTTAATAACTTCACGAAGATGTGCCATATATTCTTCGCTTGTTGCGTTATACCAAGCAAAAACATTAAGACCATTGTGTGCAAGTGCTGCCGCAACATCATCCTGAGTTGAGAGTGGGTTTGAGCCTGTAACATACATCTCTGCACCACCTGCTGCGAGCACTGTGCAAAGATATGCAGTTTTTGCTTCAAGGTGAATTGAAAGTGCAACCTTTAAATCTTTAAAAGGCTTTGTTTCAATGAAATCTTTTTCAATACTGCGAAGCACAGGCATATGTGCCTTTACCCAGTCAATTTTTTGTTGTCCCGATGGGAAAAGTGAAATATCTTTGACAAGACTCATTTTATTCGCTCCAATGCATATACATAAAAATTTCTATTACATTATATAATAGCACAAGCAAGCCTAAAAATCAACAATCACTCTATTACAAGACAGTTACAAATTCCATATTGCATAAACAAACATAAAATTGTATAATAGAATAAATATGCAAGTTTCGGGAGGTAATATTTTGGAAGAAAACAAATCTCTCAATAATAAATATCAGTCTATTGGCGAAGAAGACCTTGTTATAGAAGAACCTGTAAAGGAAGAAAAGCCAAAAAAGGAAAAAGCTAAAAAGGTCAAAGAGCCAAAAGAGAAAAAGGAAAAAGCTCCTAAAGAGAAGAAAGTTAAAGAGCCAAAGCCACTAAAAGAGAAAAAAGAAAAGAAAGAGAAAAAGCAAAAAGAACCTAAACCACCAAAAGAAAAAAAGGTTAAAGAACCTAAAAAATCTCTTTTTGCAAAAGAAGAAAAAACAGAAACTCCAAAACAACCTGAAATTATTGTTGAAGAAGTAACATCAGAAATGCGCAGAACAGAAGAAGTTGTGCTTCCAACAATAAAGACTGTTAAAAAGGTTTCAGAAGAAAAACCTAAAAAAGAAAAGGTTAAAAAGGTTAAAGAACCAAAGCAACCGAAAGAAAAGAAAACAAAAGAACCTAAACCAATAAAAGCGAAGAAAGAAAAGAAAGTCAAAGAAACAAAACTGCCAAAACCTAAAAAAGAAAAAGCGCCAAAAGAGAAAAAAGAGCGTGAACCATTAGGTAAAAAAGATTTTATAACAATGGGTGTTGCTGTTTTTGCCGTTCTTATGATTGCACTTGTAGTTGGTTTCAACTTTTTCACAAGAGAAGATTTGAATGTTGATAATCCTGAATCAACAACAGTTGGCACGGGTGAGAAATTAAGTGATGTTCAGATTTCTCGCGGAGCAGTCAGACAAAATATTGTTCAGTCAGATATTCCTGATATTTTCTTCGGATTTTCAGAGTCGGACTATACACTTCAATATTATCAATATACAAATGATAAAATGACTGCTGTAAAATCCAACGCAACAGTAAAAACATCAGTTAATATGGGTAACGAAGATATTCCTGTTACAATCGACTATGTAAAACTCGGTGATAAAATTTTTGGTATGGGTCTTTTCAAAGCTGACCAGAATCAAGACGTTTATTTCTATAAAATGTTGGTGTTTAAGCTCGTTAATCTTCCAAAAGGATACGAGCAAGAGGGCAAAGCATTGCTTTTAGCAACAGAAAGTAAAAACGCTCTTACTCAGAAAAATATTCTCTGGACAGAAAGCTTTGTTATTGATTTGAACACAGGCAAAACTGAACGTTTCTTAAAGATTACCAACCGTACAATTAACATGAGTGGTGCAGGTGTTGCGGATTTCTGTATGCTCACAAGTGACGGTTATAATTCAATATCAGGTCAGATTCCTTTCATTTCAGGAAGAAAGTATGAGCTCAACAGTGGCAAACAAGATATATTTGTTAAAAACGGAGCAAAAGAAGAATTGCTCATCAGTGATGTTTATGGCAAATTTTTGTTGATGGATGGTAACGACATCATCTTTATGAGAAAAAATGGTGTAACATTTGATGTTGTGCGATTGACAAATGGCGAAGAAAAGATTATCAGAAATTATCCGGGCTCAATGAGTAGTGATTACTTGCTCACAGACCACTATATTTTCAACAAAGAAACAGGAATGCTCTATGATTTGTTGACGGGTGAAGAAAAACTTGTTGCAGGTTACAGAATAAGTGCCGAAATGGTTGAAATCAGTCCTGATGGTAAATATCTTGTAATGCTCGGCACGGTTAAGAATATGATGGATTATCAGATTCATATTTTTAATCTCTCAACAGGTGACTATTCTGCTTATGAAGATAAAAACTATTCAAAGCACTCAAACCTTGCATTTATAAATAATACAACGGCTGTTTATGTTGTTGTTGACCCAAATCAGGGCTATGAGAGTGTAGCACTTGATGTTTCAAAGGGATTTTAAGATTAAAAGGAATGGCAAAACTTGTCATTCCTTTCGTTTTATTGTATATTTTCACTGTGAAAATGAAGATTATATAATAAGTTTTGTGAATTTTGCAAAAACTTAAAAAAATATTAAAAAAATGCTTGCATTTTGTAAATCATAGTGATAGAATATCTCTTGCATTCACGAGATACAAGGTTTCGTGAGTCGGTGTTGATTGCGATGAGGGTCCACCTGTTCCCATCCCGAACACAGTAGTTAAGCTCATTTGCGCCGAAGATACTTGGCTGGAAGCGGCCCGGGAAAATAGGTAATGCCGACACAAACAAAAGCGTCTGTCCAATAGGACGGGCGTTTTTTTATTGCCTAAAAAACTAAAAATATGTTATACTAATATAAAAGAGGTGATACTTTTGTCAAAAGTTATAATTATAGGCTCTGGCCCTGCGGGTGTTTCTGCATCTTTATATACTCAAAGAGCAGGTTTTGAAACAACCATTATTTCAAATGGCGGTGGCGCATTACTCAAAACTGAAAAGATTGAGAATTATTATGGTTTCGCTGATGCCATAAGTGGTGAGAAACTTTATAACGATGGTGTAAACGGAGCAAAACGTTTAGGCGTTGAGTTTATCCAGGATGAAGTAGTATCGCTATCTATGAATGGCAACTTTATTGTAAAAACTACAAAGAGCGAGTATTCAGCAGACGCTGTGCTTTTGGCAACGGGAGTTTCTCGTCTTGCACCAAATATAAAAGGGTTAAAAGACTTCGAGGGTATGGGTGTAAGTTACTGTGCCGTGTGCGACAGTTTCTTCTTTCGTGGCAAAGATGTTGGTGTAATCGGCAATGGTGAATATGCACTCCACGAAACAAAAGAATTACTCAATGTAGTTGGCTCTGTAACTGTTTATACCAATGGTGAAAAAGTATTAGTGGATTTTCCTAAAAATGTAGTTGTGAAAACTGATAAAATACAGAGTGTGAGCGGAAAACCAATGGCTCTTGAAATCAATTTTGAGGATGGCACAGATGTAATCAATGGACTTTTTGTTGCATATAAAACTGCTGGTAGCACGGCTCTTGCTAAAAAGGTTGGTGCAACCATTGACGGCAATAAAATTGTGGTCAACGAGAAAATGCAAACCAATATAAAAGGACTTTTTGCAGCAGGAGATTGCACGGGTGGACTTCTTCAGATTTCAAAAGCGGTCTATGAGGGCGCACAAGCCGGCACAGAGATTATTAAATATTTAAAAGAAAAAACAAAACAATAAAACTAAATGTAAAATTTTCTTGCGGGTATTGTATAATACCCGCTTTTTTGATATAATAAAATAGATTATTTATGTTTACAAATTACTATGAATTGGAGATGTTGAAATGCTCTTCGCACAAGATATCGGAATAGATTTAGGAACTGCTAATACAGTGGTTTATCTTAAAGGAAAAGGCATTGTTACAAGAGAACCTTCTGTTGTTGCAGTCAACGAAAAAACAGACCCACCAACAGTTGTTGCCGTTGGTAACGAAGCAAAGGCGATGATTGGCAGAACACCTGGCTCAATTTCAGCGGTTCGACCACTCAAAAATGGTGTTATTGCCGACTTTGAAATCACTTCAGAAATGCTTAAAGAATTCATCAAAAAAGCAATCAAGCGTTCACCATTCAGCCGTGCACGTGTGCTTATTTGTGTTCCATCAGGTATTACAGAAGTTGAAAGAAAAGCTGTGCATGACGCTGCAAGAAACGCAGGTGCAAAATATGCTTCACTCATTCAGGAACCACTTGCCGCAGCAATGGGTGCGGGACTTCCTATCACAGAAGCAGTTGGAAGTATGATTGTTGATATCGGTGGTGGTACAACAGAAGTTGCTGTTATTTCATATCGTGACATCGTTACTGCGAAGTCAATTCGTGTTGCGGGCGACGATTTTGATGAAGCAATTATTGAATACATACGCAAAAAGCACAATATGTTAATTGGTGAGCGTACAGCAGAAGAAGTTAAAATGAAAATTGGTTCTGCTTATAGCTATGACGGCGAGGGCGCAATGGATATTCGCGGAAGAAACTTGGTTGACGGACTTCCAAAGAATATTGAAATCACATCAGAAGAAGTTCGAGAAGCACTCAGCGAACCACTTTCACAGATTCTTGAAACAATTCGCTCAACACTCGAAAAAACTCCACCAGAATTGCTTGCTGATATCGTTGACAACGGAATAATGCTTTCAGGTGGTGGCGCACTTTTGCGTGAACTTGATAAGCTCATTTCAGAAGAAACAAAAATTCCTGTTCACGTAGCTGTTGACCCACTTGATTGTGTAGCAACAGGTATGGGATATAGTCTTGAAAGAGGCAACATTTAATAGAAAAATATCGGAGAAGATTTAAATGAATAATTTCTTCAAAAGCACAACCTTTAAAGTTCTGCTTTCGGTGTCTGTGGTGCTTGTTATTGCAACAATTTTTGCAACAGTTTCAAGCACAGCAACTTCACCTTTAACAAAAGTTGTTGAAGTGATAGTTTCGCCACTCACAAAAGCAGCGTCATATATTTCAACAGAGTTTGACGACTTCAAAGGTGGATTTGTGTCAGCTAACACTTATCGTGACCGTGTTGCAGAACTTGAACAACAAGTTGCTGAATATCAGAGTCAGTTGGTTGACTATGAAAAAACTAAAAAACAATTAGCATCTTATGAAGCGTTTCTTGATGTCCGTGAGAAAAATCCTGATTACACATGGGTTTATTCAACTATAATCGGTCGTGATTCTGCTGATGTTTTTGGCTCATTCACAATTAATAAAGGCGAAAAAGACGGTATAAAGGTGAACGATGCGGTAATTTACAGCGATTATCTTATTGGCGTTGTTACAGAAGTAAACCCAACATCTGCTGTTGTGCGTTCTGTGTTTGACCCATCAGTTAATGTGGCGGCTTACGACATCAGAACGGGTGAGCTTGGTTATGTTTCATCAACTCATAATGGTAACTGTCGTTTGACAGGGCTTGACCGCAATACATCAGTTTCAAAAGGGGGTATTATCTGCACTTCTGGTACAGGTGGAATCTTCCCTAAGGATTTGATTATCGGTACAGTTACAACAGTTGAGCAAAGTCAGACTGAATTATCATCTTATGCTAATTTACAACTCTCTGTGGATTCAAAAGATATTCACGACTGCTTTGTAATCACAGCATTTGACGAAGAATAAGGATTATAAATATGACACAACAAACGAAAATAAAGTTAAAAAGATACGGCATCTTTACTTTAATTATATTGTGTGCTCATCTTTTACAGAATTCCTTGATGATTTTTCCCGAAATCGCAGGAATAAGACCAATGCTTTTAATATCAGTCGCAGTTTGTATTGCAATGTATGAGGGCGAAGTTATCGGTGCTGTGGCAGGCCTTTTTGCAGGCGCCTTATGGGACACGGTAACAGTTACTGCTGATGGTTACAATGCTTTTTATTTGGTGGTTGCCTGTGCAATCTGTGGATTTTTATTGAGAGTTTTTATGCGCAACAATATAATTACTTATATAATGATGAATAGCGCAGTTACCTTGTTTTATTGCGTGACTTATGTGTTATTCTTTATATCAGCAAGGGGCATTGACGGCGCAGGTGAAATTTTTGTGCGCTATTATTTCCCGATGGCGATTTATTCACTTGTATTAACACCTTTGTGGTATGTGATTATCCGTGGTGTGAGCACAAAATTTGCAAATACTTATACAGAATATTAAAAGGAC
This sequence comes from Candidatus Fimenecus sp., assembly GCA_045613685.1. Taxonomy (GTDB): domain Bacteria; phylum Bacillota; class Clostridia; order Oscillospirales; family Acutalibacteraceae; genus Fimenecus. The sequence continues at coordinate 2,907 of JAZLBL010000044.1, read as the reverse complement.
GGTGAGAAAATGAGAAACACATATAGCTTTAAAATGCGAACAACTGCATTTATTGTTGCAGTTTTATTAGTTGTTTCTATTTTCATTGCCGACCTTTTCAGAATACAGATTATTGACCGTGACGAATATAAAGCACAGGCCATTTCTCTTTCATCTGCATCATCAGAAATTGATGCTCTGCGTGGTGAAATATTAGATAGCAATGGTCAGGCTTTGGTTTATAATGTTCGTTCAAACTCTATTTATATTGACGCTTCTTATTTTCCGTCATCATCAAAAAAAGCAGAGAGAAATGAAATTCTGCTTTCTTTGGTGAGATTGCTTGAACAAAACGGAATCGAATATAAAAGTTCATTGCCAATTATATATTCTAATGGCAAATTTGTCTTTGTAGAAGATAGTGCAAAGGACAAGAAATATCTTATTCAAAAGGATTATCTTAATCTCAATTTCTATGCAACTGCACAGAATTGCTATGATGCTCTCTGTGAATTCTATGAATTTGAGAATATGACAACAGAAGAAATCTTAAAAGTTGGTGGAATTCTTTTTGAAATGAGAAAAGGAGATTTTTCTAAATCAAATCCTTTCACATTAGCAGAAAATGTGCCCGATACACTCGTTGCTTTGCTTAAAGAACAAAGCAGATTTTATCGCGGAATTGAAATTCGTGTTGATACAGGGCGTGCTTTCTATGATGGCACAATTGCACCGCATATAATCGGTTATTATGATTATATCAGTGCAGATGAATATAATAGAGCAACAGAAGAATATAAAGAAAAGTTAGAAGACGAAACTCTGACCGAAGAGCAAAAAGAAGAGCTTAAATTAAAGGCTTATGGAATGACCGATAAAATCGGTAAATTCGGTATAGAAAGTGCAATGGAGAGCGAACTTCGTGGCACAAACGGAAAACTGACAACAACTGTTAACAGCGACGGCACAAAAAACACAACTGTTACAAAAAATCCGAAAAATGGCAACAATGTTATTCTTACTATTGATGCAGATTTTCAGAAAAAAGTGCAGAATCTTTTGGCAGCTCGAATCGACAGTACAAAAGGTTCACAAAATGTTGCAGCAGCAGGTAGTATTGTTGTTATGGATGTTAAGGATTTCTCGATTCTTGCTTGCGCAACATATCCATCATATGATTTGAACACGTATAAAGAGAATATTGTAGCTCTTAATAAAGACCAGACCGCACCACTTTGGAATAGAGCATTGCGCAGCACTTATGAGCCAGGCTCAACTGTGAAACCTGCAGTTGCTCTAGCAGGTCTTGAAGAAGGAATCATAACTGCGGACCAGAGAATAAAATGTACAAGTTTATATACTTTTTTCAGTGATGTTACTTTCAGATGTTATAATGTCGGTGCTCACGCAGGTAGCGAAATTAATGTAAAACAGGCACTTCGTTACTCTTGCAATATTTTCTTCTATGAAGTTGGTCGTCAACTTGGCATTTCAAAAATGAACGAATATTTCAAAATGCTCGGTTTAGGTAGCAAAACAGGCGTTGAACTTACAGAAGCAACAGGTATTGTTGCTGGTCCTGAAGAAAGACAGGCGCAAGGTCTTGTGTGGTATCCCGGTGATACTGTTCAGGCTGCAATCGGACAAGCAGATAACCTATTCACACCAATTCAGTTGGCAGCTTATGTTTCGACTCTTGCAAACGGTGGAACAAAATATAAAGCTCATTTTGTAAAAAGCATTAAATCAGCGGATTACTCTGAAACTCTTTATGAAGCAGAGCCCGAAATTCTTACACAATATGAATTTTCAAGAAGTTCATTGAAAACTGTCCGTGATGGTATGGTGATGATGGGTAGCTCACAAGCGGCGTTCCAAGGGCTTCCATATCAGATTGCCGCAAAAACTGGTACAGCCGAAGCAAAGAGAAAAGTAAACGGCACAACAGTTGAATTTACAAACGGTTTTATGATTTCTTATGCTCCTGCAGATGACCCACAGATTGCTGTTGTAATCGCAATCGAAAATGTTACATCAGGTGGTTTGGGCAACTATGTTCGTGATGTCTATGAAGCATACTTCAATTCGGGCTCAGGTGTGACAAATTCACAACAAAGCGGAACAGTGTTGCATTAAGCGCGAAAAACGACAAATAATATTCTTACAAAAAACACTTGATTTTTAAAAAATCTTGTGATATACTATCAAGGCTATCTCTGTGCGCTCGGGTGATTGAGTAAACTCGTAGAGTGTTTCACCTACTTTCATCTGGGGCATTTGAGTTGAATTTATTCTATATAATGAGGTGAATTGACAATGACACAGGCAGAAAAGCAGGCTATCATGGCTGAATACGCTGCTCACGAAGGCGACACAGGTTCTCCAGAAGTTCAAATCGCAGTTCTCACAAAGAGAATTAACGACTTAACTGAGCACCTTAAGGCTAACAAGAAAGACCACCACTCACGTCGTGGCCTTCTTAAAATGGTTGGTCGCAGAAGAAATCTTCTCGCATACCTTCAGAAGAAGGATATCGAAAGATACCGTGCAATCGTTGCAAGACTTGGTCTTCGTAAGTAATCAAAACAAATTAAGGCAGATAAGTTTCATCTTATCTGCCTTGAATTGCTTTTAAAGGCAGTAAAAAACGGGGCGAAAATTCAAAGCTTAGCGGTAAATAGAGTCTTCAAGAAATTGAAGATTGTATTTATTGCTAAACAGATTTTTGCCCCGAGAAAATAAAAACAAAGGAAGGTAAAAATTATGTTTTTCAAGAATTTTAAAGTTTGGGAAACTGAACTTGCAGGCAGAAAATTGACTCTTGAAACAGGCAAAATGGCAGGTCTTGCAAATGCTGCTATTCTTGCTCGTTACGGTGAAACAGAAGTTCTTTGTACAGTAACAGCTTCTGCAAAACCAAGAGAAGGC
>JAZLBL010000043.1:0-4123 GCA_045613685.1 Candidatus Fimenecus sp. | reverse complement strand
TGTCAGGGGAGCTGTCGCGTAGCGACTGAGGGGTAGTCAAAATCCTATCTCTCCCTCCGTCACTCGCTTTGCTCGTGCCACCTCCCTCGTCAGAGGGAGGCGAAACAACGCTATTAAATCAATTAAATAAATTCAAATTTGCACAACAAAAAAGAGTACGGAAATTCCGTACTCTTTTTTAATTTAGTATCTGTTTGCCAAGTGCTTTCAGACTATCTTCACGGACTTTCTTGGTGTATTTTGTATCTGCTAACACCCAATCCCATTCGTGTTTAAACCAGTCGATTTCTTGTGCTTTGCCACCGTCCATCTCGATTTTCACTTGCTCTGTGAGTTTTTCCCATCTCATTTTATAGAAAGATGTCATCAGGTCGCCCATTTGTCTGTGAGCATAGTCGTGAAGATTGCCTTTATCAGCCAACAATCTGCAATACCAAGTTGTGATGAGTGCTTTCGCGTTAATCATATAAAGTTCTTTTGTGAAATCGTCAAGTTTATCGGTGTATTCACACACTGGCTCAATATATGAGCTGAATGAAAAATCACGACTATTAAGCAAAATTCTATCGAGCATATCAAAAAGCGACATCATTTTTTCACTATTTTCCATAAATGCAAAATAGTCTTTTGTCTTATATTCCGACGCCATTTTTCTCGACACATCCGTGAGCTTATTTGCGATTGATTGTCTTAACAAATCAACTGCGTCATAGATATAACACTCGTTATCTTTAAACTTGTCAAAATCTTTTAAGAATAGTTTAACTGCTTCGTCGAATTCCTTTGTAGAATAAGGGATTTTCACAGAGCCACGAGCAGTAAAGAGCTTTCTTTCAGGGTCTAAAGGTCTTCGACAGCCCATACTTTCAGGCGTGCCAAACATACTGTTGCAGTTACCTTCTGCATAGACAGTTTTGATAAGAATTTCCATACTCTTTTCAATATTTTCATTGTGCTTGCCATAACGACGGATAGCATATTCCTTAACCCAATCGTTAATATCTGCGACATCTTCCCAGATACTTGTTAAGAAGATTTCAGAAACTATCGGGTTCACATTTGTACTTTCAGATGTGAGTGCAATACCCTTGAAATTAGGTCTTTGTGATGCTTCTTGCACCTTTTTTGAAATGGTATCAACAGGACCATAAAGACCTTGACGGCCACCAAAATTATTGAGTAAACCTTCTAACACATTGCCATATTTTGCAAGTCGGCTAAATTTGTTTGCATTGTGATTGATTTTCTCAAAATGCAAGTCGAGCATAATGATATGCTTATCACGATATTGCTTAACTGCATTTGTGAAAGACTTGTTTGGATTCATTGACCAACACTGCACAACCCATTGTGCTTGCTTATCAAATCCGAGCATACTTTCCATCACATTTTTGTAGCTATCTTTTGCTTTTTTCTTATTGAGTTTGCCACCTTCATGGCAAATATCACCCGCATAGAAATGAGTTATATCACCAAAAACTTCTCTCTGACATTCATAGAAAAGTTTAGCATATTTTGAATAAGAAACACTATCAGGACTAACAATTAATGGACGCTCTATACCTTTCCATTTACCCTGCTCAATTACAGGCACATCTCTATCCTTTTTCTGAATATCACGTGGCACAATTCCCGTGTATGCCTGCAAAACAATATTCATTCCAAGAGTTTGCATTCTTCTGTGATTTTTACGAGCTAATTCGCACTTTTCAAAGAAGAAATCGTCGTGAATTGGTCCACCGATACCACAAATATTGCTCATATAAAACCATGCGTAATAAGCTGGTCCCACCAAGAAGTTTTTGATTTCACGATGACGATAGCCAAGTTTAGTTAAAAAGCGTCTATATACCTCTTCCATACCGAGAATATCAAGCACTAAATTGACACCATTCATAGCAAGATAGTCAATCTCTTTTTGCCACTCTTTTTCACCCCAGAAAGCCATTGAATAAGAGTGTGTGCAATAGTTATAAGCATATCTGTGTGTGAAGTTTGTTGTGTGGTCAATTTTGCCATTCACAGTTGGCAAAGTTTTTGGCAATTTTACCTGTTTGCCAAAACGAGAAACATGGCAATGACAGACATCTTTTAAATAGCAATTAAATGCACTTGCAAGACCCACACCACTATTTGATGTAAGCACAATTTTGCCACGAAGAGAAGCAACTGTGAAATAGTCTTCACGAAGTCTTCTGTCAAGACGCAAATCAAATTGTTCTATGTATTCTTCGCCTATTGTTCTGCCGATAATTCCCTTTACATCTTCTAAAATATCGTCATCTGTAACGGGTTTTGAATATTCAGTTTCTGCAAATGGTAAAGGCTCTTTGAATGTTGCTTTTTTTGATGGAAATGCGCATTCTTCACCTAATACTTCAATATTATTGATAGTTGGTCTTGCGCCACCATAATATTTTATGAAAACACGGATATATCTTGCGATTTTCGGGCTCTTGTGGAGCTTGTAAAAATTCACACCATCAAGACTTGAAAAAACACTGTATTCCACTTCGATATCATCAGGGAAAACCACAACAACATCATGCACACTCATATTCTTTGAAAATGCCAAATCAATAAAGCAAGGATATGTATCGCAAGAAAACATCGGCAATGAATTTTTGTCTGCCTCTGCTGTTGCATTGAGTATTTCATAAGTTAAAAGTTCCAATTTTATCACCAAGGTCTAAAAATAAATTCGATACACCAAATATAGCACAAAAAACACCAAAAGTCTATCAATAATATGTAGTATTTTTGTTTATAAACAAACAATTTAAAAAGTATGTAAAAAAATATCGCAAAACTATTGAAAATAAATTCCATTTTTGATACAATTTATAAGGTTAAGTGTGCCAATGGCACAACCATTAATTTGTTAATAATTTTTTGGAGGTATAAAAATGAGCAAAAAGTTTGTTTACCTTTTCAAAGAGGGTAACGCTTCAATGCGTGAACTCCTCGGTGGTAAAGGTGCTAACCTTGCTGAGATGACAAGTCTCGGTCTCCCAGTTCCTCAGGGCTTTACTGTTACAACAGAAGCTTGTACACAGTATTATGAGGATGGCAGAAAAATCAGCGAAGAAATTCAGGCTGAAATTATGGAGAACATCGACAAGATGGAAGAAATCACTGGTAAAAAATTCGGTGATACTCAGAACCCTCTTCTCGTTTCTGTTCGTTCAGGTGCTCGTGCATCAATGCCTGGTATGATGGACACAATCCTCAACCTTGGTCTTAACGAAGAAGTTGTTGAAGTTATGGCTGCAAAGTCAGGCAACGCTCGTTGGGCTTATGACTGCTACAGAAGATTCATTCAGATGTATTCTGACGTTGTTATGGAAGTTGGTAAGAAATACTTTGAAGAACTTATCGACGAAATGAAAGAAGCTCGTGGCGTTACTCAAGACGTTGAGCTCACAGCTGACGACCTTAAAGAACTTGCAGGTCAGTTCAAAGCTGAATACAAAGCAAAGATTGGTAAAGATTTCCCAACAGACCCAAGAGAACAACTTATGGGCGCTGTTGAAGCAGTTTTCCGTTCATGGGATAACCCTCGTGCAAACGTTTACCGTCGTGACAACGATATCCCTTATTCATGGGGTACAGCTGTTAACGTTCAGGCTATGGCTTTCGGTAACATGGGTGACGATTGCGGTACTGGTGTTGCATTTACTCGTGACCCAGCTACTGGTGACAAGGGCCTTATGGGTGAATTCCTTGTAAACGCACAGGGTGAAGACGTTGTTGCTGGTGTTAGAACTCCAATGCCTATCGCACAGATGGCTGAAAAGTTCCCAGAAGCATACGCAGAATTCACAAAGGTATGTGCAATTCTTGAAGACCACTACAGAGATATGCAGGATATGGAATTTACAGTTGAAGCTGGCAAACTCTATATGCTCCAGACAAGAAACGGTAAGAGAACAGCTAAGGCTGCTCTTAAGATTGCTTGCGACCTCGTTGACGAAGGTATGATTGACGAGAAGAAAGCAGTTGCTATGATTGACCCAAGAAACCTTGATACACTTCTCCACCCACAGTTCGATACAGCTGCTCTTAAAGCTGCTACTCCAGCTGGTAAGGGTCTTGGCGCATCTCCTGGTGCTGCTTGCGGTAA
>JAZLBL010000042.1:0-61371 GCA_045613685.1 Candidatus Fimenecus sp. | reverse complement strand
ACAAATTTGAATTTGTTTAATTGATTTAATAGTGTTGTTTCGCCTCCCTCTGACGAGGGAGGTGGCACGAGGAAAGCGAGTGACGGAGGGGGAGATAGGATTTTGACTACCCCTCAGTCTGCTATGCAGACAGCTCCCCTGACAAGGGGAGCCAAGAAATACATATAAAACAGTTAGACAAACCCCAATTTGTCGTTATCTTTTTTTATAATTGTTTATATTTAATATAATATCGTGAACTTTTTATGCAAAACGACGATAAATATTAACATTTTATAAAAAGCGTTACAAACACAATATTTTGTGGTATAATAGTCACCGATAATGGTTATTATGTGTATTTATATCTAAAATTCATTAAAAAACCAATATAAAAGAAAGAAAAGGTGCATATTGTGATTGAATTCAAAAATGTTTCAAAAACATATGATAATGGTACTCACGCACTCCGCGATGTAAGCATCACAATCAACGATGGTGAATTTGTTTTCGTTGTTGGTTCATCAGGTGCAGGTAAAAGTACATTTCTTAAAATAATAATGAGAGAACAGGTTGCCAATAGCGGTACTGTTGTTATCAATAACTATAATCTCAACACAATCAAGAAAAGAGATATCCCAAAATTCAGAAGAACAATGGGTATCGTTTTCCAAGATTTCCGTCTTATTCAGAATATGACAGTTTATGATAACGTTGCATTCGCAATGCGTGTTATCGGTGCAAAAGAAAAAGAAATCAGAAAAAGAGTTCCTTATGTGTTGAGCCTTGTAGGTCTTTCATCAAAGGCACGTCAGTTGCCAACTGAACTTTCAGGTGGTGAGCAACAGAGAGTTGCTCTTGCTCGTGCACTCGTTAATAATGCTGGCATTATCATTGCCGACGAGCCAACAGGTAACATTGACCCTGAAATGTCTTACGAAATTCTTGAATTGCTCAACCATATCAATAATACCGGCACAACAATCGTTATGGTTACTCACGAGCACGAATTAGTTCGTCGTTTCAACCACCGTGTTATTACAATTGACCAAGGTAGCGTTATTTCTGATACAGGTAGAAAGATTAAAGAAGAAGTTGTACATACAGCGGTTGCAGAGGCAGAAACAACTGCAGAAAAGATTGAAGCAGCTGAACAAGAAATAATGGAAAAAGTTGAACAGTCACGTGACGAAGTTAAAGAGGCTGAACAAAAAATTGAAGAAAAAGAAGTAACATCATATTACATTCAACCAAATAGTGACCGTGAACTTGAAGAGTTTATGAAAAACTATGGTCTTGATGATTTTGATTATTCAAAATATCTTGATGATGAAGACGGAGGTGCTAACTAATGAAAGGTGCGAGTTTAAAATACCTTACAAAAGAAGGCTTCCGTAATGTCTGGGTTAACAGACTTATGTCATTGGCATCAATAACAGTTTTGATGGCTTGTCTTGTAATCATCGGCCTTGGTTCAATGATTTATTTCAATATCAATGCCTTACTTGATAATATCGAAAGCCAAAACGTTGTTATGGTCTATGTTCAAGACGGTGTGTCAGATGAAGATACAACCCGAATGGGCAACGAAATCAAGGTTATGAATAATATTGAAGAATGTATCTTTGTCCCAAAAGAAGATGCATTCGCAGCACAACTTGAAAGTATGGGTGAAGACGCGGTCTTGCTTGAAGGTCTTGACGAAAACCCATTGCCCGACGCCTATAAGGTCGTGGTTAAAGATTTGACTATGTTTGACCAGACCGTTTCAGAGCTTAAATCAATGCAGAATGTTGAAAATGTTCGTGAAAATAGTGACCTTGCAGATAAGCTTGTTAGTGTGCGTAAAGCAGTTACAATTGTAATCGCAGGTATGGTTGCACTTCTCTTTATCGTGTCACTCTTTATCATTTCAAATACAATCAGAATCACAATGTTCTCTCGTAAGCTTGAAATCAGCATTATGAAAGCCGTTGGTGCGACAAACTGGTTCATCCGTTGGCCATTTATGATTGAAGGTATGGTAATCGGTGTCTCATCAAGCCTTGTGTCATTTGCTTTGCTTGCAGGTCTTTATCAGGGTATGATTTATGTGTTCAAGAATATGCTTGCAATCTTCACACCTGTTGCATTCGGTGCTTATGCAGGTTGGATTCTTCTCATATTTATGGGAATCGGTATTTTCACAGGCTCATTCGGCAGTTTGATTTCAATGGGCAAATATCTTAAAGAGCAAGGGAGTGTTGTGAGTGAAGAATAGTATGAAATTTCTTTCAGTTTTGTTTGCTTTTGCATTGCTTTTCTCTTCATTTACATTCCCAACATCTGCAAGAAGCCTTGAAGACATTGAAGCAGAAATTGCAAAGAACGAAAAAGAGCTTGACAGATTAGCAAACGAAAAGAATAAAAAAGAAGACTATATTGAAACTCTTGAAGAGCAGAATAAAGCCCTTGATGCTCAGGTTGCAGAAATTGAAAAACAAGTTGCACCTATTAAAGCCAAAATTCAAGAGTTAGACGAAGAAATTAAAACTCTTGAAGCACAAATCAAAGCATTAGAAACTGAGATTACAACAATCGATGCTCAGATTGCAGAGCAGAATGTTAAAATCGACGAAACCTATGAGCTTCTTTCAAAAAGACTCAGAGCAGCATATATGGCTGGTGAAACAAGTGAATTAGAAATCTTTTTAAGTGCAACAGATTTTCAGGATTTCCTTAACCGCACAGAAATGATTCGTCAGATTTCAAAACACGATACAGCAATTGTCAGCGACCTTGAAGAGCAGATTGACGGGCTAAATAAAATGGTTGAAGACTTGACACAGAAACGTAACGACCTTGACAAGAGTCGTCAGAAGATAGAGTCAGATAAAGCACAACGCGAATCTGAAAAAGCAGTTTATGACCAGCAGATTGCAAAGAAAGAAAAAGCAATTAAACAAAACGAAGCTAATATCAAAAAGCAGAATGAAGCAATCGGCAGTCTTAACCAAGAAAGTGCTTATGTTCAGAAACTTATGGAAAAAGCTCGTATTGAAAAAGAAGAAGCATCAAAAGAACTTGACAAAGACCTTGGCAATTCCGGTTCAAGTGGTAGTGGTACAGTAAGTGGCTCAACAGGGCACAACTTCAAGTTATCAAAGAAGGGTACAATTTGTCCAATTCAGGAAAGTGGCGTTAAATACTCAGCAAACTTTAAGTCACATAGTGCAAGAGGTACTGCGTCAGTTGACTTGGTTTCTTATAAAAATCGTCGTGTAAGCAATAGCTTTGGTTCAGGTACATATTGGACAACATGGGGTGCAGATCTTTATGCAATGGCCGATGGTGTTGTTGTTAAATCAACTTATGTAAGCTCAACTTATGGACACTATGTTAGTATTGACCACGGCAATGGTCTTAACACAACTTATGCGCATATGTCTGTGAGAAATGTAAGTGTTGGACAAACTGTTAAGCAAGGTCAGATAATTGGTAAGGTCGGCAATACAGGTAACTGTTGGCCAAGACCAACATCATCAAACCCTGCTGCAGGTGCTCATTTACACCTTGAAGTCCGTGTTAACGGTAATCGTGTAAACCCAGAACCATATATTCCAATTCCAGTTAACTAATAAATTATATAAAAAAGGATGATGTCCTTTGAATAAAAAAATTTCACTTGGTCTTGCTTTGTCACTGGTGTTTTTATCAGTAACAGTTGCAATTACAATCACAATGGCAGTGACAATGGGTATTTATAATAACATTATCACTGATGTAAGTGACCGTTCAAACCTTTATTCATCAGTCTCAGAAATTGATGACCTTGTTCGTAAAAACTATTTCGGTGAACTTAACGAAAACCTTCTCAATTCAATGATGTCAAATGGATATGTTGAAGGCGTGGGCGACCGTTATAGTTACTTTATGAATGCAGATGAATATGCAGATTATAAAGAAGAAGAAAAGGGTAATAAAGGTGGCATTGGCGTAATCGCTGTTTATGATAGCAAGAACAATAACATCTATGTTTCAGAAGTGTCTTCTGGTTCACCTGCTCAACTTCAGGGTATCGCAAAAGGAGATACAATTACTGCAGTTGATGGTGTAACAGTAAATGGTGCAAATAGCCAAAGTCTTATAGCCAAACTCAGCGGTGAAAAACTCACTAATGTTCAGGTAACATTCACTCATAATGGTGAGTCAAAAACAGTTTCTGTTGCTCGTGGTTATGCCGCACAGTCTGTTTATTATAGTTCAACTGATAAAGTGGGTTATATAAAAATCACATCATTCTATAGCACAACAGAAGAACAACTTAAAGATGCTATCAAATATATGAACTCAAATTCAGTAACATCAATTATCTTTGATTTGAGAAATACTGATTCAGGGCTCATTAAATATGCAACTGATTGTATCGATATGTTAGTTCCTGTTGGTACAGAAGGCACGGGTGCAATCGCAACTGCTATTGATAAAAATGGCAACACAATCGAAACATTTACATCTGATTCTGAAAGTGTAAGCTTCAGAATGACAGTTCTTGTAAATGGTGGCACATCAGGTGCAGCAGAACTCTTTGCCTGTGACCTTCGAGATTTCGGAATGGCTCAACTTGTAGGCGTTAAAACTGCAGGTAACGGCACAATGCAAGAAATCTTTGAATTAAGTGACGGCAGTGCAGTGGCTTTGACAGTTGCAAAAATTAATCCATATAAGAGCGAAAGTTTCAATGGTGTTGGTTTGATACCTGATTATGAAGTTGCTCTTTCAGCAGAGCAAAATGCAAGATTTTATATGTTAACTCTTGAAGAAGACGCTCAATATCAAAAAGCACTGGAACTAGTAAGTGACTAAAATTATATCCCTTCGCATATTCTATTGCGGGGGGATTTTTATGTTTTGTTTACTGAAAATCAATGAGAGAAGAAATAATCTAAAAGAAAAAATTTTTGGTATATTTATAAAAGATACTTATGAATTGAAAACAATTCCCGTTTTCAAAGGTGCACCATTTTATAAGCTCGAAATAACTGTTGGCAAAAGGGGAGTAGATTGGCAACAGGTAACATATTTTATCGGCAAGTGTGCAAACAGATTACTTTTAGATGAATCAATTAATATTGATGATGTCAAAGACATAGGACGATATAAAAATAAAGTTCTCTATGAAAAAATGATAAAAAATACTTTTGCAAGAATCTTAAAACAACAGAATAAAACATTTGATTCTCTTTGCATAATTGATAAAAGGGGATTATCAAGTGATTTTGTACTTGATTTAGTACCATGTTTTGAAAAGATTACTGTAACAACTGACGCAAAACAAAAATATGAAAAAATATGCGATTATGTTCTTGAAAATACGGGGCTTTGTGTGTTGCTTCAAAGCGAAATGGAAAATTCAACTGTCAAAATTGATACAGAGCGAAACATTATGACAATCAATAAAGAAAATAATATTTATAACATATCCGATGGCGAAGATTTCAAGGTGCCTGAAATATATGAAAATCTATATGATAACAGTATCGATAAACTCTTGTTTTATTCTGCCTTGTATGAGTTTTGTGGTGTTTTTGAATTAGCAGAGTCAAGTTTTGAAACAATAGTGATAAATGGCGAAAAAAAGGGTATAAATGGGCTGATATTCACTTGACACAACAACAATTTTTTAATATAATATCTTCAATATGGGCAATTGTGTTTTGTCCAAAATTACTCTATAAAATAAAGGAGTTTTTCAAATGGCAGAAACATTACTTACAATAGAAGCTCTCAAAGAACTTGAAGCAGAGCTTGACCAACTTAAAGTTGAAGGCAGAAAAGAAGCTGCAGAAAAAATTAAACTTGCAAAGAGCTTTGGTGACTTGTCAGAAAACAGTGAATATGATGAAGCTATGAACGACCAGGCAAAGCTTGAAGCTCGTATCAGCGAAATCGAACATATTCTTAAAAATGCAAAGATTCTTGACGTTGAATCACTCGGTCACGAAAATGTTCACATCGGTTCAGTTGTTAAAATTGTTGATAAAAAGAAAAAGGAATACACTTACACAATCGTTGGCTTTGCTCAAGCAGACCCAGCAGCAGGCAAGATTTCAGACGAATCACCTGTTGGTAAAGCACTCATCGGTCATAAAGCAGGCGATAAGGTTACAGTTGAAACACCAAACGGTGCTCTTCAATTTAAAATCGTAGAAATTATCAAATAATCGGAGAATAAACATGGCAGAAGAGATTAGAAACAATCAACCTGAATTGGATTTGGGCGAACAGCAAAGAATCCGTCAGGAAAAACTTAAAGCATTGCAAGAAGAGGGCAAAGACCCATTTGTAATCACAAAATATGACCAATCTCACCACAGTGCAGATATCAAGGCTGATTTTGAAGCTCTTGAAGGCAAAGTTGTTAGCATTGCAGGTCGAATGATGTCAAAACGTATTATGGGTAAAGCATCATTCTGCAATCTTCAGGACCTTAAAGGCAACATTCAGTCTTATGTAGCAAGAGATAGCATCGGTGAAGAAGAATATAAAGCATTCAAAAAGCTTGATATCGGTGATATTATCGGCATCAAGGGTGAAGTGTTCAAAACAAAAACAGGCGAGATTTCAATCCATGCAAGTGAAGTTACACTTCTCTCAAAGAGCTTGCAGATTCTTCCTGAAAAATTCCATGGTCTTACAAATACTGATATGAGATATCGTCAGAGATATATCGACCTTATTATGAATCAAGAGTCAAAACAGACTCTTATCAACCGTTCAAAGATTATCAGTGCAGTTCGTAAATATCTTGACGGCGAAGGTTTTATGGAAGTTGAAACACCAATGCTCGTTTATAATGCAGGTGGTGCAGCAGCAAGACCATTCGAAACTCACTTCAATGCACTTGATACAGATATCAAACTTCGAATTTCTCTTGAACTTTACTTAAAGAGACTCATCGTTGGTGGTATGGAAAGAGTTTACGAAATCGGTCGCGTATTCCGTAACGAAGGTCTTGACACTCGTCATAACCCAGAGTTTACACTTATGGAGCTCTATCAGGCATATACTGACTACCACGGTATGATGGATTTAACAGAAAATCTCTATCGTTATGTAGCACAAGAAGTTCTCGGCACAACAAAAATCGTATTCAATGGAATTGAAATGGATTTAGGCAAGCCATTTGAGAGAATCACAATGCTTGATGCAGTTAAGAAATATTCAGGTGTTGACTTTAACGAAATCAATTCAACAGAAGAAGCTCACGCAGTTGCCAAAGAGCACCATGTTGAATTTGAAAAGCATCACAAGAAGGGTGATATTCTCAATCTCTTCTTTGAAGAATTTGTTGAAGACCACCTTGTTCAGCCAACATTTGTTATGGACCATCCTATTGAGATTTCTCCACTTACAAAGAAAAAGCCTGAAGACCCTAACTATGTTGAACGTTTCGAATTCTTTATGAACGGTTGGGAAATGGCAAATGCTTATTCAGAGCTTAACGACCCAATTGACCAGAGAGAACGTTTCAAGGCACAAGAAGAACTTCTTGCTCTCGGCGACGAAGAAGCAAACACAACAGACGAAGACTTCCTTTATGCTCTTGAACTTGGTATGCCACCAACAGGTGGTATCGGTTTCGGTATCGACAGAATGACAATGTTGCTCACAGATAGCCAAGCAATCCGTGACGTAATCTTGTTCCCAACAATGAAACCATTAGACTAATTTAATTTATAGAAACAAACCTGCACATGATTGTTTGCAGGTTTGTTTTTTATCTATAATTCAGTTTGAAAAGTGAAAAGAAGTGTGGTATACTTTTAACAAAGCAAAGTTATTTAAGGTGATTAGGTATGGGATTTTTTGAAGAATTTAAACGTCTAGAAAAACTTTGTGGAGAAGTTATGGGTGATAACCATGGAGTTTCTGCTTACATTGATGAAATGATTAACCTTCCACAAGGTACGTATCTTGTGAAAGATTGGGATGAGGATTTAAAACGATTAAAACACTATCGATGGGCTAGAAATCAAATTGCACATAGCCCTGATTGCTGTGAAGAGAATATGTGTAATTCAGAAGACATACAATGGCTTATTGATTTTTATTCTCGAATTATGACTCAAACAGACCCGTTGGCTTTATACCGAAAGGCAACTCAACCGCGTTCTGTATCTGTGTCAAACAAAATTAACAAACAACCTTATCTTGAGCAACCTTACCACGAACAAACATCGTATAATTACAATAACCAAAGAACAAAAAGAACACCGCGTGGCTGTGGAATAGGCTTGATTATTGTTCTTGTTTCTGTTATTACATTCACAGTATGGGCATTATTACAAGTGTTAAAATAAAATGCACTATAGCAAATTATTGACAAATTTCTTATATCCCGTTAAAATAAAAATATAAACATTAGGGAGGGATTTTGATGTTAAACTATAAAATCGAAGGTGGGCATTTGCCTGTTGTGACTTGCTATCTTGAACCGGGTCAGACACTTTGTTCTGAAAGTGGTGCAATGAGTTGGATGAGTCCTAACATGCACATGGAAACCAATTCGGGTGGTGGCGTTAAAAAGGCACTCGGTCGTCTTTTCTCAGGTGAATCACTCTTTATGAACGAATACAGTGCACAGGGTGGCACGGGTATGATTGCATTTGCGTCAAAATTCCCGGGCTCAATTATCCCTTATGAAGTATCTGCGGGTAATGGAATTATCGTTCAGAAAAAAGGTTTTCTCGCAATGGAAAAAGGCTTGGATTTGTCAGTTTATTTTCAACGCAAATTAGGTAAAGGTTTCTTCGGTGGCGAAGGATTCATTATGCAGAAAATCACAGGTAACGGCTTGATTTTCCTTGAAATTGACGGTCATTGTGTCGAATACACCTTGGGCGTTGGTGAGAGCATTATTGTTGATACAGGCTATCTTGCAGCTATGAGTGAAACCTGCACAATGGATATTGAACAAATAAAGGGAGCAAAGAATATCTTCTTCGGTGGCGAAGGATTGTTCCACACAAAAGTTACTGGTCCCGGCAAGGTTTATATTCAGTCAATGCCAATCTGGCAAATCGCACAAGAACTCATTCCATATATGCCAACACCAAGCACTTCAAGTGATAGTGGTGGATTTTCAATCAACCTTGGTGGCAATTAAAAACATATCAACACCCTTGCTTATGCAGGGGTGTTATTTTATATTGAAACTTTATCAAAATAGTGGTACAATAATCATATTGGAGTGTGATATGTATGTATCAGTTTGATGCACTTAAAGTTAAAAACGAATGTGTAGCGTGGATTAAAGACTTTTTCGAGCAAAACGGAAAAGATTGCAGCGCAGTTGTTGGCATTTCAGGTGGCAAAGATTCATCAATCGTTGCAGCCCTTTGTGTTGAAGCATTGGGCAAGGACCGTGTAATCGGTGTGCTTATGCCTTGTGGCGAGCAACACGATATTGATTGTGCAAAACAACTTGTTGACCATCTTGGAATTAAAAATTATACAGTAAATATTAAAGATACAGTTGACGGACTTATGAATAATCTTCCCAAAGACTTAGAAATCACACCACAAACTGTGCAGAATATTCCGCCAAGAGTGAGAATGACAACTCTTTATGCTGTTAGTCAATCTGTTAATGGTCGAGTTGCAAATACTTGTAATTTGTCAGAAGACTGGGTAGGTTATTCAACTCGTTATGGTGATTCAGTAGGGGATTTCAGCCCTTGCTCATTCCTTACAGTAGCAGAAATGAAACAAATCGGTCATCTTTTGGGATTACCCGAGAATCTCGTTGAAAAAACACCAATTGACGGACTCTGTGGCAAAACTGATGAAGATAATCTTGGCTTTACCTATGCCGAACTTGATAAATATATCAGAACAGGCGAAATCGAAGATAAAGAGAAACAAGCACTCATCGACAGAAAGCATAAAATGAACTTGTTTAAGCTGGAACTTATGCCATCATTCAAACCAAACATATAACGAGTAGTGGCAGGTTACCACGCCTGCATTGTAGGGGCGATTCACGAATCGCCCGTCTAAAAAATATAATGGAGAAATTATTATGTCAAACCAGAAACTATCAACAAAAGAAACATTAATCCAAATTGCAAAATTTGTCGCATTTTCTATGGGTGCAGGCATCATTCAAATTGTTTCATATACAATTATTCACGAGCTTACAGATTGTGCACATATTTGGGCATACCTTCCATCACTCACTCTGTCAGTTCTTTATAACTTTACAGTAAATCGTAAATTCACATTCAAATCTGCAACAAACGTACCTATTGCAATGCTTAAAGTTGCACTCTTCTATTGTGTGTTCACACCCGTTTCAGCATATCTTGGTCATTTAGCAGAGCAAGCAGAAATCAACAACTACATAATCGAAGCAGTAACAATGTCTTGCAATCTTGTAACCGAATATCTTTTCTGCCGTTTTGTTGTTTATCGCAATTCAATGAACACAAATAAACTCGCAGAAAAAGATAAGGCAAAAGCAGAAACCAAATAACAAAATGTAGGGGCGATTCGTGAATCGCCCGTATTTTTACAAATTTTCAAAAAACTCTTGACTTTTACCTAAGGTTAAAATGTAAAATCGTCATTGTAAAGGGGGAATTATCGTGAAAATTAAAGAGGTTATTGCTAAAACAGGTCTTACTGACCGCGCAATACGACTTTATATTGAAAACGAACTTGTAAAACCTGAATGTGATGAAAATTACAATGGCAGAAAAAGTATAGAGTTTTCAGAAACTGATGTTGAAAATCTTAAAAATATCGCCTTACTCCGTAAAGCCGATTTCTCAATTCAAGAAATCAAAGATTTACAAATGGGTGGCGAAACAGCACAAAATACAATTAAAGAATACATAAACCGAACAAATGAAAAAATACAGTTTAATAGTGAGATAATCGAAAAAATTGGCACTCTCGCCGACGAAGAAAATATCACAATAGAAATCATCTGCGAAAAACTTTCAAGTAATCTTGCAAACGAACAAGTCCCAGCCGAAGATATGGAATTATCTTGGGAAGAAGTGGAGGAAAAAAGAAAGTTTATAATTATTTCTGTAATTGGAATGGTTTTGGCAGTAATTGCACAGATTTTCATTATTCAAATGGTTTCTTTGTATAATTTTAAGTTTACAGTATTTTGGGGACCTGACTTGGATTTTGAAGTAAGAATGATAACGTTTTTCTTTGAATACTTTTTTGTGATTCAATTTATTTATTGCTTTACAATTTTTATCTTATATATAAAGAATAAGCGAATTGGAAGAAAAAAAGATAGAAAAAAAGCATTGTGTATATTTATTACAATTTTATGGGTGCTGTCATTACTTATTTCTCCATTTATGCTTTTGGGTAATGCTTTTACGCACTATGTATCAGCAACAACTAATCTTAATAATTATATGGAGATAGATAGGGGTGCATTGCCATATACTATGGAAGAACTATACTATGTTTTTCCTTATGAAATACCGTATCCTGAACTTGACTATACTGGAGCTGACAGCCAATATTATAACTTTACAAAATATTATTACGAATTCGAGCCAGGCTGGTTGTATACTTATAGCACTTGCTTGTATGCAGAATGGAAATTGAATGATGAATATTTTGAAAAAGAAAAAGAAAGAATTTTGAGTAAAGATAATATTGTTACCACTTTAGAAAAAGGTGATTGGCAATGTGTTTATTTTGAAAGATTGAAAAATTACGATGATACTGAATTAGACAATTATCGCTATTTGCTTTTCGCTTACAATGATGAAACAAAAATGGTAAGATATTGTGCAGAGGTTGGAGGACAAACAGACCCATATCACTTACAATTAGATTGGTAACAAAGCGTGGTTTTTGACCACGCTTTTTTTATTGCCTCCCTCTGACGAGGGAGGTGGCATTTTCGTAAGAAAATGACGGAGGGAGAGATAGTTAACATATAAACTAACTACCCCTCAGTCTTGCCTACGGCAATCCAGCTCCCCTGACAAGGGGAGCCATTTTGCGCTCAGATTTTGCGCGTTAATTCTAATTCCCACCAACTTTATATGAATTAACTCTTGAATTCCTAGTAATTTTGTAGTATATTATTTGCGAAACTAAAAACAATACTCTAAAAGGGTGTAGATATTATGAAAATCTCAACAAAAGGCAGATATGCACTTCGTCTTATGACAGACCTTGCAATTCATAAAGAAGACGGCTATATCTCAATAAAATCTATTGCAACAAGACAGAATATCAGTGAAAAATATCTTGAACAGATTATCAAACTTTTAGCCAAAGAAAACCTTGTTGAAAGCACTCGTGGTGCACAGGGGGGCTATAAACTCACTCGTGAGCCAGTTGAATACACAGTTGGTGAAATTCTTCGTGTTACTGAAGGTAGTCTTGCTCCTGTTGCTTGTCTTGAAACAGACGACAACCCTTGCGAAAACTGTATGGACTGTGTAACTCTTGAAATCTGGCAATGTGTACTTGATGCAGTTAATAAAGTTGTTGATTCAATTACACTTCAATACCTTGTTGACAAACAGAAAGAAAAAGGTAACTGCGGATGTTGTTAAAATATGATTTGCATGAAGCTGCAAGATATATGGGCTATAAACATGGTGCAAAACCAAGCGAAACAATTTGCGAACTTTGTGAAGAAGCATATTGTGAACTTTGCAAGGTGATTACCCCTAAATATATCTATAAAGAATATGAATTCATAAGAACTGATGATGGTATAATCATTGACGGAATTGAGTTTAAAAGTGCAAAACTTTTAAGCCACTTAAAAGATTCAACAAGCATTATTCTTTTCGGTGCAACTATCGGCGTTGGCGCAGATACTCTTGTCCGAAAATACTCGGTAACAGACGCAGCAATGACAAGTATTGTTCACTCAGTTGGTGCATCAATGGTTGAAAATCTTTGCGACCAAGCGTGTGAAGAACTTAAAAACACAATAAAAGGGGAACATAGACCCCGTTTTAGTCCTGGATATGGTGGACTTGACATTTCATCACAAGCAGATTTTTTCAAACTCTTACCAATGACAAAACAAATGGGGGTAACACTTTCAGAAAGTTTCTTAATGACTCCCACAAAAACAGTTACAGCATTTATCGGCGTAACAAAGGACTGATTTTATGACATTCAAAGAACATTTTAACAATAGGATATTGTTTTTTGATGGTGCTATGGGCACTGAATTACAGAAAAATGGACTCAAAAAAGGCGAGTTGCCCGAAAACTTGAATATTCACTCTCCAGAAATTGTGGCAAGAGTGCACAAGTCTTATCTTGATGTAGGTTGTAACGTTATTTCTGCAAACACATTCGGTGCAAACTCACTTAAATTCGATAATGTTACTGAGATTATCACAAAAGCCATTGAAATTGCAAAAAATATAATTAAAGAAAGTGGAAGAGAGGCTTTCGTTGCTCAGGATTTAGGTCCGCTTGGCAAACTCTTAAAGCCTTATGGCGAATTGGAATTTGAAACTGCTTATGACCTTTATAAAGAGCAAGTTATAGCAGGTAAAAATGCAGGTGCCGATTTCATTTTTATTGAAACAATGGGAGATTTATATGAAATTAAAGCCGCAGTATTAGCCGCAAAAGAAAATACTGATTTACCCGTGCTTGTGTCAATGATTTTTGATGAAAAGGGCATACTATTAACGGGTGCAGATATTAAGACTGCAATAATTACTCTTGAAGGTTTAGGCGTTGACGGAATAGGTATGAATTGCGGACTTGGTCCTGACCAGATGCTTGAACTTTTAAAAGAAATGACAAAATATTCAAGCACACCACTTTTCGTGCAACCCAATGCAGGACTCCCTGTAAGTGTAAATGGTGTTACAACCTACAATGTAACTCCCGAAGAATTTGCGAATAAGCAACTCCAGATTCTCAAAAATGGTGCTTGTGCATTGGGTGGATGTTGTGGCACAACTCCTGAGCATATTAAAGCAATGATTGAACTTTGCAAAAACGAGCCAATCACAAAAATCAATAAAAAACAGATTACTGCTGTCACATCATATTCAAAAACAGTAATCTTCCAAGATAAACCAATTATCATTGGTGAAAGAATTAACCCAACAGGTAAAAAGATGCTGAAAGAAGCACTTCGCAATAACGATATGGATTATATCTATCGTGAAGGTGTAGCCCAAGCAGATGCCGGTGCAGATGTGCTTGATGTTAATGTGGGACTCCCTGAAATTGACGAACCATCTATGATGCAAAATGCGGTTTTGGGACTTCAAAGCATATTAAATACACCTTTACAAATTGACACATCCGACCCTGTTGCTATGGAAAAAACACTTCGCATTTATAACGGCAAGGCAATGGTAAATTCCGTAAACGGCAAAGAAAAAGTAATGGAAGAAGTGTTCCCACTTGTTAAGAAATATGGTGGTGTGCTTGTCTGCTTAACCCTTGACGAAAACGGAATTCCCGAAACTGTTCAAGGCAGAATTGACATTGCAAATCGTATAATCAAAAAAGCTGAAAGTTATGGAATAACCAAAGAAAACCTTGTGTTTGACCCGCTTTGTATGACTGTCAGCACAAATAAAGATAACGCAAAAATCACTTTGGAATGTATCCAGAAACTCACAAATGATTTAGGTGTTAAAACCGTACTTGGTGTATCAAATGTATCATTTGGTTTGCCAAATCGTGAACTTTTGAATTCAACATTCTTCACTCTTGCAATGCAAAAAGGACTCAGTGCAGGCATCATCAATCCAAAAAGTGATGCTATGATGAATGCCTATTATTCATATTGTGCACTTTGCGGATTAGATGAAAATTTTGAGCAGTATATTGCCAATGTTACTGACACAAAAGCAGAAATCAAAACAACAGATGTTGATTTGAAAACTGCAGTCATAAAGGGCCTTAAATCCCAAGCAAAAGAACAAACAAAAATTGAACTTCAAACCAAAACACCAATCGAAATAATTGATGGAATTTTAGTTCCGGCTCTCAATGAAGTGGGCAAAGGTTTTGAAGAAAATACAATATTCTTGCCATCTCTTTTGATGAGTGCCGAAACTGCTGGTGCAAGTTTTGAAATCATTAAAGAATATATTGTAAACAGTGGCGAGAAAACAGAAGAAAAGGGTAGAATACTTATAGCAACAGTTGAGGGTGATATTCACGATATCGGCAAAAACATTGTTAAAGTATTGCTCGAAAATTACGGTTTTTCAGTAATCGATATGGGTAAAGACATTACTCCCGAAGCCATCGTTGAAAGAGCAGACAAAGAGAATATTAAATTAGTTGGTCTTTCAGCACTTATGACTACTACTGTACCGTCAATGGAAAAAACAATTAGTCTTTTGAAAGAAAAATGTCCCAATATAGCAGTTATGGTCGGTGGCGCAGTTTTGACCGAAGATTACGCAAAAACCATCGGCGCCGACTTTTACGGTAAAGACGCAATGGCATCTGTGAGAATTGCTGAAAAATTCTTCCAGAAATAAGTCAAAATATGGATATATTATAATTGACAAATTCATAGTGAAGTAGTATGATATATACGAATTCACAGTAAATTACTATGAAATAGAAATGAGTTGAAAATATGAGAGTTTACGCAGACAACGCTGCAACAACAAAAATATCAAAAAAAGCACTCGATGCAATGATGCCGTGCTTCCAAGAAATCTACGGCAACCCATCAAGCTTGCATAGCGTAGGGCAAGATGCTTTTCACGTAGTGCGCGATGCTCGTAATACAATTGCAGAGTGTATTAACGCAGACCCAAATGATGTTTATTTCTCATCAGGTGGTAGTGAAAGTGATAACTGGGCTATTAAAGGTGCAGCTTACCTTATGGCGAAAAAGGGCAAAAAGCATATCATCAGTTCAAAGTTTGAACACCACGCAGTTCTTCACACGCTTAATGCACTTGAAAAAGAAGGCTTTGAAATTACTTTACTTGATGTTTACGAAAATGGTATCGTAAAAGTAGAAGATGTGAAATATGCTATTAAAGACGATACTGCACTCGTAACAATTATGTATGCGAACAACGAAATTGGCACAGTTCAGCCAATCCGTGAAATCGGTGCAGTTTGTCGTGAAAAAGGCGTTCTTTTCCATACAGACGCAGTTCAGGCAGTAGGACATGTTCCAGTTGATGTGAAAGCAGACAATATCGATATGATGTCTTTTTCAGGTCATAAATTCCACGGACCAAAAGGTGTTGGCGGACTTTACTGCAAAAAGGGTATCAGACTTCCAAATCTTATTGAAGGTGGCGCTCAAGAGAGAAATCGCCGTGCAGGTACAGAAAATGTTCCTGCAATCGTAGGTATGGCAGCAGCACTTAAAGATGCTTGCGACAATATGGAAGAAAATACAAAGAAACTTATCGCAATGAGAGAACAACTTATTGAGGGTATTCTCAAAATCGATTTGAGCCGAATCAACGGTGACCGTGAACACAGATTACCAGGTAATGTAAGCGCTTGCTTTGAGGGTGTTGAAGGTGAGTCACTTCTCCTTTATCTTGACTTAATGGGAATCAGTGCTTCTTCAGGTTCAGCTTGTACTTCAGGCTCACTTGACCCAAGCCACGTGCCTTTATCAATCGGACTTGTTCACGAAGTTGCACACGGCTCATTAAGACTTAGCTTGTGTGAAGACAACACACCTGAAGAAATGGACTACATTTTAGAAAAATTACCACCAATTATTGACAGACTTCGTGATATGTCACCATTGTGGGAAAAGATACAGAAAGAAAGAGGTAACAACTAATGGAATATTCAGAAAAAGTAATGGAGCATTTTACAAATCCACATAATGTCGGCAAACTTGACGACGCAGACGGCGTGGGTGAAGTTGGTAACGCAAAATGTGGCGATATTATGAAAATGTATCTCAAAATTGAGAATGATATAATCACAGATGTTAAATTCAATACTTATGGTTGTGCATCTGCAATCGCAACAAGTTCAATCGCAACTGATATGATTAAGGGTCAGCCTTTAAGTGAAGCATTAAAACTCACAAACAAAGCAGTTGTTGAGGCACTCGACGGACTTCCTGCAGTTAAAATTCACTGTTCAGTTCTTGCAGAACAGGCAATCAAAGCAGCCGTAAAGAATTACTACGACAAAAACGGTATCGAATACGATAAAACTCAATTTGAGTTTGAAGACGACCATCATCATTAATCCCTAAAAGGAAGATTAAAATGACAGTAAAAGAAATGCAAGACAAAATCTTGCAACTTAAAAAAGAAAAAGATATCTGTATTCTTGCTCACAGTTATGTTGCTCGTGAGATTATTGAAATTGCCGATTTCACAGGCGACAGCTTTCAGTTAAGCGTTGAAGCCTCAAAAACTGATGCTAAAACTGTTGTAATGTGTGGAGTTCGTTTTATGGCTGAAACCGTAAAAATTCTCTCACCAGAAAAAACAGTTTATATCACAAGCCCTGTCGCAGGTTGCCCAATGGCAGAGCAGATGAGCAAAGAATATATTGAAGAAGTAAAAAGAGAAAATCCTGATTATACTGTTGTTGCATATATCAATACAACAGCTGAACTCAAAACTGTTTGTGATGTTTGTGTAACATCTGCGTCAGCAGTGAATGTTGTAAGCAAGTTGGATAATGATAAAATTCTCTTTATCCCTGACTGCAATTTAGGTGATTTCGTTGCAAAACAACTTCCTGAAAAAACATTCAAGTTTGTAAATGGTGGTTGCCCAATTCATGGTCAGATTACCGCAGAAGATGTAAAAAAAGCAAGAGAATATTATCCTGATTCACTTCTTCTTGTGCACCCTGAATGTAAACCCGAAGTTGTTGAACTTGCAGACTATGTTGGCTCAACAACAGGTATTATGAAATATGCAAAAGAGAGCGACCATAAGAATTTCATTATCGGTACAGAAATCAGTATTGCAGAGTCATTGCAGTATGAATGTCCTGATAAAAACTTCTTTGCACTTTCACCAAAACTCATTTGTCCTGATATGAAAGCAACAACACTCGTTGACCTTTATAACACCGTTCAGGGTAAGGGTGGAGAAGAAATCACACTCGATGACGAAACAATCAAGAAAGCCAAAAAGTGCATTGATAAAATGCTTGAACTTGGGTGAATATATGAAAAAAGCAGTTATTGCTATGAGTGGCGGAGTTGATAGCTCCGTCGCTGCTTTACTTATGAAAAATGAAGGCTATACCTGTGTCGGTGCTACAATGCAACTGTATATCGAAGGGGATTGCAGTGATGCAAAAGCAGTTGCCGACAAACTTGGTATGCCTTTTTATATTTTCCCACTTAAAGAAGAGTTTAAGCAACTTGTAATTGATAAATTCATTGAGTGCTATGAAAATGGCAAAACTCCAAATCCTTGTGTTGAATGTAATCGTACACTTAAATTCGGTGCTATGATGGAAAAAATGCACGAGTTAGATGCGGATTTTGTTGTAACAGGTCATTATGCAAGAGTCGCATGTGAAAATGGCGAATATAAACTAAAAAAAGCAGTTGACGAAACAAAAGACCAGAGCTATTTTCTCTATATGCTCACACAAGAGCAACTCAAACACATTAAATTCCCATTAGGCGAATATACAAAACCTGAAATTCGTCAGATTGCTGAAGAAAACGACCTTATAACCGCTCGTAAAAAAGATAGTCAGGATATCTGTTTTGTACCTGATGGAGACTATGTAAGCTTTATAAAATCATATAACAATAAGACTTACCCAAAAGGTCAGTTTATTCATAAGGACGGCTTCTCATTTGGTGAGCATAAAGGTATCGTAAATTATACAATCGGTCAACGAAAAGGACTTGGAATTGCATATAAAAATCCACTTTATGTGATGAATATTGACCCTGAAACAAACAATGTTATTTTGGGTGATAATGAAGATTTGTTTACTGATACAGTAGTAGCTAAAAATGTAAACATAATCAGCGGAAAAGAGCTCAAAGAGCCAATTCGTGTACTTGCTCGTGTACGATATCGTCACAAAGAACAACCCGCAACCGCATGGCAAGATGAAAACGGAAATCTTCACGTCAAATTCGACGAGCCACAACGCGCAATCACAAAAGGACAGTCATTAGTTATATTTGATGGTAATGAAGTATTAGGTGGCGGAGAAATTATATAAGTGCAAAACGCAAAGAGCAAAATGTAGGGGCGATTCACGAATCGCCCGTTTATTTTTTTACCGAATACACTCCTAAAATCACCGAACACTTTTAATATATTGCAAACCAAAATGCAGAATGATAACATACACTTGCAAGGAGGAATTTCATGAAACTTCAAATTGTAATTGATTCGAATCGTGACGAAGAAATAATCGTATATGCCCACAACAAATCACCATTAGTGATTGAAATTGAAGAACTTGTAAACAACCATTCTGTTGATTTAATCGGCTATACCGAAAATGAAACAGTGAAACTCAACTTAAATGATATTTATTGTTTCTTCACAGAAGACAACAAGGTTTATGCACTCACTGAAAATGAAAAATACAGACTTAAATCAAGATTGTATCAGTTAGAAGAAAATCTTAATAATAACTTTGTAAAAATCAATCAGTCCTGTATAGCAAATATCAAAAAGATTGACCGTTTCAAAGCAACTGTTGGTGGCTCATTGACGGTAATTTTCAAAAATGGACATGTGGATTTCGTGTCACGAAGAAATCTAAAAAATGTAAAAGAAAGGTTAGGTTTGTAATATGAATAAATATGTGAAAGAATTTTTTCACCGTGGACTTATCTTTGCTGGATTCGGACCAATAATTTTTGGAATTATAATTTTTATAGTATCAAAAACAACTGACAATTTAGTTTTGAGTGGCGGAGAAGTGTTGATAGGTATTGTTTCAACTTATCTGTTGGCATTTGTTCATGCAGGGGCAAGCGTATTTAATCAGATTGAGCATTGGGGGATAGGTAAATCTTTGCTCTGCCATCTATCAACACTCTATGTCGCATATTCTCTTTGCTATGTGGCAAATACATGGATTCCATTTGAACCAAAAGTGCTTTTAATTTTCACATTGATTTTTATGGTAATCTACTTTGTAGTGTGGGGGATTGTATATTTTACAATCAAAGCTACAAGCAAAAACTTCAACGCAAAACTTAAATAAATCTTGTAGGGGCGATTCACGAATCGCCCTTTTTATATTGCAAACATATCCATATTCTGCTACAATATTATAAAATAAAATCCAAAGGAAAATTTGTTATGAAAACCTATAATCTCAACGGACAATGGAATATGACTCGTGTAGCAACAGGAGATACATACGAAGTAAATGTCCCATCTGACAACTACACTCAATTACTCGAATTAGGTGTTATTCCTGACCCATATTATAAAGATAACGAAAAAAAGGTTGAATGGGTTGGTCGTGAAGACTGGAATTATGAAAAAACATTCACACTCACAGAAAATGACCTTGCAAACAGAAAAGTTTTGCTCGTTTGCAAAGCCCTTGATACTCTTTGCGAGATTTTCGTAAATGATACTCTTGTGGGCAAAGGTGAAAATGCACATTTAAAATATGAATTTGACATTAAATCTGTTGCAAAAGCAGGGGAGAATACTCTCAAAATCGCATTTGCTTCTCCAACAAATTATGCAGAAAAAATGCAGAAAGAAAAGCCAATTCCAAAGAATGCGAATGGTACTGATGGTGCTGCATATATCCGTAAGCCACATTGTCATTTCGGTTGGGACTGGGGTCCACATCTTCCACTTACAGGTATCACAGATGATATCTGGGTTGAGTGCTTTGATAATAGAATTACTGATGTTGAGGTTAAGCAAATTCACAAAAACGGCAAGGTAACAGTTAAAATCAACCCTGTTGTTGATGGTGAAGGCGAAGTAATTGCTAAAATCATTTATCCTGATGGCACAGAATATGCTATCGAAAACAATGAAATCGTAATCGAAAATCCTGAATTGTGGTGGACAAAAGAATTAAGCGGTAAAGAAAAACAACCACTTTACAAACTGGTTGCAACACTCGGCGATACAGAAATAACAAAGAAAATCGGTCTTCGCACAATCCGTCTTAATCGTGAAAAAGACGAATTCGGCACAAATTTCTGTTTCTATCTTAACGACACACCAATTTTTGGCAAAGGCGCTAACTGGATTCTCCCTGACTCACTTATGGGAAGAGTTACAAAAGATACATATGATTACTATTTAGATTCAGCACTCAAAGCAAACTTCAATATGATTCGCACTTGGGGTGGTGCTTATTATACACCTGACTATTTTTATGA
This sequence comes from Candidatus Fimenecus sp., assembly GCA_045613685.1. Taxonomy (GTDB): domain Bacteria; phylum Bacillota; class Clostridia; order Oscillospirales; family Acutalibacteraceae; genus Fimenecus. Next base: position 40,067 of record JAZLBL010000042.1, on the reverse strand, counting down.
GCAGTGCGACGAAAAAGGTATTCTTATCTGGCAAGACTTTATGTTTGCTTGTCTTATGTACCCATTCTATGAAGACGATTTCAGAGAAAATGTGTTAACAGAAATCAAATATCAGATTATGCGAATTAAACATCATCCATCACTTTGCCTTTGGGGTGGTAACAATGAAGTTGAAACAATGTTCGCATATATGCCTGAAAACATGAAAATTGTTCAGTGGTATAAAAAATTCTTCTATGAAATCCTTAAAGATTTAGTAACAGAACTTGACCCTGACACACCTTATATCGAAACTTCACCAATCGGTGAATCTTTCCGTAAAGGCGTAACAGGTGATGACCACGGTGATACTCATATGTGGACAGTCTGGCACGGACAAAAACCACTTAATTATTATCGTAGCCGTCCAACTCGTTTTTGCAGTGAATTTGGTCTTGAATCATTACCATCAATGGACGCTGTTCGTCAATTTGCAGAAGAAAGTGATTATTATATCACAAGTGATATTTTTAATTCACACCAAAAATGCCGAAATGGTAACCGCAAAATGCTTTATTACTTGCTCGAAAAATATTATGAGCCAGAGAAATTTGAAGATTTAATCTATATGACAAATCTCATTCAAAAAGAATGTATTCAAGATGCAACTGAGCACTGGAGAAGAAATCGTCATCGTTGTCATGGCTCACTTTTCTGGCAATATAACGATTGTTGGCAAGCACCATCATGGGCAAGCGTTGACTTTACAGGCAAATGGAAGGCGCTACAATATGCGGCTCGTCATTTCTTTGAGCCTGTTTGTGTTTCAGTTGAAGAAACAAAGAAAGATTACAAAATCTACGCAATCAACGATTTAAGAGAAGAAAAGAATGTGAAAATCACTATAACTCTCGCAACTGTTGATGGCAAAGTGATTTCTTCAAATGAGCTCACAAAAGCACTTAAACCACTTGCAAGTGAATGTGTTTTTGAAGATGTTATCAAGGGTAATAAAAAAGAAATTTTCTTGTCAGTTAAAATGTATGAAAATGATAAACTTATTTCAGAGCGTACAAAGATTTTCTTACCTGACCGCGATATGAAGCTCAAAGCAAATACAATCAATACAACAGTTTCATATGAAAATGGCGAAATTATTGTTAAGATGAAATCTCCAGTATTCTGCCGTAGTGTAATGGTTGATATCCCGAACTTTAAAGAACCATTCTCTGATAACTATTTTGATTTGCTTCCAAATGAAGAAAAAGTAGTAAAGGTTAAAGCAGATAAAGAATATAAAGTAACAGTAAAATCTCTTGCGGATATTCCTGTAAAAGGCTCAAAGCTTAAAACAGCACTTTTTAGAGCGAAATTCTTTGTTGAACCTGAAAACCTTGCAAACTGGTTTTACTATACAGTAAATTAAAAGAGGTATTTAAAATGAAAAAAATAATTTCAGTTATGCTAGCTTTGGTGATGCTCTTATCATTCGCAGCTTGCAATAAAGAAAAAGAACCAACAACACCACAAGAAACAGTGAAAATTGATGGTAAAATGCTAAAAGCAGATTGGCAAAGTGGTAAAATCGTTTTTCCAAATGGCAATTCTGTTGAGCTTCCTTGCAAAGTCAGTGAGTTTATAGAAAAAGGCGAATTTAAAATCGGCAATGAGAGTGCTCTTGGTGACAAAATGTTGAAACCAAGAGAAGAAGTAACTCTTAACATTGTGGGTAATGGTGTTAGCTTTAAAATAACAGCAAGAAACACTACTTCAACCCCTGAAATGAGTTATAAAGACGCAAATGTAATTGAATATAATTTCAACAACACAAACGAAGGTAATCGACAGATTAAGTTTGCAGGCACATTAACACCAGGTGCTACTCGTGACGCAGTTGAAGATGCGTTAGGTCGTCCAAAGGGACAAAAGAAAGATGACACTTTATATTACTATACAGGCAAAAATGATAAAAACAGAACTGTTAAATTAATAGTGTCATTTAATTCAGATGATATAGTAAATTCTGTAGCATATGAAATAGTTTATGGTTAAAAAAATACGGTAGGTGCAAACCTACCGTATTTTTCTTTATTCACCTATGCAAAAATCATTTTCAACTGATTTAATGGTAACATTCACAATTTTGCCGATTTCGGCATTGCCGCGTACTTTAACCGGTGTGTAATTTGGTGTATAACCCAAATACATTCCGTCGTCTTGGCGAGTTTCAATAAGCACAGAAAGCGTCTTGCCGATTTGAGCATTTAAAAAATCGTTTCTAATTTTCTCTGCAACAACTGATAATTCTTTTACTCTTTGTGCCTTGACACTCTTTTCAATCTGTCCGTCCATTCTGTCGGCAACCGTACCACTTCTGCGAGAATAGGGGAATATATGAATTTTTTCAAATCCAACTTTCTTTGCAAAGGTTTTTGAAATTTCAAAATCTTCGTCAGTTTCTTGTGGAAAACCAACCATAATGTCCGTTGTGAGTGTGCAATCTTTAAAATTAGCTCGAAGTTTTTGACAAAGTTCAAAATACTCATCGCTTGTGTAATGTCGATTCATATTTTTAAGAGTCTTGTCGCAACCGCTTTGAAGTGAAATATGGAATTGTGGACACAATTTTTCGCATTTTGAAAGTTTTGCAATCAACTCATCAGTAATATGGTCAGGCTCTAATGAGCCAAGACGAATTCGCTCAACTTTTTCATTTTCAGCAACTATAGAAACTGCGTCTGCAAGGTCTAAATCACTACCTCTGCCATAAGCCGAAAGATTTATTCCAACAAGCACAATTTCACGATAGCCGTTATCAGCCAATGCACTAACTTCTGCTTTGACATCATCAATATTTTTCCAACGCACTCTTCCACGAGCTTTTGGTATAATACAATACGAGCAGAATCTGTCGCAACCGTCTTCAATTTTTAAAGTAGCTCTTGTGCGCTCTTCAAAATCACTTATACCACTTGAAACAAGTGCTTCGCCACTCTTATGTTGTTCCATATGTAAAACTCTGCAAGATGCAGAAAAATATTCATTAAGAGAAGAAGTCAATAACTTATTGTTTTTATTACCTAAAACTATATCTGCTTCTGCTAATTCTTGTGCCATCTCAGGGAATGACTGTGGCATACATCCTGTTAATACAACTATGCTTTCAGGATATTTCTTTTTATAATGACGAACACATTGTCTTGTCTTTCTGTCACTTTCACTTGTAACCGTACAAGAGTTTATGACGAATACAGATGCTTCTGTTTCGTTGTCAGTAATCTCATATCCGTTTTTCTTTAATTGTTCTCGCATTTCTTGGGTTTCATATTGATTAACCTTGCACCCAAGAGTGTGAAAAAACACTTTCATATTATCACCAAGATATATTATAGCACAGATTTTCTTTTTTTCATATAACAATTTGTCCCATTCATATATTTTTGTGTGGAGGGATAATAATGAAGAAAATAATATCAATTTTATTGTGCTTTTTAATGATAATGCCATTGTCTGTAACAGCTTATGCACAAAATAATACATTAACAGATTCACTGTCGGCAAAATCTGTGGTGTTAATGGAAATGTCTAGCGGAGAAATACTACTCTCAAAAAATCCTGATGAAAAGTTACCACCCGCATCTATTACTAAAATTATGACAATGCTACTCGTTATGGAAGCACTGGACAGTGGCAAAATCAAATTGGATGATATAGTTACAACAAGTAAAAATGCAGCATCAAAGGGTGGCTCACAAATCTGGCTTAAAGAAGGTGAGCAGATGACAGTTAATGAAATGCTCAAAGCCACGGCAATAGGTAGTGCTAATGATGCGTGTACTGCTTTGGGTGAGCATGTCGCAGGTGGTGAAACAGAATTTGTTGCAATGATGAATAAGCGTGCAAAAGAACTTGGAATGAATAATACAAACTTTGAAAATCCGTCAGGACTTGATGATACAACTGAAAATCATTATTCAACGGCTCGTGATGTTGCTATTATGAGTTGTGAACTTATGAAACACGAGAAGATTAAAGAATACACAACAGTTTGGATGGATTCTTTGCGAAATGGTGAAACTGAACTTGTGAATACTAACAGACTAGTCCGTTTTTATGAGGGTACGACAGGGGTTAAAACTGGAACAACAAGCAAAGCGGGATATTGTGTAAGTGCATCAGCTAAACGTGACGGAATGGAGCTTGTAGCAGTGGTTCTTGGTAGTGATAACAGTACAGAGCGTTTTGAAGATGCAAAAAAACTTCTTAATTGGGGTTTTGCCAATTATACTGTTTATCAACCAACTGTTGATACATCTTTAATTACAAATGTAAATGTGCTTTTTGGTAAAGGAAATATAATTGCACCTGTAACCAAAGAAATTAAACCAATACTCATAAAAAAAGGAACAGAAGACAAAATAACCCAACGAGTTGATATCTGTTTAGATGTTGAAGCACCTGTTGAAAAGGGACAAAAACTCGGAACAGTTTATTTTGAAACAGACGGCAAAGTAATAGCTTCTTGTCCAATTATAAACGAGAATTATGTCGAGCGAAGAAACTGGTTCTTTGTATTCTGCGCCTTGTGGTCAAGTTTTGCAAAAAAATAATATAAATTTACTAAATATCTATTGAAAAATATCGTTGTTTAGGGTAAAATATTATAAAACCAATGGCAAAGCGAGGACTAATTTAAAATGGCTTTAAAGCTTAATGACAAATATGTTAAGAATTTTATTAGCGCAGAAGAGCTTAATGCAATGGCTCCAGCTATTGAAGATGCGCACGAAAAAGTTGTTAATAAATCAGGTGAAGGCTCAGACTTTTTGGGCTGGGTTAACCTTCCTGTAAATTATGATAAAGAAGAATTTGACAGAATTAAAAAAGCAGCAGATAAAATTAAGAGCGATTCAAAAGCACTTGTTGTTATCGGTATCGGTGGCTCATATTTAGGTGCTCGTGCTGCTATTGAATTCTGCACATCACAAAATTATAACTTAGTGTCAAAAGATACACCAAATATCTATTTCAGCGGTAACTCAATCAGCGGTGCTGCACTCAGTGAACTTGTTGACCTTGTGAAAGATGTTGATTTCTCAATCAATGTTATTTCAAAATCAGGCACAACAACAGAACCTGCTATCGCATTCCGTATTTTCCGTGAACTTCTTATCGAAAAATATGGTGAAGAAGAAGCAGCAAAGAGAATCTATGTTACAACTGATAAAGAAAAGGGAACACTTAAAGAATTCTCTGATAAAGCGGGTTACGAAACATTTGTTGTTCCTGATGATGTTGGTGGCAGATATTCAGTTCTTACAGCAGTTGGTCTTCTTCCAATCGCAGTTGCAGGAATTGATATCCAGAAAATGATGCAAGGCGCAGCTGATGCTCGCGAAGCTTATAGCGCTTGCGATATAGAAAAGAACGATTGCTATAAATATGCAGCAATCCGTAATATTCTTTTGGGCAAGGGCAAAGCAGTTGAACTTATGGTTGCTTATGAACCTGATTTCACAATGATGAATGAATGGTTCAAACAGCTCTTTGGCGAAAGCGAAGGCAAAGATGGCAAAGGTATTTTCCCTGCAAGTGTTGTTTGTTCAACAGACCTTCACTCAATGGGTCAATATATTCAAGACGGCGTGAGAATGCTCTTTGAAACATCTGTTGTATTCTCAAAACCAAAGAGAGAAGTTGTTATCAAAGAAGATGAAGTTAATGCTGATGGTCTTAACTTCCTTGCAGGCAAAACAATGGATTTTGTTAACCGCAAGGCATATGAAGGCACATTGCTTGCTCATGTTGATGGTGGCGTGCCAAACATTTGCATCGAAGTTCCTGAGATGAACGAATATGAATTTGGTTATCTTGTTTACTTCTTTGAAAAAGCTTGTGCAATTTCAGGTTATGTTCTTGGTGTTAACCCATTCAACCAACCAGGTGTTGAAAGCTACAAAAAGAATATGTTTGCTCTTCTTGGCAAACCTGGCTACGAAGCACAGCAAGCAGAACTTCTTGCAAGACTTAATTAAGGAAACGACCATCTTTTAGGGGATGGATAATAAATATATAGGAGGAGATAATATGATTTCTCTTATTATCGGTAAAAAAGGAACAGGAAAAACAAAGGTACTCGTAGAAAAAGTTAACGACGCAGTTCACGTATCAAGTGGTAACGTTGTTTGCGTTGAAAAAGAAACAAAACTTACATACGATGTAAACTATCGTGCAAGACTTGTTGCAGCTGATACATTTGCAATCAAGGGCTATGACGCATTTTACGGCTTCTTAAGCGGTATTTGCGCTGGTGACCACGATATTACAGATATCTTTGTTGACGCAACATACAGAATTGCAGAAGACAAAGAAAGAACAGGCGAAGCTCTTGCTGACTTCCTTAAAAAAGTTGACGAACTTTCAAAAATTTCTGATACAAAGTTCACATTTACAATTTCAAGCGATTTGGAAGAACTTCCAGAAGCAATGTTTGAATATTGCGCAAAAATCAACTAATTAAAATTAGGACACGGCGAGGTTAATTCCTCGCCGTTTTTCTGCATTTTTACTAAAATATTTTGATTTTTATTGTTGACAAAAACGAAATATGCATATATAATAATTCGGGTGAATAAGTAACAGTTATTCACAGTGAAAGGTGAATGCAATGCAAATTCAACTTGAACAGATTTTTAATCTTGAAGGCTCAAAGAAGGAATTCGACTTTTCTTTTGAACCTGAATACTCTCTTTCTGACGATATTTCACTTGACGCGCCGGGTATTGCGGTTAGTGGTAAAATCGAGAATAACACCGGAATTGTGTCGTTGTCAGGAAAAGCTAAGTTTTCAGCAACCGTGGTTTGCAGTCGATGTGCCGAAGACTTCAAGAAAGATTTTGAAATTGAATTAGAGCATTTACTGGCGAAAAGCCTTGAGAATGACGAAAACGATGATTATATAATCGTTGAAAATTCGTTGTTAGATTTAGATTCACTTGTTTGTGAAGATATAATCTTTTCATTACCAATCAGTTTCTTGTGTGATGAAGATTGCAAAGGGCTTTGCGCAAAATGTGGTAAAAATCTTAACGAAGGCAAATGTGATTGCAAAAAAGATGTTGACCCACGAATGGCAGCGTTACTTTCGTTGCTTGATGATTAGTTAAAATTATATTTCAAAATATTAAAGGGAGGTGCCCCACATGGCAGTACCTAAGAGAAGAGTTTCAAAAACAAGAAGAGATAAAAGACGTTCAAACGTTTGGAAGATGACAGCTCCTGAGCTTGTTAAGTGCCCAAACTGCGGTCAGTATAAAAGACCACACAGAGTTTGTGCAGAATGCGGACAGTATAAGGGTAGACAAGTTGTTGCTCTTAAAGAAGAAGCTTAATTTTCTTTATTGATTAATGCAAGGCGGAAAGAACATTTTTCTCTCCGCCTTTTAGTCTTGCTTAAAAAGAGGTGAATGTTTTGTCAGTAAAAATCTGTGGTGTCAGTGATAAATCTGTCTGTGCCTTAAAGGGTATTACAGCAGGTGACGAGTTGCTCAAAATCAACGGAAACGAAATAATGGATGTTCTTGATTACGATTTTTATATGACAGAGCAAAATCTCACTCTGACTTTTAAGTGTCACGATGGAAAATACAAAGTTATAAAAACCGAAAATACAGATTGTGGTTTGCAGTTTGAAACTTATCTTATGGATAAGCAACAGCATTGCAAAAATAAATGTGTATTTTGTTTTATCGACCAGTTGCCAAAGGGGATGCGTGAAAGTCTTTATTTTAAAGATGATGACAGTCGTTTATCATTCCTTTTTGGTAACTATATAACTCTCACCAACATTTCAGAGCATGAAATTGAGAGAATAATTAAAATGCACATAAGTCCTGTGAATATTTCTGTTCACACAATGAATCCTGAACTTCGTGTGCAGATGATGAAAAATAAAAATGCAGGCAAATGTCTTGAAATAATCAAGCGATTAGCAGATGCAGGCATTCAAATGAATACTCAACTTGTGCTTTGTCCTGGTATTAACGATGGCGACGAGTTGCGTTATAGTATTGAGCAACTTTCAGCGTTGTACCCATCAGTCCAAAGCATCGCAGCAGTCCCTGTGGGGCTCACAAAATTCCGTGATGGCTTAGAAAAACTTGAACCATACAACAAAGAAACAGCAGGGGAAGTAATAGACATTATCGAAGAATATTCCGAAAAATTCCGTAGAGAATTTGGTGTTGGACTCTGCTATCCTGCTGACGAGTTTTTCATTAAAGCAGAAAGAGAATTGCCAAGCGCAGATTATTATGACGATTACCCACAACTTGATAATGGTGTTGGATTAGTCCGTTCATTCTGTGACGATTTTCTTGACGAGTTGGACTATATTTCAGAAAATCCAACCAATAAAAAAGTAACCTTGGCAACAGGCGTTGATTTTTATCCATATTTATGTGACCTTTGCAAAAAGGCAGAAGAAAAATACGGCGTAGAAATTGGGGTTCAAAAAATAATAAACAACTTTTTCGGTGAAACTATAACAGTTTCAGGGCTTATTACAGGCGTTGATTTGTATGAGCAACTCAAAGACCTTGATTTAGGTGACTATCTGTTGTTGCCAAGCTCTATGATTAGTGATTATACAAATCATACCGAAAACAAAAATAAATTCCTTGACGATATGACAGTCGAAGAATTAGAAGAAAAATTAAACGTGAAAATTATGTTGACTAGCGGTGGCGGTAGTCAACTTTTAAGAGATATTCTGGGGGTGAAATAATGGCAAAACCCGTTATAGCAATCGTTGGTCGTCCCAATGTTGGCAAAAGCACACTTTTTAATAAATTGATTGGTAAAAGACTCTCTATCGTTGACGATACACCGGGTGTTACTCGTGATAGAATCTATGGTGACTGCGAATGGCTTGGTCATCAGATGCTTCTTATTGATACAGGTGGTATTGAGCCATATTCAGACGATATTATTCTTTCACAGATGCGTCGTCAGGCACAGCTTGCCATTGATAGTGCAGATGTAATTATTTTCGTAACAGATGTGCGCACAGGTGTGGTGGCAACTGACGAAGAAGTAGCAACAATGCTCATTAAGAGTAACAAGCCAATTATTTTGTGCGTTAATAAATCAGACTCTTTGGGTGAGCCACCTGCAGAGTTTTATGAATTCTATAATTTAGGACTTGGCGACCCAATTCAAGTGTCTGCAGCACATGGCCACGGCACAGGCGACTTGCTTGATAAAGTGCTTGAATATCTTCCTGAAGATTATGAAAATGACGACGAAAGCGAAACTGTCAAAGTTGCCGTTATTGGTAAACCTAATGCAGGCAAATCTTCACTCATCAACAAAATTGCAGGTGAAGAAAGAGTAATCGTTTCAAATATTGCAGGTACAACAAGAGATGCAACCGATACTTATATCGATAATGAATTCGGCTCATTTATGTTTATTGATACTGCCGGACTTCGTCGTAAGAGCAAGGTTGAAGACCAAATTGAAAAATATTCTGTAATCCGTGCACAGATGGCAGTTGAAAGAGCAGATGTCTGTGTTATTATGATTGATGCGGTTGAGGGCTTTACAGAGCAAGACTCAAAAGTTGCAGGTATCGCTCACGAATTGGGCAAAGCTTGTATTATCGCAGTTAATAAGTGGGACTTAGTCGAAAAAGACGGTCAGACAATGGATAAATATCGCAAAAAACTTATGAATGATTTCTCATTTATGAGCTATGCACCAATTATCTTTATCTCTGCAAAAACAGGACAAAGAATTGATAGACTTTTCGAGCTTATTAAATTCGTTGATACACAAAATGCTATGCGTATTTCAACGGGTAAGCTTAATGATGTTTTGGCAGGGGCAACTGCTCGTGTTCAACCACCATCAGATAAGGGTAAGCGACTCAAGATTTATTATATGACACAAGCATCTACAAGACCACCAACATTCGTGTGCTTTGTTAATAATAAAGACTTGTTTCATTATAGCTATCAGCGTTACATTGATAACCAAATCCGTGAAGTTTTCGGTCTCGAAGGCACACCAACAAGATTCGTTGTCCGCGAACGCGACAAAAACAACAAAAAGTAATTGTTAACAAACTGAAAATTATATGTAAAAAGGGACTTTTTAAGTCCCTTTTTTCTTGCCATTTATAATGTAATATGTTATAATTAATCGATTATATAGTGAGGTAGTATGTCATGGTGATTTTAGGCATCGACCCGGGCTATGCAATAGTGGGTTGGGGAGTAATCGATTACACAGCAAATCGCTTTCAGGTGTTGGCTTACGGTGCAGTTACAACCGAGGCAAAAACACCTTTTAATGAGCGTCTTGAAACTGTGTATGACGGAATACAAGACATAATAAATAAATACAAACCCGAAGCGTTGGCTATCGAAAAACTTTTCTATAATACCAATGCAAAAACGGTTATTGACGTAGCCCAAGCAAGGGGAGTTATCAATCTTGCGGCACAGAAAAATGGGCTCGATATTTTTGAATACACACCACTTCAGGTTAAGCAGAGTGTTGTTGGTTACGGTAGAGCCGAGAAAAAGCAAGTGCAAGAAATGACAAGAGTTATCTTAAAACTTGAAAAAATTCCAAAGCCAGATGATACCGCCGACGCTCTTGCAATGGCAATCTGCCACGCTCACGCAAGTGGCTCATTAATGGGGAAATTAAGAAATTTGAAATAAAGGGAAATTCTTATGATTTATTCAGTAACAGGAAATGTAGTTGACTTTGATGTTAATACTGTATGCGTTGATGTAAATGGCGTCGCATTCCGTTGTATGACTACTCTTACAACATCACAAAAATGCGCATCAATGGGTATGAAAGTCACACTTTACACATATCTCAATGTCCGTGAAGATGCAATGGAGCTTTTCGGTTTCTATGACAAAACCGAAATGGATTGCTTTAAAATGCTCATAACAGTTAATGGCGTTGGTCCTAAAATGGGTATTGCAATTCTTTCAGAATTAACACCTGACAAAATCGCACTCAGTATTGCAGCGGGTGACCATAAAGCACTCACAAAAGCAAATGGTGTTGGTCCAAAGCTTGCACAAAGAATTTGTATGGAATTAAAAGACAAGGTGGGCAAAGCATTCGCAGGTGTTGAGAATTCTGTTGACTTGACTGCAGTCAGCTCAACTCTTTCAAATTCAAATACAGCTGAAGCAGTTGCGGCTCTGGAAATGCTCGGCTATTCACAAAGTGATGCAAGCGTTGCAGTCAGCAAAATTGACCCATCACTTTCAGTTGAAGATATTATCAAGCAAGCACTCAAAATGCTCGCATTAGGTTAAGGAGGATTAAATTATGGATTTCGAAAACGAAAACAGAATAATGACTCCTGGTTTTACTGAAACCGACCATGACATTGAAGTTTCTCTTAGACCTAAAACTTTGACAGAATATATCGGTCAGGAAAAAGCAAAAGAAAACTTGAAAATATATATTGAAGCTGCAAAAAATCGTGGTGAAACTCTTGACCATGTGCTTTTATATGGACCTCCAGGGCTTGGCAAAACCACTCTTGCAGGAATTATCGCAAATGAGATGGGTGTTCAAATCCGTGTAACATCAGGTCCGGCTATTGAAAAGCCAGGCGACCTTGCAGCATTGCTTACAAACCTTAACGACGGTGATGTGCTTTTTATTGATGAAATCCATCGTCTCTCTCGTTCAGTTGAAGAAGTTTTATATCCTGCAATGGAAGACAATGCTCTTGATATCATTATCGGTAAAGGTCCATCTGCTCGTTCAATCCGTCTTGACTTGCCACGCTTTACACTTGTTGGTGCAACAACCCGAGCAGGTCAGTTGACAGCACCACTTCGTGATAGATTCGGTGTTATTTTAAGACTTGAACTTTATACACCTGAAGAATTATCACAGATTGTAAAACGCAGTGCAGGTATTCTTGATATCTTTGCAGAAGATGGTGGTGCTCTTGAAATTGCATCTCGCTCACGTGGCACACCAAGAATTGCAAACAGACTTTTAAAGCGCGCACGCGACTTTGCTCAGGTTATGAGCAATGGCGTCATCAGTGAAGATAACGCAAAAATAGCTCTCGGCAGAATGGAAATTGACGAAATCGGTCTTGATAATATTGACAGATTGATGCTCACAACGATGATTAAAAACTTCAATGGTGGCCCTGTGGGACTTGAAACATTGGCAGCCACAATCGGTGAAGAAGCAGTTACAATCGAAGACGTTTATGAGCCATATTTAATGCAGATTGGTTTCCTTGCAAAAACACCAAGAGGAAGAGTTGCAACACCACTGGCATATGAACATTTAGGATTTAAATTCAACGAAAATAATAAGAAAAACTCACAAACATCACTCTTTTAAGGAGATATAATTATGGGTAGACTTTTTGGTACAGACGGTGCTCGTGGCGTAGCTAATACAGAACTTACTTGTGAATTATCAATGCAAATTGGTCGTGCAGCTGCAATGGTGCTCACTAAAAGCTTAAATGGTAGAAAACCAAAGGTGCTGATAGGCCTTGACACTCGTGCATCATCACAGATGCTTGAAAATGCAATTACAGCAGGTCTTTGCTCTGTTGGTGCAGATGTTTTGAAGTTAGGTGTTGTGCCAACTCCGGCAGTGGCATATCTTGTTAGAGAATACGGTTATGATGCGGGTATTATGATTTCTGCATCACATAACCCTTGTGAATATAACGGAATAAAAATCTTTCAGTCAAATGGTTACAAATTACCAGACGCACTTGAAAATGAAATTGAAGCAATTATTCTTGATAATGCTATTGAGATTCCAACTCCTATCGGTGGTGGAGTAGGCAAGGCAAAAAGAAAATCAGATGCTATCAATGACTATATTGAGCATCTTCTTTCTGCTACAAATATGAGCTTCAAGGGCTATAAAATCGCACTTGACTGTGCAAACGGCTCTTCAAGTGTTTCAGCGGAAGAAGTTTTCACTCGTCTTGGTGCAGAAGTGGTTATTATCAGTGATAAACCTGACGGCGTAAACATCAATAAAGACTGTGGTTCAACACATCTTGAAAATTTACAAAGAGTTGTTGTTGAAAATGGTTGCGATTTAGGATTTGCATTTGACGGTGATGCTGACAGAATGCTTGCAGTTGACCACACAGGTGCAGTTGTTGATGGTGATAAATGTATCGCAGTTTGCGCAAAGCATATGAAAGAGTTAGGCAAACTCAAAAAAGACACTGCAGTTGTTACTGTTATGAGTAATATGGGATTCTTCAAATTCTGCGAAGAAAACGAAATCAAATGTGAAAAAACAAGTGTTGGCGACCGTTATGTCCTTGAAAATATGGTCGAAAATGGATATAGCATCGGCGGTGAGCAGTCAGGTCATATTATATTCTTGAAACATGCAACAACAGGTGACGGTCAACTCTCTGCTATCCAACTTTTAGCAGTTGTAAAAGATACAGGTAAGACTCTTAAAGAGTTAGCAGATGAAATGGAAGTTTATCCACAAGTGCTTATTAATGTGCGTGTTTCAAACTTTGGTAAAGCACAGTTTAAAAAAGATAAAGAAGTACAGAATGCAATTAAACAAGTCGAAGAAAAGCTGGGTGACGAAGGTCGAATTCTTGTTCGTCTTTCAGGCACAGAACCACTTATCCGTGTAATGCTTGAAGGCAAAGACTATGAACAGATTAAAGAACTCGGTGAATCAGTTGCATCAGTAATTAAGGAAAGATTAGTATAATGAGAGTAGCAGATAATTGGAAAGACTATGAATTAATAGATTGTTCTTGTGGTGAACGTCTTGAAAGATGGGGTAATATTACTCTTATCCGTCCCGACCCACAAGTAATCTGGAAAACAGAAAAGAAAAACCCACTCTGGAAAAAAGCAGACGCTATCTATCATCGTTCACAGTCAGGTGGTGGCCAGTGGGAAATCAAGAATAAAATCCCTGATTTTTGGACTATCAACTATCGTGATTTAACATTCAATATTAAAACAATGGGATTTAAGCACACAGGTCTTTTCCCTGAACAAGCAACAAACTGGGATAAAGTTGCAGAAATCATTAAAAATGCAAACCGTGAAGTTAAAGTTTTAAATCTCTTTGCCTATACAGGTGGTGCAACAATTTCAGCACTTAAAGCAGGTGCTTCTGTTTGCCACGTTGACGCATCAAAGGGTATGACACTCTGGGCAAAAGAAAATGCCGTTTCTTCAGGTGTTGCTGATAAACCAGTTAGATGGATTGTTGATGATTGCATTAAGTTTGTTCAGCGTGAAATTCGTCGTGGCAATAAATATGACATCATTATTATGGACCCACCATCTTATGGTAGGGGACCAGGTGGTGAAGTCTGGAAACTTGAAAACGAAGTTTATGAGTTTGTTGAGCTTTGCAGTCAGGTATTAAGTGATGACCCACTTATGATGCTTATAAACTCATATACAACAGGACTTAGTCCTTCAGTTATGGAATATATTTTAGGTGCAGTTGTGAAAACACGCTTTGGTGGTAAAGTTACAGGTAGCGAAATCGGACTTCGAGCTACTGAAAACGGACTTATACTTCCTTGTGGAGCATCTGCTATTTGGAGTAAGTAATTAATGGCAATTATTAAATTTGAAAATGTAACATTTCGTTATGAAAGTGATGAAGAAGGTGTGGTTTTAGCACCCGCTGTCAAAGATTTTTCTTTGTCAATAGACAAAGGAGAATTCGTGGCAATTCTTGGCCATAATGGCTCAGGCAAAAGTACACTTGCAAAACTTGCTAATGGACTTTTGCTTCCTGAAAAAGGTAGAGTCTTGGTTGACGGAATGGATACAATTAACGAAGAAGACGACATAAAAATAAAACAAACAGTCGGTGTGGTTTTTCAGAACCCAGATAACCAGATTGTTGCAACAATCGTTGAAGAAGATGTGGCATTTGGTCCTGAAAATTTAGGTGTTGAGCCAACAGAAATCCGCAGACGAGTTGATAATGCACTTAAAACTGTGGGTATGTATGAATACCGCAAGCACGGTCCACACAAATTATCAGGTGGTCAGAAACAACGTGTTGCAATTGCAGGTATTATCGCAATGGAACCACGTTGCATCATCCTTGACGAGCCAACAGCAATGCTTGACCCAATCGGTCGTCGTGATGTTATGAATGCAATCAAACGCCTTAATCGTGATTTGGGAATAACAGTTGTGTTTATCACTCATTATATGGAAGAAGCCGTTGAAGCCGACAGAATCGTGGTTATGGATGATAGCCGACTTTTGATGGATGGCACTCCCAAAGAGGTGTTTGCAGATGCTGATAAAATTCGCGGTATCGGTCTTGATGTGCCACAGACTTGCCAACTTGCAGATATGCTTCGTAATGACGGCATCAAACTTAAAAACGATTTGTTAAGTATCGACGAATTAGTCGAAAATATAGATGATTTATTGAAAGGTCAGTAAAAAATGTCCCACTTGCAAACAGAAAATTTAACATATATCTATGGTGCGGGCACTCCTTTCAAAATTACCGCACTAGACAACATAAATATCAATATCGAAAAAGGCGACTTTGTTGCAATTATCGGGCACACAGGGTCTGGAAAAAGCACACTCGTTCAACATCTAAACGGGCTTTTAAAACCAACTGATGGTAAGATTTTTCTTGACGGTGAGAATATTCACCAGTCAAAATCAAAACTTTTTGATACTCGTTATAGAGTTGGTCTTTGCTTTCAATACCCTGAATATCAGCTTTTTGAAAGCACAGTTTATAAAGATATTGCTTTTGGTCCAACAAATATGGGTCTTTCAGTTACAGAAATTGATGAGCGTGTCAGAAAAGCAGCAAAATATGTTGGAATTCCTGATGAAATGCTTTCTAAATCACCATTTGACTTGTCGGGTGGCGAGAAAAGAAGAGTAGCCATCGCGGGGGTTATCTCAATGGAACCTGAAATTCTTATTCTTGACGAGCCAACAAGTGGTCTTGACCCAATGGGTAGAGAACAGATTTTTGATTTGATTAAAAACTATCGCGAAAAAACAGGTAGTACAGTTATTATCGTTTCTCACAGTATGGATGATGTTGCTCGTTTTGCAAATAAAGTTATCGTTATGAATGACGCTAAGGTTGATTTGACAGGTACAGTTGACGAGATTTTTGAGAATAGTACACATCTTCAAGAAATAGGTCTTTCAGTTCCACAAATCACAGAAGTGTTCATAAAGCTTCGTGAAAAAGGTTATCCTGTCAGCGAAAAAGTTTATACAGTAGAGCAGGGCTATAATGAACTCAAAAGACTTTTTGAGGGGAGTGTGAACAATGATTAAAGACATTACTCTCGGTCAATATTTCCCAATGGACTCAGTTGTTCACAAGCTCGACCCAAGAATGAAACTCTTGTTTGTAACATCATTTATTGTGATGGTGTTCCTTTCAAACAACTTTATTTCATTGGCATTCTGTTTTGGTGTAACAGCGTTGGTTATAGCAATTTCAAAAATTCCACTTAATACAGTTTTAAAGGGATTAAAACCAATTATTTTAATTGTGGTTATCACATCAATTTTACAAATTGCTTATAACGATGGTGGAATTACACTCATTGATGTGTGGAAAATCAAAATCACAAGTGGCGGTGTGTTGACAGCTGTGTTTATGGCATTGAGAATATCATTGCTTATTGTAATGAGTACAATGCTCACATATACAACATCTCCAACATCACTTACAAACGGACTTGACCGTATTTTCGCACCATTCAAGAAAATCGGACTTGATTTTCACACAATTACAATGATAATGACTATCGCTTTGCGCTTTATTCCAACTCTCATTGAAGAAGTTGACAAAATTATGAGTGCACAGAAAAGCCGTGGTGCAAACTTTGAACAAGGTAGCATAATAAAACGCGCAAAAGCACTTATCCCGTTGTTTATTCCTTTACTTTTCAACTCAATAAGACGAGCTTATGAGTTGGCAAACGCAATGACTTGCCGTTGCTATAACGGTGGTGTCGGCAAAACAACAATGAATGCATTAAAATTCTCAAAAAGAGATTATCTTGGTCTTTTAGTAGTAATTTTAGTGATTGTTTCAATAATTTTACTCAATATTTATTGTGGTGAATATAATGCGGAATTTACTTTTGGTCTTGCGATATAACGGAACAAATTTTCACGGTTGGCAAATTCAACCAAATGGAAATACCGTTCAGCAAGAATTATGTAATGCTTTTAAAAAAATAAGTGGCAATGATGAAAATATAATAGGGTGTAGTCGCACAGACGCAGGGGTTCATGCTAATATGTTCTGTTGTAATGTGAGAACAGAATGTGGCGTTCCAATAGAAAAAATTCCCGATGCACTCAATTTTTATCTTCCACCTGAAATTTCGGTCTATGATTGCAAAGAAGTGGATTTCGACTTTCACGCAAGATATGACTGCAAGGGCAAAGAATATGTTTATTTGATTTATAACGGAAGATACAGAAATCCATTTTATGAAGACAAAGCAATGTTCTATCCTTATGAGTTAGATGCAGAAATGCTCGATTTGGAAGCAAAATCATTTATCGGAACTCACGATTTCTCTGCTTTTTGCAGTGCAGGTAGTGAAGTCGAAGACAAAACCCGTGAAATTTATGATTGCTCTGTTTCAAGAAATAGTGATTTGGTTGAAATCAAAGTTTGGGGTAATGGATTTTTATATAATATGGTGCGAATTATTGTGGGTACTTTGCTTGATATCCAACGCGGAAAAATCGAAAAAGGTACAATTTCAGAGATTTTAGAAAGTAAAAATCGTGATAATGCAGGTGTAACTGCAGAAGCTTGTGGATTATATCTCAATAAAGTTTATTATTGATGTGTGGTGATTTGAGTGGCACAAAAGAAAAAGACAAAAAAGCCAATAAAACTCAATAAAATATTAAAAAAAGGTGTTAGCAATAAAAGTGTAAAAACAATGAAATTATTAGCAATTATTCTTGTGGTTTTATTGTTGATTTTAATTGCTGCGGCACAGTTTGGTGGGGTAACATTCTCAACTGTAGGTGACTATTTTGCATCTGCAATGGCAAAACTTGGCACAGGTGAAGGTTATCCTTATAGTGTTAATAGTGTTGAAATTGATGATGTTGGTTTAACAAATTCGGACTTAGTTTTGGTTTATGACTCTAATGTTAAAGTTTTAAACTCAACAGCAAAAGAACTTTCAAACATCGCTCATGATTATGATTATCCTGTAATCAGCACAAACAGTGGTCGAATTCTTCTTTTTGACGAAGGTGCAAAGAAATTCAGAGTTCAGTCAAAAACAAGAGTGCTCTATGAAAAAGAGATGGACCATATAATCTTAACAGGTGAAATGGGCAAAGACGGTTCAGTTGCGATTGCAACAAGAGCTGATAACGCTGAAAGTATGTTGACCGTGTTTAACAGTAATCGTGAACAAGTCTTTGCTTGGAAATGTGCAAAAGAGCATATCGTTTCTTGCGATGTCTCAGATAACGGCAAAAACTATGTGGTAGCAGTTTTAGGCGTAAATAATGGTTCAGTTTACACAAAGGTTCATATTTTCAATAAAAATAAAACAGAACCTACTGCAACATTTGAATATATAGACTCTGCAATAGCAAACGTTAAATTCCTTTCAAATGAAACCGTAATGGTAATGGGCAACAATCTTTGCGAGATTATAAAAGGCGATGAAGTTAAAGAGAAAATTGACGTTTCAGTCAATACCACTTATCAACTCTTTATTTCAGACAATAACAGCGCAATCCTTGTTCTCTCAAAATATTCAAGTACAACTCAGAAAATAATCAAAGTTTATAATAAATCAGGTAAAGAACTCTTTACTCAAGAAATTGACGGAATGGTCAAATCTGTTTCAACTGATGGTAAATATGTTTCAGTGCTTACCAATAGTGATGTGCAGATGTTTACTATGAAAGGCAAACCATGTGGTAGTGCAGATGTGAACGCAGACGCACAAAAAGTTCTCGTCAGTTCAAGAAATACATATGTTTACTCATCCGATGCAATTACCCTTTACTCATCAGTAGGGGATAATAAAGATAAAGACTAATTTATGAGGTGATTTATATGTCAATAATTTTAGATATTATTCTTATTGCAATTTTTGCAGCTTATGTGCTCTTTGCAGCAAAAAAAGGTTTTGTCAGAACATTGTTGGAACTCGTAGCAGTTGTAGCAGCCATATTCTTGTCATTTCAAATAAGTCCTGTTATTGCACAAACTGCTTATGATGGATTTGTTGAAAAACAAATAGTAACTGCACTTGAAGAACAAATAGACGAAAATATTGATTCGTTATCAGTGACAGAAAAAACAAACGCAGTTTTAGATGCAATCCCTGATTTTGCAGTATCATTGGCATCATCAGCAGGCGTTGAGATTTCAGATATTAAAGACCAGATTTCAGCACAGAAATTTGATTCTCAGAATCTTGCACAAAGTCTTGTTGATAAAATTGCAGAGCCTATTGTGGTTGGTGCATTAAAAATAATTATCTTTATTTTGTTAGCGGTTGTGTTGATGATAGTACTTAAAATCGCAGCAAAATATATTTCAAAACTATTTGATATTCCGGTTGTGAAATCGCTTAACAAGAGTCTTGGCGGTGTTTTAGGTGCAATTAAAGGCGCATTGGTGCTCTTGGTTATCTGCACAGGTCTTCGCTTTATCTTCGGTGGTGGCGATGGCGAGTTGTCAGTTGCAGTAAACGATTCTTTTGTGGTTGGTTTGCTTGATGAAATCAATCCACTTATTGATTCTCTTAAAGAATTTATTATTAAGTAATGAGGTGTAATTATGAGTGAACAAAAGAAAACTTTAAAAGAAAATTTACACGAAATTTTTGACGGTTGCCTTACAATTCCAAACTTGCTTTCAGTAATCAGAATTGCATTAATTCCTGTTTTTGCAGTGCTTTATTATAAAGGCTATATCTGGTGGTCACTTATTGTTCTTGCACTTTCAGGACTTTCAGACTTGTTTGATGGCAAAATCGCAAGAAAATTCAATCAGGTTAGTAATCTTGGCAAACTTTTAGACCCTGTTGCAGATAAGCTTACAATTTTTGCAATCGCAATCGTGCTTTTCTTGCAGTTCAAAGCAGCCCAGAGCGAATCAATGCAAGCATTTGCTTGGGTATTCTTGCTCTTTATCGCAAAAGATATTATTATGATTTTGGGCAGTGTGGTGCTTATCGCACTTGGCACTCGTCCTGTTGCTGCAGAAATCTGGGGCAAACTTGCAACTTGTGCTTTCTATGTAATTATGGTTGTAATTATCGGCTTCGGACCAGAAGTTGGCGCAATCACACATATTGAAAGTCTTGCAAACTATACACTTCCTGAACCACTTATGTTTGTGCTTATTGTAGTAGCAGTTGTGCTCACATTTGTAGCATTTTTCAGCTATCTTCCAAGTGCAATTAAACAAATTATCGAAAACTCAAAAAAGGATAAATAAACAATGAACAAAAATATGATTTGCTGTAAATGCAAACAAAGACCCGCAGTTATCTTTGTTACAAAGATGGAAGGCGAAAAAACAACAAATGAGGGCTATTGCATCCAATGTGCAATGGAAATGAATATCGGTCCCATCAAACAGATGATGGAGAATATGGGCATAACCGAAGACCAACTTGAAGATATGACAACCCAGATGGAACAAATGATGGAAAATATGGGTGAAGACGGCTTTGAGTTAGGTGGAGCATCAACATTTCCATTTATGCAAAATCTCGGTATGATGCCAATGGATGTCCCTGAAGAAAATATCAAAGACCTTAATGGCGACAAGAAAAATGCACCTAAGGGTAAGAAGAAACAGGGGAATAAGGGCGATAAAAGAAAAATGCTCTCAATGTATTGCACTGATTTGACTGCGAAAGCGAGAAATAATGAGCTTGACAGAATTATCGGCAGAGATACAGAAATTGCTCGTGCTATCCAGATTTTGTGCAGAAGAACAAAGAATAACCCTTGCCTTATCGGTGAGCCGGGTGTTGGTAAAACTGCAATCGCAGAAGGCCTTGCGCAAAGAATAGCAGAGGGTAATGTTCCTGCAAAACTTATTGATAAAGAAATCCATCTTCTTGACCTTACAGCACTTGTTGCGGGTACACAGTTCCGTGGTCAGTTTGAAAGCAGAATCAAAGGTCTTGTTGAAGAAGTTAAGAGTGAAGGCAATATCATTCTCTTTATCGACGAAGTCCATAACCTTGTGGGCACAGGTGATGCAGAAGGCTCAATGAACGCTGCAAATATCTTGAAACCTGCACTTTCTCGTGGTGCAATTCAGGTTATTGGTGCAACAACCTTTAATGAATATAGAAAACATATAGAAAAAGATGCTGCTCTTGAAAGAAGATTCCAACCTGTAAAAGTTGAAGAACCATCAATCGAAGATACATTCAAAATGCTTGTTGGTATCAAAGCTTATTATGAACTTTTCCACAGAGTTCAAATCAGCGACAATCTTGTATATAAAGCAGTAACTCTTTCTGAAAGATATATTACTGACAGATTCTTGCCTGACAAAGCTATCGACCTTTTAGACGAAGCTTGTACTTGTGCAAATCTTCGCAATAAAGCAATAAGCGAAAATGAAAGCAACGAAAAGAAAATTGCTGGACTCAAAAAAGAGCTTGAACAACTTGAAGAAAGAATCGCAAATCCTGAAAATGACGAAGACTTGAACCCAGTCTATGAAGACCTTTATAAAACAAAGGGTGAATTAGCAGTTTGTGAAGGTAAAGCACCAGAGCTTCAAGAAAAAGCAAAAGATAATAATGTTACAGAAGACGACTTGGCAAGAGTTATTAATCTCTGGACAGGTATCCCTGCAACAAAAGTAGTTGAAGGTGACATCAACCGTCTTAAAGGTCTTGAAGATAGACTTATGGAAAAAGTTATCGGTCAGGACGATGCCGTTAAAGCAGTTGCAAATGCAATTAAGCGTAGCAGAATTCAGTTAACACTTCAAAAACGCCCTGCATCATTTATTTTTGTAGGACCAACAGGTGTTGGTAAAACTGAACTTGTAAAACAACTTTCAACTGAACTTTTCGATACACCCGAAACACTTATCCGTCTTGATATGAGTGAGTTTATGGAGAAACATTCAGTTTCTCGTCTTATCGGTTCACCTCCAGGATATGTTGGCTATGACGAAGCAGGTCAACTTACTGAAAAGGTGAGAAGAAAACCATATTCAATTATTCTCTTTGACGAAATTGAAAAAGCACATCCCGATGTAATGAATATTCTTCTTCAAATCCTTGACGAAGGCAAAACAAACGATGCTCATGGTCGCACAGTTAGCTTTGCAAACACTGTAATTATTATGACTTCAAATGCTGGCAGCCACAAATCAGAAACATCATTGGGATTCGGTAAAACTGATAAAGACATTTCAAGAGAAAAGGTGCTCAAAGCACTTAATGAATTCTTGCGTCCTGAATTTATTGGTCGTGTTGACGAGATTGTTGTCTTTAACCCACTGAGCGAAGAAGATTATAAGAATATCGCAATTCTTATGCTTGGTGAAATCAAAACTGTTCTCAAAGATAAAGGAATTGATTTCATTTATGACGACAACACACCATCTGCAATCGTCTCAAAAATGGATGGTAATGTGCGTGGTGCCCGTGATTTGAGAAATGTTATCCGTCGTAATATCGAAGACAAAGTCTCAACAATTATGATTGATAACTTAGGCACAACAATCAACAAAATCCTCATCACATCAGATGATAACAATATTAATGTAATATTTGAATAATGTAGGGGCGATTCACGAATCGCCCGAAAAAACAAGCCACTCAATTTGAGTGGCTTGTTTTACATAATGTAACATATCACTAACATAATTAAGATAACTAAAAATAAAAATCCAACCGAAAGCACAGTATCCCAAAAACTTTTATCATGATTTCCGATTTTGTTCTTATAACTATATTTAATGTTATTAATATATCTAAATCTATCAATCAAATTAGCCTTGCAAGCCAATTCAGGAGTTTTGTTCTTTGATTTCTCAATAAACTTTAAAATACGCTTTTCAATCTTTTCGAGAATTTGGTCTTCTTTATAGTTTTTCTCTTTTGGTTTAAAACCTATATCAACTCGTTCGGTTTTATTAAGCATAAACGAGTATTCTTTATATTCCTGCTTTTTTGAAACATTGTTTATTGGTGAAAAAGTAATAACTATACAGTTATAATGATTGCGTTGAAACTTCCAATGCTTATTTTCTCGCTTGGTAGAAAGATATGTATAAAGCATATCTAAAAAATCAGTACCGTGATTTAGCTGAGTAGGTGCGTTCGTTTCAAAATACTTTTTTGAAACTTTGCATTTAATACCTAATTCAGATAACTGTTTGTCATATTCTGTTACAAGTAAATTCACTTTTTCAATAATGTCTTGATACATAATATTATTCCTACTTTGCTTGGTTTTCTTTAGCTGTGTTAATAGATGCAATCAATATGCGACGAATAGTTCCACATTGATTATACAAATCTAAAGTGTTTTCTTTAGTAATAATTCCAGATTTAACAAATAACTCTAACCAATATTCAGTTTCGTAGCATTCTTTTAAAGCGATTTGTAACTTTGCAACGAAGTCAAGTTTGCTATGAGCGTAATTAGCTTCGTGAATATTAGCACCAATAGATGTAGCAGAACGCTCTAATTGATTGACAAGTGAATAATGCCCCTTGATTGTTTCGCAGAGTTTGATGATTTTAACAGCAAAATCCATAGATAAATCTACAAGTTTATTTTCTTTCAACGCAATCACCTCAAAAAACAGTATAACACAGTTAATGAAATATTGCTATGCAATATGAAATAATTCTTACGAATTATGAAATTTTTTGCTAACGCAAAAAGTGAAATAAAATTCGCCTTTTTATATTTGCGAAGCAAATATTTCATAACAAAGTTATTTCATATGCGACAGCATATTTCACTCGCCAAAAGGCGAATTTCATTGAAAAAACCTCATTCCGAAGAATGAGGTTTTTTCTTGGCGCAGAAGGAGAGACTCGAACTCTCGCACCGGTTTCCCGGCCTACGCCCTTAGCAGGGGCGCCTCGTCACCAACTTGAGTACTTCTGCAAGTGTAACGTGTTTAAGCGTTATTTAATTAAAAAGCGGGCTGTAATTAAATTACAACCCGCATCTGGCGGAGAGAGTGGGATTCGAACCCACGGTACGTTGCCGTACGACGGTTTTCAAGACCGTTCCGTTATAACCACTTCGGTATCTCTCCGTATTGGGCTTGTATATATTATCATAAAAGAAACTCAATGTCAAGGACTTTTTTCAATGTTTTTTAATTTTTGTGTCCACAAAATTACACCTATTTTAGTTTACTTTTTATAGTTAAAATGATAAAATATATTTATCTAATCAGGGGTGATTATTATGGATAAAAACAAATTTGCAAAAACTCCACCAATGGGGTGGAACAGTTGGGATTGCTATGGTGCAGCCGTTAATGAAGAACAACTTTTAGGCAATGCCGAATATATGGCAAAATATCTTAAAGATTATGGTTGGCAATATGTTGTCTGCGACATTCAATGGTATGAGCCAAAAGCTAAAAATAACGATTATAATAATTTCACAGAGCTTTGTATGGACGAGTATTCACGACTTATCCCAGCCGTTAATCGTTTTCCATCATCTGCAAACGGACAAGGCTTTAAACCAATAGCAGATAAAATTCACGCTATGGGACTCAAATTTGGTATTCATATTATGCGTGGTATTCCGCGTCAGGCAGTGCACCAGAATACCCCTATTTTAGGCACGGATAAAACAGCTCGTCAGGTTGTGCATCATTTCTCTGTTTGCCCTTGGAATACAGATATGTACGGTATGTATAATTGCGACGGTGCACAGGCTTATTACGATTCTATTTTCGATATGTACGCAAAATGGGGCATTGACTTTGTTAAGGTAGATGACATCTGCGTTACAGAATTCAGAAAATGGGATAATCCATATTCAGCTCGTGAAGAAGTTGAAATGATTAGAAAAGCAATCGACAAAACAGGACGTGATATAGTACTCAGTCTTTCACCTGGACCTGCTGAATTGTCAGTAGCCGACCACTTGTGCGAATATGCAAATATGTGGCGTCTTACAGGCGATTTTTGGGACTGGTGGGATAAACTCTATGAAATGTTCGATAAATGCGAAAAATGGGCTCCTTATGTGAGTGAAGGTTGTTGGCCTGACTGCGATATGTTACCACTTGGTAACCTTTCAAGAAATGGTACTTGTCATGGTCCACAAGACAGATATACCCAATTCACAAAAGACGAACAAATCACTCTTATGACACTTTGGTCAATTTTCCGTTCACCACTTATGTTTGGTGGCGAAATGAGAAATAACGACGAGTGGACTCTCTCACTTATGACAAACGAAGAAGTCCTTGATGTTAACCAACATTCTCACGGTGGCAAACAAGCATATCGTGATGAAAACACAGTTATCTGGACTGCAATTTCTTTTGATAATAAACCACTTATCGCAGTGTTCAATGTATCAGACAAAGACGCTGAAATCACAGTTGATTTAAATAAATTCGACTTAGCAGGGGAATACACTCTCCGTGATTTGTGGCTTAAAGAAGATATTGAAAAAGTAACAAATAAATTCACTTGCAAAGTTAATGCTCACGGCGCAAAACTATTTAAATTAAAATAAAAAGGGGCAAAATCTATGCTCAACATTATCACAGGGCGTACAGGTAGTGGCAAAACACGATATATTCGAAATCTTGCAACAAAAATTGCAGAGAATGAAAGTGGCAAAGCCGTTATTATTGTACCCGAGCAATTTTCTTTTGAAACCGAAAGGGGAATGCTCGAACTTTTAGGTAACGAAAAAATAAATAATGTTGAAATTTTAAGCTTTTCACGACTTGGTGAAAGGCTTTTGTCCCAATATGGCAAATTAGATAAAAGAAACGCTGACGATGGTGTTCGTGCAGTGCTTATGAGCCGTGCCATCGAAACGCTTGAAGACGAACTCAATGTGTTTGGTCGTTATAAAAAACACCCTGAGCTTATAAATCAGATTCTTGATTTTCACCGAGAAATCAAAAAATGCAAAATATCAAATGAACAGTTAGAAGAATATGCAAAAGTAGTAAATAAAAAATCATTTGCATCAAAAATAACTGAACTTTCATCTATTTTTGCTTGTTATGATGCATTGATGTCAAATAGATTTAACGATAGCACACTTCACCTTGATATGCTCGCAGACTTATTGACAGAAGTTGATTATTTTAAGAATAAGGTTGTATTCTTTGATGCTTTCTCAGGTTTTTCAGGTCAGGAATATGCCGTGTTAAGTGAGATTATGCGCCAAGCAGAAGATGTTTTTGTAACTTTCTGTTGCGATACATCTAAAAACAACCAAAGATATGAGCTTTTCTATAATTCCACAGTTGAAATCAAAAAGCTCAAATCAATCGCAAATAAAATCGGTGTAAAAATTGCACCTGAAAAAATCCTTTATGCAAGCAAAGAGTTTAAAAAAGACGAACTCAATTTTCTTGAAGAAAATTTCTTCGCAAATAATGATAATGTCTATAACGAAGATGCAAGTGCGATTACAATTATTCCTTGTCGCACAAAGACAGATGAATGTCAGGTGGTAGCCGCTGAAATTAAAAGACTTGTGCGCACAGAAAATCTTCGTTATCGTGATATTGCAGTTATAGTCCGTCGCGAAGAAAATTATAAAAAAGATTTAGCATCAGCATTCAGAAAATATGATATTGATTGCTTCCACGATAACCGTCAACCCGTTGACACTCAACCACTCATCGTGTTTATAAAATGTCTTTTAGATATTCTCACAAAAGGATTTGAAACTGAAAGAATTTTAAGACTTTTAAAAACTCAACTTTTTGGTTTCACAGTTGAAGAAATCGCACTTATAGAAGATTATTGCCTTATGTGGAATATCCGTCCGTCAGCTTGGACTGATGAATGGACAGAAAATCCAAATGGCTTTGGCGAATTAGTAACAGACTATTCAAATGAACTTTTAGAAAATATAAATGCACTTCGTCAAAGAATAGTTGCGCCAATTTTATGGCTCAAAAAACAGATGAAAGACTCTGACGGTGAATCAATGTCAAAAGCATTATTCACATTCTTACAAAAGAATAAAATCGACGAAAATTTAAAAGCATTCACACAAACTCTTAAAGATAGTGACGAACTTGAATTAGCACTTGAACAAGCAAGAATCTGGAAAATTGTCACCGAAGTTTTAGATGGACTTTATTTTGCAATCGGTAATACCAGCGTTTCTATTGAACGATATTCAGAATTGTTCAATCTATTTGTTGCGTCTAAAAATATTGGTGTTATTCCAAACGGAATGGATGAAGTAATTATCGGTGGTGCTGACAGAATTCGTGCGTCTGCACCAAAAGTGGTATTCCTTATGGGTGCAAATACTGGTGTATTCCCTGCAGAAAGTTCATCAGGTGTGTTGTTTAACGATTTTGAGCGTTGTGAGCTTATAAATAACGGAATGCAGATTATCAGTAACCTTGAATATAACAGTGTCAGTGAAAACTTTATTGCTTATCATGCGGCAAGTTTGGCAACTGATAAACTCTATCTCACATATTCATCAATGAGTGGTGATTCATCTGCTTTGACACCATCTGAAATGGTAATAGATATTATCAAAACATTCCCACAGTGCAAAATAATTGATGACTATTCAAAACTTAACAGAATGGAAAGCCGAAACTCTGCTTTCTCAATTATGGCAGGGGAATCTGTTAACGGCTCAGTTTTAGGTGAAACATTGAAAGAATATTTCAACGAAAACAATGGCGAAAATGAAGTTTTAAAAATCAATAGAGCTAATAATAAGGATTTCAAAATTCTTGACAAAAATCTTGCAACAGAATTCTTTGGCAAGAATATGTATATGTCTGCATCTCGCATCGAAAAGTTCTATAAATGTCCATTCGAATATTTCTGTGAATATGGTCTCAAAGCGAAACCACGAAAAGAAGCACAAGTTGATGCTGCTTTGTCGGGTACGCTTATTCACTATGTAATGGAAAAATTCTTGTTCAATAACAAAAAAGAAACCATTATAAAAATGACAGACCACGAAATCAATGAGCAAGTTGAAACAATCATTGATGAATATATCAATGATGAAATGGGTGGATATGAGAATAAATCTGCAACCTTTGAGAGAACAATAAAACTTATTAAAACTACTACTTACAAGGTTTTAATAAGACTTATTGTTGAATTTAAAGCTTGTGAATTTACACCTGTTGATTTTGAATTGAGCATTAATCACGATGGTGCAATCGACCCTTATGAAGTTAAACTTCAAAATGGTGGCACAGTGCGAGTTGTGGGTAGTGTTGACCGTGTTGATATGTTTAAAACAGAAGATAACACATTCTTGCGTGTTGTTGACTATAAAACAGGTGGCAAAGAGTTTAAATTAGGCGAAGTTTTTTATGGCCTTAATATGCAGATGCTCATTTATCTTTTTGCTATCTGGGAAAACGGAAAAGATTATTATGGTGATAATATAATCCCTGCAGGTGTGTTGTATTTCCAAGCCAAAAACCCAAAAGTGTCGTCAGATAAAATTGACAAAGATTCAGATGAAGCTACCGTGTTAAATGCTACATTCAATGAACTTTCTATGGATGGTGTTGTCCTTAATAATATGCAGGTTTTTGAAGCGATGGATAGCAAATATAATGGAATTTTACTTCCTGCTAAATATGATGAAAAAACTGGTGCATTAAAGGGCAAGGTTATTTCGCTTGAATCACTTAAAAAACTTAAATATAAAGTTAATGACTCAATCAAAAATATGGCAAATCAGTTGCAAGACGGCAATATCTCTGCTTTGCCAATTAAAGATGCTTGCACTTGGTGTCAGTATAAAGATGTGTGCAAGCGTGAAGAAGATGACCCAATAAATGAAATTGAAGTTCCAAAATTTGACGATGCAATCGAGATGTTAAGAGGTGAAGATGATGAGCAGAGAGTGGACTAAACCACAAGCTCAGGCAATTGAATCACGTAATGGTACAGTTCTTGTTTCTGCTGCTGCGGGCTCAGGAAAAACTGCAGTTTTAGTTGAACGTGTAATCAAGCGTATTACTGATGCGAATCATCCTGTTGACATTGAAAAACTTCTTATAGTAACCTTCACAAAAGCCGCTGCATCTGAAATGAAAGAAAGAATTTCAAAACGCCTTTCAGAGCTTATAAGAGAACAACCCGATAATCAATATCTTAAAAGACAAAAGATGTATTTACCAAATGCACAGATTTCAACAATGGATAGTTTCTGTGGTCAGTTGGTAAAGGAAAACTTTGAACAGGTGGGCATAGCACCTGATTATACTTTACTTTCAGATATTGAGCACGATATGTTAAAAAGAGAAGTCGCCGACGAAGTTTTAGAAGAACTCTATTCACGCCCTGAAGAAGAAATAAAAGAACTTTTAGAACTCTTTACAACGGGTAAATCCGATACAAGCCTTGTTGAGTCAATTCTCACACTTTATGAGTTCGCAATTGCTTCACCAAATCCGGAAATGTGGATAGAAAGCGCTTTTGCAGACTATCACAAAGACTTGAAAATCCACGAAACAAAATGGGGCAAATATTCATTAGAGCGGTTGGCAGAAGTTGTTGAATACACAAAAATCAAGGCACAAGATATAATCGACGATGCGCCTGAAAATTCAACTTTGTTAGGTGCGCTCACAAATGATTTAACACCGATTATATCTTCTCTTGATGCAATTCTTAATCTTATTGAAACAAGTCCTGAAAAATGGGACGAAATCAAATTTTTATCAGAATCACTTAAACTCAACAGATT
The DNA here is from genome assembly GCA_045613685.1 of Candidatus Fimenecus sp. Taxonomy (GTDB): domain Bacteria; phylum Bacillota; class Clostridia; order Oscillospirales; family Acutalibacteraceae; genus Fimenecus. Next base: position 10,098 of record JAZLBL010000042.1, on the reverse strand, counting down.
TCCAACTGTGCCCAAAGACGAAAAAGACTGCTATTATGACGAGCTTAAAGGTCGCCGTGATAGTATCAAAAAATATCTTGCGCAAATTGGCAAATATTTAATTTGCACAGAGCAAGAATTCTATGAAGATATTGAGTATCTTCGCCCTATAATGAAAATTATTCAGGAAAGTGTTTTGCAATTTATAGAACATTTAAAAACACGAAAAGAAGAAAATAATGCATATTATTTTTCTGATATTTTACACTTTGCATTGAACATTCTTGTTGATTTCAATGAAAATGGAACATATAACAAATCTGATTTAGCGAAAGAATTGTCAGATAATTTTGAAGAAATTTTTATTGATGAATTTCAAGATACAAATGATGCACAAGACACATTGTTTTCTGCAATTTCAAAAGATAATACCAACAAATTTATGGTTGGTGACGTGAAACAGAGTATCTATCGTTTCCGTCAGGCAATGCCCGAAATATTCTTGAATTATAAAGATACATTCATGATTTACGATGGCGAAAATTACCCTGCAACAATAAACCTTGATAAGAATTTCAGAAGCCGAAAGGGAATAGTTGATGGCATTAACTTCTTCTTCGATTTTCTTATGACAAGAAAAACTTGTGGTATTGATTATAAACAGAGTGAACGTCTTGATTTTGGTGGAGATTATTGCGAAGACTCTGCACCAAATGTAGCCGTGCATATAGTTGAAACTGAAAAAACAAAAGGCTCGGATTTAGAAAGAGAAGCATATCATATTGGTGCAGTTATCAATGATTTGATTTCTTCAAAAACACTTGTGGGCAAAAACGGCAAAGAGCGACCAATAAGATATAGTGATATCTGTATTCTTATGAGAGCCGTCAAGGATAAAGCACAGACTGTTGCAAGAGCTCTTGGCGAAATGGGAATTCCTGCTCATTTTACAAAACAGGGTGGATTTTTTGAAAGCCGTGAAATTGTAACTATGGTGTCAATGCTCAAAATCATTGATAATCCTGTGCAAGATGTTCCTTTGGTTTCTGTAATGTTGTCACCACTTTGTTCATTTACAGAAGATGATTTGGCAAGATATAGAAGTGAAGATAAAAAGAGCAATCTTTATAATGTTGTGAAAAATCAATATGATAAAGACCAAAAAGTTAAAGAGTTTTTAGATATGCTCTATATCCTTCGCACCTTGTCAGTAACAATGGATATTGGTAGCTTAATCCGTCGTATTTTTGAAATGACATCTTATGACTCAATAGTTGGTGCAATGGATAATGGCGAAAAGAGAGTTTTAAATCTCGAACTTCTCATTAACTATGCAGAAAACTATGAAGCTATGGGTGGCTCATGTCTTTCAGGCTTTATTCGCTATCTTGATAAAATCCGTAAAAACAAAAAGGATTTAGAAGGTGCAAATGAATTAACTGAAAATGATGATGTTGTCCGTATAATGTCAATTCATAAGAGCAAAGGTCTTGAATTTCCAGTCGTATTCATTGCAAATTGTTCTTCATCTAATAATGGGGTTGACTATAACAAGGTCAAGGTTAACAGACATTTAGGTGTTGCAACATCACGCTATTTCCCCAAACAACATAAAGATTTCACAACTCTTCCCGTTAATGCAATAAAACTTTATGACCAACAAGAAGAGTTCGCTGAGCAAATCAGAGTGCTATATGTTGCAATGACTCGTGCAGAAGAAAAACTCTATATTGTTGGCTCAATGCACGACTCAGAAAAAAAGATAACAGATTTATATAATACTTATTATGGAAATTTCGTTGATTCTTCCGTGCCTTTGTCAATGTGCTCAAATGTAATGCAATGGGTGGTGCTTGCAATGCTCAACCATCCATCACTTAAAATGAGCAATTTGCTTTATTGCACAAAAAATCCACAAAGTCCAAGAATTGACTTCAAAATTATTGATGATATTGAAAGTGTTGTTATAAACACAGAAGAACAAAAAGCGTTTGATATTGATAAAGATATTTTAGAAGAAATTTCTGATAAATTGTCATATGAATATCCATATTCTGCATTGTCAGAAATACCAATCAAATATGCAGCATCATCAATGAAAAAAGACGATAATCTGCAATATCTTGCAAGTGAAAGACCTGCATTTATGGGTAAGGACGAATTAACCCCCGCACAGCGTGGCTCATTGATGCATCGTTTTATGGAACTTTGCAATATGAAAGATGCAGGTAATGATGTCAAGAGTGAACTTGCTCGATTAGTTGATAATGAACAATTCACAACAGTAGAAGCCGATGCAGTTGACATAAACAAACTTGAAAAATTCTTCCAGAGTGATATGTATAAGCGAATTTGCTCTGCAGATAAATTCTTGAAAGAACAAGAGTTTGCAATGACTGTTCCTGCAACAGTTGCTATCGAAAATCTTCCTAAAATAGCAAAGGATGAAAAAGTTGTTGTTCAGGGTGTAATTGACGGACTTATCATTAATGGCAACAGGGGAGAGATTATCGACTATAAAACCGATAAGGTTTCAAATGAAACAGAAATTATCAACAGATATAAAGAGCAAATGAGAATATATAAAATGGCTGCCGAAGAATGCTTTGGTTTGAGTGAAGTTAATGTAACTTTATACTCATTTGCACTCTCAAAAGAAATTTCTGTAAAACTTGAAAAAAATACTTGATTTTTGTATTTTCTTGTGATAAACTTATTAGGCTAATGAAAACAAGTACTGAAAGAGGTGACAATTGTCATGAAACAGGGACTCCATCCAGAGTATAAAACAGTAACAGTTAAGTGCGCTTGCGGTGCAACATTTGAAACTCGTTCAACTAAAGATGATTTGAAAGTTGATATCTGCTCAAATTGCCACCCATTCTTCACAGGTAAACAGAAGCTTGTTGATACAGGCGGACGTGTTGACAGATTTAACAAACGTTACAATCTCTCTAAATAATCAAAGCAATTATGGTGGTACAAATGTGCCACCTTTTGTTTTTTGTTGTGTAATCACCTCATAAATCTTTGTAACAATTCTCATCGATTATTTTTCCGTCATAGCTCGTCTAAAATACTCGGCAATACACAAAGTATTACCTGCGTTTTTTGACGGTTCTAACGAAAAACTATCTCGCTGATAATTGCAACCCGATTTATTCAGCGGTTACAACGGAGGTTTCTAAAATGCTCAATGAATATCGCACAATAAAAGAATTCAACAGTGATGAATATATAGTCAAGCGTTCTCGTTTTATTGGCTATGCTAAACCCGTAACAACTGTTGAAGAAGCAAACGATTTTATTAATGAGATTAAATCGAAACATTGGGATGCAACTCACAATGTTTCTGCATATATATTGCGCAATGGTGGAATAAAACGTTATTCTGACGATGGTGAACCACAGGGCACAGCAGGTGTGCCTTGCCTTGATGTTCTTGAAAAAGAAAATTTGGTTGATACTTGCGTTGTTGTTACCCGATATTTTGGTGGCATATTGCTTGGCGGTGGGGGATTAGTCCGTGCTTATTCTCACAGTGCAAAAATTGCAGTTGATAGTGCCAAGATTATCACAATGGCACATTGTCTTGATATAGCGATAGAATGTGACTATACATTTTATGGCAAACTCAATGATTTTCTTTTGCGCGAAGATACTGTTATTCTTGATACAGAGTTTACTGATAATGTGAAAATTATGTTTAGAATTAAAGGTGAAAATCTTAATAACATTCAGGCAAAAATCACCGATTTAAGCAACGGAAAGTTAGATTTAACCATAATTTCAGAAAAATTCTGCGAATTTTAAAATTTTTTTAGAAAAAATAAAGGGATTTTGTTTTTTCTGTCGTATAAGTATATAGAAAGTAATTTTTAAGGGGGTATTTGAATGAATATAAGAGAAACTTTTGAAAATAAAGAAGCAGGTTTTTTATCTTCAAAGGCGTGTCTTTCTGCAAAAACAAAAGGACGTATAATCTTAGAGCCTAAATGTGATTTGAGAACAGACTTTCAACGTGACCGTGATAGAATTATTCATTCAAACTCGTTCCGTAGATTAAAGCACAAAACTCAAGTGTTTTTATCCCCAGAGGGTGACCATTACAGAACAAGACTTACCCATACCCTTGAAGTTTCACAGGTTGCTCGTGCAATCGCAAACGGATTGCTTTTGAATGCTGATTTGACCGAAGCTATTGCATTAGGTCACGATTTAGGCCATACTCCATTTGGTCACGCAGGTGAGAGAGCGCTCGATAAGGTTGTACCTGGCGGATTCCGACACTATGACCAGAGTCTCAGAGTTGTTGATAAACTAGAAAAAGGTGGCAAAGGGTTAAATCTTACATATGAAGTCCGTGATGGTATTGTTTGTCACACAAGGGGTAAAGAAGCATTCACTCTTGAAGGTCGAATTGTAAAGCTTGCCGACAAAATTGCTTATATCAATCACGATATTGACGACGCAACCCGTGCAGGCGTTATGAGTGAAGACGATATTCCTTTTGAAATAAAAAAAGCATTGGGCTTTTCAAAATCTGACAGAATAAATACAATGGTCAGAAATGTTGTTGAAAATAGCGTTGACACAATTCAATTTTCACCTGATATTCAACAACCATTTGACGAATTGCATTCGTTTATGTTTGAAAAGGTTTATACAAACCCTGTGTGTAAGGGTGAAGAAACAAAAGCTATGGATGTTATCATCCGTCTTTATGACTATCTTTTAAGCAACCCTGAAAAAATTCCTCAGGCATACCATTATATAATAGAGCAAGAAGGCGTCCACCAAGCTGCATGTGACTATATTGCAGGTATGAGTGACCGTTATCTTGTCTCAGTTTATAAAAATATATTCATCCCTGATTCTTGGGTAGATATAGGATGGGAGGGATAATGTGCGATTTGACGATGCTTTTTTAATGGAACTTCGCAGTCGTGCTGATATTGAAACAACTATCTCTTCTTATGTAAATATCAAAAGAGCAGGTCGAATAAGCAAAGGCTTATGTCCTTTCCACGGTGAAAAGACACCATCATTCACAGTTTATCCTGATACACAATCTTATTATTGTTTTGGCTGCGGTAGTGGTGGCGATGTGGTAACCTTTATCAAGAATATCGAAAATCTCGATTATCTTGATGCTATCAAATTTTTAGCCGACCGCGTGGGTATGGATGTGCCCGAAGAAAACTCTTATGATAACACAATCAATAAAAGACGACTTAGAATGCTCGAAGCAAACCGAGAAGCCGCAAGATTTTTCCACAGTTGCCTTGGCACAAAAGACGGCGCTGTTGGTTATCAATACTTCAAAAATCGTGGGCTTACCGACGAAACAATAAAAAGATTCGGTCTCGGCTTTGCACCGAATTCTTACCATTCGTTGATTGATTATATGGTGAAAAAAGGTTTTACAAAAGAGGAACTTGTTTCAGCAAACCTTGCACGCCATTCACTTAGAAACGATAATGTTGTTTACGATAATTTCCGTAATCGTATAATGTTCCCCATTATTGATGTCAAAGGCAATGTTATCGCTTTTGGTGGTCGTGTAATGGATGACTCTAAACCAAAGTATTTAAACACATCAGACACATTAGTTTATAAAAAGAGTCAAGGTGTGTTTGCACTTAACCTTGCAAAAAAGAGTGGCAAAGATAGTCTTATTCTTTGCGAAGGATATATGGATGTTATCGCACTTCACCAATCAGGGTTTACCAATGCAGTTGCAGGACTTGGCACAGCACTAACGAGTGAACAGGCAAGTTTGTTATCCCGTTATGCATCTGAAATAATGATTGCTTATGACGCTGACGAAGCAGGGCAGAAGGCCGCAACAAGAGCGTTGCAGATTTTCAAAAATACACCTGCTAAAATCAAGGTTTTAAGACTCAGCGGTGGCAAAGACCCCGATGAAATTATTAAGAATTATGGCATTGAAAAAATGAAAGCCATAATTTCAGGTGCTGCAAACGAAATCGAATTTGCTCTCTTGCGTGAGCATTCAAAATATGACTTGGCAAGTGATGACGGTAAACGTCAATATTTGAAAAGTGCAATTGAAATATTATCAAATGTTGGCGCAGTGGAGCTTGATATTTATGCATCACGAATTGCAGATGAGTTGTCAGTTACCAAAAGCGTAATTGTTGACGAAGCAAAGCGCCTTGCTAAGAAAAAGGTTTATTCTAATCAGAAAAAAGAATTTAACCAGATTCAACGTCAAGGGGATATACTCGATAATCTCAATTCTGAGCGAAGAAAATATCATGCAGGTGCAAAAGCAGAAGAAATGCTCATTGCAATTCTTATGTCTAATCCCGAACACTTGAAAATGGTTGACGAAAAATTAGATGCAGAAGATTTTGTTACAGATTTCAATAAACGAATCTTTAAAGCAGTTACAGACAGATTACGAGAAGGCAAATCTGCTGAAATATCGTTTTTATACGGTGAACTTACCGACGAAGAAATAAGTGCAGTTGCGAAAATTCAGACAATTTCGCACACGCTTAATAATAGTGCCGATGAGTGTGCCGATTGTATAAAAGTAATATTAAATGAAAAAAATAAAAAAAGCCTTAAAGATGTGAATGTGGAAAGCATCAGCGATGAAGACTTTTTAAAGTTTTTCAAGAATTAAGGTAATGTGAAGGAGAACTCCAAATGGAAATGATTGATAAAAAGAGTGCTATAAGAGCATTGATTGAAAAAGGTAAAGCAGTTGGCAAACTCACAACACAAGAAATCGACAACGCAATCGTTGAACTCGATATCGAAATGGAAGAGTTGGACAAGCTTTATGAGCTTATTGAAGCAAACAACATCGAACTTATTGACGACCTTGGTGATATGGCAAGAGATGCAATCACTGACGAATCTGACCTTGCAAAAAGTGACGATGGTGGATTAGGCGAAAACAAGGCTCTTGCAATGGATGACCCTGTTCGTGTTTACCTTAAAGAAATCGGTCGTGTTCCACTTTTAACATCAGAAGAAGAAATCGAACTCGCCATCAGAATTGCAGACGACGATAAAAAAGCAAAGCAAAGACTTGCTGAGGCAAACCTTCGTCTTGTTGTTTCTATCGCAAAGCGTTATGTAGGTCGTGGCATGCAGTTCCTTGATTTGATTCAAGAAGGTAACTTAGGCCTTATTAAAGCTGTTGAAAAATTTGACTATACAAAGGGCTTTAAGTTCTCAACTTATGCAACTTGGTGGATTAGACAAGCGATTACTCGTGCTATTGCTGACCAGGCAAGAACAATCCGTATCCCTGTTCATATGGTTGAAACAATTAATAAAGTTAAAAAAACAAGCAGTCAGTTGCTTCATAAAAATGGTCACGACCCATCAGCAGAAGAAATTGCAGAAGAACTTGATATGTCACCAGATAAGGTTCGTGAAATTCTTCGTCTTGCTCAAGAGCCGGTTTCTCTTGAAACACCAATCGGTGAAGAAGAAGACAGTCACTTAGGCGACTTTATTCCTGATGACGAAGCATTGTCACCGGCAGATGCTGCATCAATTTCTCTTCTTAAAGAGCAACTTGCAGAAGTACTTAAAACACTTACTCCAAGAGAAGAAAAAGTTCTCTCACTTCGTTTCGGTCTTGAAGATGGACATCCAAGAACACTTGAAGAAGTTGGTAAAGAATTCAATGTTACTCGTGAGCGTATCCGTCAGATTGAAGCAAAAGCACTTCGCAAACTTCGTCACCCAAGCCGTAGCAAAAAGCTCCGCGACTTCCTTGATTAATTTAATAGTATATTATAATGTAGGGGCGATTCACGAATCGCCCTTTTTCTTTTGTAGGGGACGTGTCCTGTTTTTTACTTTTTATTTTTCAAAAATCTCTTGACAGTTGAATATGTATTCAACTATAATAACAGTTGAATGAATACTCAATTGAAAGGAATAATATATATGTCAAAGAACGAATTTATATGTGACTGTAATATGGTGCATAAAGAAATGGTAGAAGACACTCTTTCAAAAATGCCAAATAATGACACACTTAATCATTTAGCAGATTTTTTTAAAATTATGGGGGACTCAACAAGATGCAAACTCTTATTTGCACTTTTACAAAACGAAATGTGTGTTTGTGATTTAGCAAATGTATTGTCAATGACAAAATCCTCAATTTCACACCAGTTAAGCAAAATGAAAGAAGTTGGAGTAGTTAAATCACGAAAAGATGGCAAAACTGTTTACTATTCCTTAGATGATGACCACATTGCTGAAATTTTTGAAGTAGGCCTTAAACACATTGAACACAAAGGGGAGAGCGCAGAATGAAAACAGAAAAGAATATACTTATAGCATTTATACTTAATCTGTCATTTTCAATTTTTGAAATTATTGGTGGATTTTTCACTGGTAGCGTTGCTATTATTTCAGATGCCGTTCACGATTTGGGCGATGCCACAAGTATAGGTATCTCATATTCCCTTGAAAAGAAAAGCAAAAAGCAACCTGACGAAACCTACACCTATGGCTATGCACGATTTTCAGTAATGGGTAGCGTAATCACAACCGTTATATTGTTGCTTGGCTCTGCAATGGTTATCTATAACGCGATTCGCAGAATTATAAATCCCGTTGAAATCAACTATAATGGTATGATTATATTCGCAATCGTCGGTGCACTTGTAAATTTCGTTGCTGCATACTTTACCAAAGATGGTGACTCGCTTAATCAGAAAGCTGTAAATCTTCATATGCTCGAAGACGTGCTAGGTTGGCTCGTTGTGCTTGTAGGTGCAATTATAATGCGTTTTACTGATATATCGATTATCGACCCACTTATGTCAATGGGTGTTGCAATTTTCATATTTATAAACGCACTTAAAAATCTTAAAGAAGTATTAGATTTATTCCTTGAAAAAATTCCTAATAATATTAGTATAGAAGAAATCAAACATCACATTAAAGAAATCGATGGTGTAATTGATGTGCACCATATTCATATTTGGAGTATGGATGGTCATCACAACTATGCAACAATGCATATAGTGTCAAATGAAAATTCACATACAATTAAAGATAAAATAAGAGAAGAATTGAAAGAGCACGGTATCGGCCACGCAACTCTTGAAATCGAAAGCCCAGACGACCATTGCCACGAAGAGCATTGTCATATAGAACACTCTTCACATTCTCACTCACACCATCACCACCATCATCACCATCACCACTAAAATGTATGTATAGCAGGGGCTCAGCTCCTGCTATTTTTATACCTGTTTATACCTAACTGTCAACTTGCACATAAAACTCAGCAAAACTAACACATTTTTATTGATTAAAATCACCAAATTCGAAACACGCGGATTAGTTTATAAAAAGGTGCAAAAAAACTGAAAAAAGTTGTTGACATTTGTCATTGCTTTTGTTATTATATACGAGCGCCAAGAACAGAGGGCGAAACAAACCAAGTTCTGAAGCGAAAAACTGAACCTTGAAAATTAAACAACGACGAGATAAGTAAAAGGAACCCTGTAGATTCTTTGAGGGTACAAAAGTACTCGACAGAAGATACAAGAAACAGTAATTCTTTTGGATAACAAAAGAGTTAAATAAACGCTAAGCGTTTTTGAGTTAAAAGAAGTAAAGAGCTAAAAGCACTTTAGAAAATGATTAGAACGGACGAAAGTTCGTATTAATACAATTTTTTAGAGAGTTTGATCCTGGCTCAGGACGAACGCTGGCGGCGTGCCTAACACATGCAAGTCGAACGGAGAACTTAAGGAATGCGACTTCGGTCAAATGAGATTTGTTCTTAGTGGCGGACGGGTGAGTAACACGTGAGCAACCTGCCTTTCAGAGGGGAATAACGGCTGGAAACGGTCGCTAATACCGCATAACATACACTTTAGGCATCTTTAGTGTATCAAAGATTTTATCGCTGAAAGATGGGCTCGCGTCTGATTAGCTAGTTGGTGAGGTAATGGCTCACCAAGGCGACGATCAGTAGCCGGACTGAGAGGTTGAACGGCCACATTGGGACTGAGACACGGCCCAGACTCCTACGGGAGGCAGCAGTGGGGAATATTGCACAATGGGCGCAAGCCTGATGCAGCAACGCCGCGTGAGGGAAGACGG
>JAZLBL010000041.1:0-56549 GCA_045613685.1 Candidatus Fimenecus sp. | reverse complement strand
GAAAATGAGGAGTCGAACCTCATGGAGGTTTGTGCGTCAAGAAAACGATATAGTATATCGTTTTTAGCACAAAGGCGTGAGGCATTTATGCCGAGCGTGTAGTATGCAACGAAGTTGCAGACGGTCGACTCCTGTCACTCCGACCAAATAAGAACGAAAGTTATGATACCATTGGTATTGCAACTTTCGTTCTTTTCTTTTTATTAAAAATGCCTGTGCCACAACACCAACAAAGGTAAATACATAACAGAGATTGAGGTTGGGGTTGAATAAACCTGCCTTTTTCGTTATGGTGGAAATTTTCATAATTATGTGATATAATCTGTTCGATAAATAAGAATTTGACGAGGTGCCACAATGAAAAAGTTGATTGTAAACTATAATCTTGAAATACTGACCGCAGTTTTGGCAATCGTATTTGGAGGGGGCCTTTTCTTTTGGAATAGTCTGACTCTCGCGGGTAAAGCATTGCTTGGATTTATGGTTTTATATACCCTTCATGAGTGGGAGGAATCCAGATTTCCTGGCGGCTTTTATGACCTGTTTTTTGGAGGCTTTGGATTAGAAATCACTGCAAGTGAATCAAGAATGCACTTGCCTGTCGCAATATACATCTTGATTATGTTACTGGTTCCGTTTGCTTTACAGCAGATAACATTCCTTGTACTGATTCCTTTAGGACTGGGACTTTTTGAAGGCGTGATTCATGTTGCGGGCATCAAAATACATAAGCTAAAGAAGCCGTATACGCCTGGCATGATTACGGGACTAATCATGTTTGCTTACTCTGTCTTTATTATCACACAAATCAATAGAGCAGGTGGATTACCCTCCTGGCAATGGATTGTGGGATTTGTTCTCGCGTTTGTTGGATTTGCAGTTATGGAGCAATTCTTCTTGCGAACAGTTGGACTTACTTTTGTTGATTTTAGAAAAATGGCAATGGCTCGTGTCTTAGGAAATAAGAAGTAAACTGATAAAAAATCCAATTTATAGAGCTGTAAAAGACATTATAAAATCAACCAAGCAACAGTATTTTCACTGTTGCTTTTTGTTTTGTGGGTGGTATAATTATTTCAGTTAATAAAAATTTGACGAGGTGTACAAATGAAAAAAACAGAAAAAAATAAAAATCGTTTTAACCTTTTTCATTTATCAGCAGTATTGTTCTATTTGGCATCGATTATAACCTTTGTTGCTGGAAACAATAATTCTATGGGGTTTGTATGGTTATGTCTTGGTTCTACATTTCTTTGCTTAGGTTCGATATATTTAAATAAATCTAATGAGAGCAATGACAATAAAGAGGATAAAGACGAGTAAAAAACTCCAATTTTCAGGTGTTAAAAATGATTATTTTAATTACAGGAACATCACATGTGGGTAAGACTGCACTTGCTCAAAAACTGCTTGAAAAATACAAATATCCCTATCTGTCAATCGACCATCTGAAGATGGGATTAATCCGCAGTGGCAACACAGACCTTACACCGATGAGTGATGATGAAAAACTAACTGAATATTTATGGCCTATTGTTCGTGAAATGATTAAAACAGCCATTGAAAACAAGCAGAATTTAATCATTGAGGGTTGCTATATCCCTTTTGACTGGGCAAAGGATTTTGAAAAGGATTATCTTGACAACATAAAATATTACTGCCTCATAATGAGTGAAAATTACATAAAGAATCATTTTGATGACATCAAAAAATACGCCAACACCATCGAAAATCGTCTGGATGATGAATGGTGTACTATGGAAAATGTGTTAGCAGACAATTCAGAAATGCTAACCCTCGCCCAACAGCACAACGCAAACTACATCCTCATTGATGATAAATATGAGATTGATATAAACTTGTAAGCAACAGTATTTCGCTGTTGCTTTTTGTTTTATGGGTGGTATAATTAGTGTAACAAATTTGAATTTGTCTAATTGATTTATATGACACCTCATCCACCGCAAGCGATCCCCCTTCCCCTCGAGGGGAAGGCAAAACCAAGGCTTCCCCTTGAGGGGAAGCTGTCAGCGAAGCTGACTGATGAGGTGTAAAAGAATCCGACAAACTCCCAATTTATATGATTTTTTATGTTTTATTGCTATAAATGGAGGTTTTTATGAAAATTTTGCAGATAATTATTTCTTCTCTTTTAATAGTGGTAATGATTGTGTTTTCATATTTTTCTCCACTATTAGTAATGAGTTATTCAGGAATATCATTTGATAATGATTATGAAATTCTCGATAATATTTCAGAATATCAAACAATTTCTGCAGAAAGCAAAGGTGATTGGATGGCTAAATGGATTTGGGATAAAGAAAACCTTACAAAAAACAATATCTGGATGTGTTTTAATAAAAAGGTTACTCTTGAAACAAAACCACAAGAGCTTATTGCCGACATCTCTGCCGATTCAAAATACTGGCTCTATATAAATGGTGAAACCGTTGTTTTTGAGGGTTGTGTGAAGCGTGGCCCTGACAAAAAAAGTGGTTATTATGACAGTATTAATATTGCACCATATCTTAAAGAGGGTGAAAACTCAATTTGTGCTTTGGTGTGGTTTTGGGGCGACCAGAAAAACTATTCTTATAACAGTAGCGGTCAGGGTGGATTCATTTTTGAAGCTAAAAATGATGAAATTTCAATAATTTCTGACAATAGTTGGAAAGTTAAGAAGCATAATTCTTATATTAACTCTCCACTTTATCAACCGAATTACCGACTTCCTGAATATAGCATTTATTATGATGCAAGAAACGAGTTTGGCGATTGGTTGAGCGGTGATTTTGACTTCTCTGCTTGGGAAAGTGCAACTGAATATGCTCTTGGTGGTGAAGGTGCTTATGGCAAGCTTTATCCACGCGGAATACCAATGCTTAAAGATTTCGGTCTTAAAGATTATGAAAACTCAAATAATTATGAAAACTATACTGTAAGCAATCTTTTCGGTGAAAAAATCACCGTGGATATCCCATATAACGCACAATTTACTACATATCTTAAAGTCATTGCACCAGCAGGCAAAAAGATTCGCATAACAACAGAAAACACTCCAATCGGTGCAGTTTCAACTACCTATATAACCAAAGAGGGCGAACAAGAATTTGAGGCTTTAGGTTGGGTTAACGGAGAGCATATCACTTATGACATACCCCACGACGTTACAGTTGTTTCTCTCAAGTACCGTGAAACAGGATATGACAGTGAATTCTGCGGTGACTTCAAGTGTGATGATGAGTTCCTTAATTCTCTGTGGCAAAAATCTTTGCGTACTCTTTATGTAACAATGAGAGATAATTTTATGGATTGTCCCGACAGAGAAAGAGCTCAATGGTGGGGCGATATCACAAGTGAAATGGTTATGACAATGTACTCTATGGACAGTAACTCCTACCTACTGTATCAAAAGGGCGTAGAGGCAATGCTTGCTCACGTTGACGACACAAAAGTGCTTCAGACTGTTGTGCCTATAAGCGATGACTATTTTGAACTTCCCGTTCAGCAACTTGCAGGTGTCGTAGGTTTCCTCACCTACTACGAATACACCGGTGACAAGGCTCTTATTGAAAAGGTTTATGATGCAACCCTTGACTACCTGAAACTTTGGGGAATGGGTGAAAATAATCTTGTTGTTCACCGTCAAGGCTCATGGGATTGGCCTGACTGGGGCGACAATGCAGATATGACAGCCATCGAAAATGCGTGGTATTACTATGCTCTTTCTGCCACAGAAGAAATGGCGAAGATTTTAGAAAAAGATGAGGACATCTCATTCATTACCGAAAGAAAAGAGACTATCGCAAAGGGCTATAAGGCACTTTGGACAGAAGATGGCTATAAGAGTGACGATGTGAAAAATCCTGATGACAGAGCCAATGCTCTTGCAGTTTTGTCGGGACTTGCAGACAAAGAGCAGTATGATACTATTAAAAATGTGCTCACAACCACTAAAAACGCAAGTCCGTATATGGAATATTATGTTCTTGAAGCCCTTTGCAAAATGGGAGAATATGAAGCTGCAAAAGACAGACTTAAGGACAGATATGAGGATATGGTGAGTGCAGATTACTCCACTCTTTGGGAAAACTGGGACATGTATTGGGGCACTAAAAACCACGCTTGGAGTGGTGGCCCTCTTGTTATAATGAGTAAACATTTTGCAGGTATCACCCCACTTGAGGCAGGCTATAAAAAGGTTAAAATCGACCCACAATACACTTTATCTGACAATATGACTTGTACAGTCCCAACCGTAAAAGGGTTAATCACTTTGGATTATGAAAAGGCTGCAGAAAATTATGTTATCAACCTTACTCTTCCACAAGATATGAATGCTGTTTTATATGTGCCAAAAGGTGCCGTTGTAAACTGTGAAGTCGGCAATGTGGAAATTATAGAAAAATAATATAAAAAATCTCACATGATAAAATCTTGTGAGATTTTTTATTGGGAATATTTACAATATATCGAAAATTTGTTATTATTAAGTTTAGAGTTAAAAAATTTCGAGGTGGTATCTATGAATAAAATTTCATTTGGCACAGGTGGTTGGCGTGCAATTATCGGTGAAGATTTCATATGTGAAAATGTGCGCAGAGTTGCAAAAGGAATTAGTCTTTTAATGCAAGAAGAAAACAAAACAGAAAAGCCTGTAATCATCGGTTTTGATAGACGTTTTCTTTCTGAAAATGCTGCAAAATGGGTTGCAGAAGTGTTAGCTAGTGATGGCATAAATGTATTGTTTATGGACAGAAGTGTCCCCACTCCCCTTGTTATGCATACAGTTAAAGACCGTTGTCTTGATTTTGGCATTGAAATCACAGCAAGCCACAACCCATCAAGCTATAATGGTGTTAAACTTATTATTGAAGAAGGAAGAGATGCTCCACTTGAAATCACAAATCATCTCGAAGAATTAATTGCTACTGTTGATAATGTGGATTACACAGATTTTTCAGTAGCACTCGAAAAGGGACTTATTACATATATCAACAATCCATTCAACAAATTTCTTGATGACATTATCGGTCTTCTTGATATGAACGCACTTCGTGAGCGTGGACTTCGTGTGCTTTTTGACTCAATGCATGGGTCAGGTACATATCCATTGCTTGTAATTTTCCACACAGCAAGATGTACCATCGACACAATCAATATCAATCGTGACGCGTATTTCGGTGGTGTTATGCCTGCACCATCTGAAAGAACTTTGTTTACTCTTCGCAATCAGGTTGTAAATGGTGGTTATGATTTTGGTATCGCTATGGATGGCGATGGCGACCGTCTTGGTATTATCGACGCTAATGGTAGTTATATCAACGCAAATGAAATTCTTTGTCTTCTCTATTATTATCTTGTAAAATACAAGGGTTGGCGTGGTCCTGTTGTTCGTAACCTTGCAACTACTCATATGCTTGATAAAATTGCAGAGAGTTTTGGTGAGAAATGCTATGAAGTTCCTGTTGGATTCAAATATATCTCATCAAAAATTGACGAGGTTGACGCAGTTCTTGGTGGTGAATCATCAGGTGGTCTTACAGTTCGTGGGCACATTCACGGCAAAGACTCTGTTTATGCTGCATCACTTTTTGCAGAAATGGTCAGTGTTACAGGCAAATCCCCTGCCGAGCTTCTTGACGAACTCAAAAAAGAATTTGGCACATTTGTAATGGTTGAAGACGATATGCGTTTTGCACCTGAAGTTAAGCCAATGGTTAACAAGACACTTATGGTTGATAAACTCTTGCCAACATTTAAAGATGAAATTAAACGTGTTAACTATGAAGATGGTTGCAAGGTTTATTTTGAAGACGGTTTCGTCATCTGCCGTTTTTCAGGCACAGAGCCTTTGCTTCGTATCTTCGCAGAAAGCACAAATCCTGTTCGTGCTAAAGAATATATTGATACATTCAAAGACTTCTTGTTTAATTAAGGAGAGAAAAAATGAACTCAAAAATCACTTATGAGCAAATTTTTGACAATAAAGAATTTCAGTCTGAGCGCAATCGTATCCCTGCTCTTTACACACTCAATGACGGCAGTGTTATAGCAGGAGCCGATATCCGCTATGCTCACGGCTCTGACTCACCTAACAATATTGACATAGCCGTTGCTATTTCAAAAGATGGTTATAACGATTGGGACTATATAATGGTCAACCATTTTGATGACTATGCAGATACTGTTACATCAACTGACAGTGCATCATTTATTGACTCTGTTATTGTGCAGTCAAGCACAGGACGAATTTTTATGCTTGCCGATGCTCAACCATCAGAATGTGGTTATCTTCAAGCAAAAACAGGCACAGGTTATTGTGAAATTAACGGCAAAAAACATCTTCTTCTCACAAAAGGCAACAATGATGACAAGTTAGATTCTTTCGGTTTTTATGTTGGTGATTTCAACGGCGATTTTGCACCTATTTTCACAAGAAAAGACAACGAAATCACAGAATATTCTCTTGACCGTGAGTTTCGTATTTATAAAAATAGTGAGCCTGCTTTTACAGAACAAAAAGGCTCTGAAAATGTGAAAGTTCAACAGAATATTTTTTATAGTGCGTCAGAATTGAAATGCTATAAAACAACATATTTATGGTTGCGATATAGTGATGATAACGGCAAAACCTGGAGTCATCCACAAATCGTTTCAGAACAAGTTAAAAATGAAAAAGAGTCATTTTTAGGTGTTGGTCCAGGTCGTGGTACAGTTATAAACCACAACGGAAAAGAGCGTATCGTTTTCTGTGTTTATGACAATAACGGACTTTTCAAAGACCCTATTTTCGAAAATGCAAGCGCTATTTATTCTGACGACAATGGTGAAACTTGGCACAGAAGCAATAAAATTAAAATCAAAAAAGGTGTTGGCAAAACAAGTGAATCTCAACTTGTTAAAATTGAAGGCAAAAACTACAAGGCACTTCGTATGTATGCAAGAAATTTGAGCAACTATATAGCATATGCCGACAGCGTTGACGGTGGTGAAACCTGGACAACATTCCGTGCAGATAAGTCTCTTGAAGGCACAAAAAATTGTATGGTTTCACTTATGGAAACAAGCAAAAAAATTGACGGCAAACAAGTTATTCTCTGCTCTGCAGGTGGTAGCCTTAAAGCAAGAGCCGACGGTGTGCTTCGTGTTGGTGTTACCGAAGATAATGGTCAGGTTAATTGGATTAGCACATACCACTTAACACAAGGTTTTTATGGTTATTCTTGTCTTACAGAATTATCTGACGGCAACTTTGCAGTTTTCTATGAAGATGAAGCAGCACACCTTAAATACACAATTTTCAGTGTGTCAGATGATGGTGTAATCAATGAAATCAATGGCGAAAATCTTGAATTCAAACCTGATTTATCACCTAAAACTCAAAAATCAATAAAATTCAAAAGAAATATTGCTAACATTAAATTTAAATTAGGTTTAATGTAATTGGGGATTTTACTATGGCATATTTATTCACACATTTCACAGAAACCAAAGGCGACCAAGAATATGTATGGTTTGCTATAAGTCGCGATGGTCTTAATTGGACGGACTTAGGAAATGACGAGCCATTACTCAAATCAAAACTTGGCACAAAAGGTGTTCGCGACCCATTTATTGTTTATGATGAAAAATTAAAGAAATATTTTATTATTGCAACAGATTTGCTCACCACAAGTGGCAACTGGTATAATTTTTCACATAAGGGAAGTCGTTCAATTATCGTTTGGGAAAGTGAAGATTTAATTAACTGGTCAGAAGAGCGTATCTGCGAAGTGGGTATCGACAAAGCAGGTTGTGTTTGGGCACCTGAAGCAGTTTTTTGTAAAGAAAAGGATGCTTGGCTTGTCTTTTTTGCATCTTGTGTAAAAGAAAAAGGTCAACTTCATCATAAGCAAAGAATTTATGGCACATTCACAAAGGACTTTAAAGAATTCTCCCCTGCTTTTAAATTTATTGACGCAAAAACTGATGTAATTGATACCAATATTGTTTGGGATAATGGCTATTATTATAGATTCTCTAAGGATGAAACTAACAAAAAAATCACCATCGAGAAAAGCGAAAAACTTGTTGATGGAAATTGGGAATCAATTCACTCAGACACCTTTGCAAATTTCTTCGGACTTGAAGGTCCTGAAACATATTATCTTGACCATATGAAAAAATGGTGCTTAATTGCTGACCAATATCATACTCACAAGGGTTACACTCCATTCCTTTGCGATGACCTTGCAAGTGGCGAATGGCAACAACTCTCTCCTGATGAGTTCAATATGGGCAAACGCAAAAAGCGTCATGGTGGTGTTATTCAAATCACCGATGAGCAATATGACAAATTAGTCGAAACATTTGGAATAGATGAATAAATATAAAAAGACTGTTCAGTATATGAACAGTCTTTTTTGTTCAACAAATTGGGGTTGTAGAAATCTTTTATATGGTGATGTCGCCTTGCCTCTCTCTGACGAGGGAGGTGGCAAAATCTTTGATTTTGACGGAGGGAGAGATAAAATTGTGACTACCCCTCAGTCGCTACGCGACAGCTCCCTTACTCGCCTGCCGGCTCAGACAGCGCTAATTCAGCGTCCACTGGACGCTCGCGCCCTGACAAGGGGAGCCAAGAATACGCGTATAAAACAGTTCGACAAATTCAAATTTGTTTTACACTTCTTTTCTTTTTTGAATATAAAAAACTATTGGTTTTTGTGGTGTTTCTTCTTGCACCTTTTTTCTTGTTGCAAAATTATAATAACTATATTTTGACATATGTTTATACGGCAAAACATAAATAGATGGCAAAACTAAAATACAAGACAAAATCCATCCCCAGAATGACATATTATAAAAAGCATAATTTAAACATTTGCCATTCATAATTTCAATGCTTTTTTCGAGAATTTTAAGAGAATCATTTTCATTGGTTTCAAAAGCTATGGGATAACACATTGAATATCTTTTGAGAGTTGCAAAAAGAAAAAATGAGCCGATAAGAAAAAGAATAAATGCTGAAATTATGAGTGTTAGTGCAATGTTTCGACTGAATTTGTCGCTATTCCAATAATAATATAGAGTAGCAACAACCGAAAAACAGGGTGCAAAATAAAGAGCAGACCAAGCCACTGACAAAAATATTTTTAAAATATCAGTTGTAAGTAATGTGCAAACTTTTTTAGAACTTAAATATTTTATTGAAGAAAAATATGTTATATCCCCTTTACGACTTTTGAGATAATAATAATTATGGGTAAAAATTGTTGCCACTCGCCAAAGCAAAATAGACAAGCAAAGGCTTAAAGTGAATAGTGACGCACGAAGATATACAGCATAAGATGATTTAAGATATAAAAATGTGAAATCCATATTTTTTAACATAAAATACAAATAATAATTCAAAGCGCCAAGCAAAACAATAATTACATAGGGCATAATGGATAGCAAAAAACATTTGAAATGACATTTGACAAGATGCTTTTTTGCATTAAGTTTAATGTAAGACGTATTCATAAAATTACTCCCTTCTGAATTATTATTGACATAAAAAACATTCATAATACTTAAAGGAGATAAAATCATGTGTGGTATAGTTGGTTTTGTAGGCAGTGAGCAAGCGTCACCTATTCTTTTGGAAGGACTTCGCAGACTTGAATATCGCGGTTATGATTCAGCAGGTATTGCTATTGGTGGCAAAGACGTTACAATTATCAAAGAAAAGGGACGAATTCAAAATCTTCAAAAATTGGTTGATAGTGAAAACCCACAAGGTACAATGGGAATCGGTCATACCCGTTGGGCAACACACGGATTTCCTGACCAGATTAATGCACACCCACACAAGTCAATGAATGGCGTTGTAACACTTGTGCATAATGGAATTATTGAAAATTATATTGAGCTTAAAGAAGATTTAATGAGCAAGGGCTATGAGTTTAAGTCACAGACAGACACAGAAGTTATCGCTCAGCTTTTTGACTCTCTTTTTGATGGCGACGCTCTCGGGACACTCATTAAAACTTCGCACAAATTAGAGGGCTCTTATGCCGTTGCAATGCTCGTTAAGGGTTATGACGACAAGGTTTTCGCAATGAAAAAAGATAGTCCTTTAATTGTGGGCAAAGGAGAAAATCGCAACTATCTTGCGTCGGATATTCCTGCAATTCTTCCCTATACTCGTGAATGTTATATCGTAAATGACGGCGAATTTATTGAAATTACAAAAGACGAAATTAAGGTTTATGACAAGTGTGCAAAACAAAAAGAATGCGAAATTCAAACCATAAATTTAAGCATTGACGCTGCCGAAAAAGGTGGATATGACTTCTTTATGGCAAAAGAAATTTTTGAGCAACCAAAAGCAGTTAAAGATACCGTTTCACCTTTAATCAAAGACGGAAAAATCCTTCTTCCTTTCTCATTCCCTGAAAACTTTATTAAAGATTTAAAGCGTATTTATATCGTTGCTTGTGGCAGTGCTTACCATGTGGGAATAACTGCAAAATACATCATTGAAGATATGGCAAGAATACCTGTTACTGTTGATATTGCAAGTGAATTCAGATATAGAAATCCTATTATCGAAAAAGGCGACCTTTGCATTTTTATCAGTCAGTCAGGTGAAACCGCAGATACTCTTGCATCTCTCCGTGAAGCAAAGGCACGCGGTGCATTCACAATGTCAATTGTAAATGTTTTATTCAGTACAATCGCGCGTGAATCTGACGGTGTAATCTATACTAACGCAGGTGCAGAAATTGCCGTTGCAACCACAAAAGCATTTTCGGCACAATTGGGTGTTTCTTATATTCTCTCTGCACTGTTGGCTTATGAAAAAGGTCTTATGAATGATAATGACCTCAAAGCATTCACAGATGAAATTCTCGAGTTGCCTGAAAAGATTAAATCTGCACTTGATTGTGATGCTATTACAGAAAAACTTTCAAAGCATGTCGCAACAAAAGAGCATATTTTCTTTATAGGTCGTGGAATTGATTATCCGCTCTGCCTTGAAGGTTCGTTAAAGCTCAAAGAAATCTCATATATTCACTGTGAAGGATATGGTGCAGGTGAATTAAAGCACGGCACAATTTCACTTATCGAAGAAGGTACAGTTGTAATAGCAATCGCCACTGACGATTCACTTTTTGGCAAAATGGTATCTAATATCAAAGAAGTACACGCTCGTGGTGCTTTTGTTATTGCAGTTGTGAAAGAAGGCACAAAAGGGATTAGTGACATTGCAGATGAAGTGATTTTTATTCCAGATGCGCAAAGATATTTAACCCCATCTCTCACAGTTGTACCCCTGCAGTTGCTTGCATATCACACAACAGTCCACAAAGGTTTTGATGTTGATAAGCCAAGAAATTTAGCAAAGAGTGTAACGGTTGAATAAAACAAATAAATTAAAAGCAATAAAAAATGCACTCTATCAAATGATAGGGTGCTTGAATTATAATTGCTGATACATTTCACTTGCGCTCTGCTTTGTTGCGTGCTCGGTTACTGTGAGTACTTTATATTTTGTTGTTTTTTCGCCGAATGTGATTTCAAGAATATCCCCTTCTTTGACATCATAAGAGGCTTTCACAACTCGACCTGCTACACTAACCTTGCCTGCGTCGCAGACTTCGTTTGCAACTGTTCTTCTTTTTATTATTCTTGATACCTTTAAATATTTGTCTAATCGCATTATATCACCAAAAAATTAGGGAGTCGAAAACGACTCCCGTTAGTTACAAAAGTTTAATTATTTAACAGCTGCTTTAAGTGCTGCGCCTGCTTTGAAAGCTGGAACTTTTGTTGCTGGAACTGTCATTGTTTCGCCTGTTCTTGGGTTACGAGCTGTCTTAGCGTTTCTTGCTCTAACTTCGAATGTACCGAAACCGATGAGCTGAACTTTGTCACCGTTTGCAAGTGCGTCTGTAACTGATGCGAAAACTGCTGCTACTGCTGCGTCTGCATCTTTCTTTGAAATGCCTGCTTTTGCAGCTACTGCTGCTACGAGTTCTGTCTTATTCATTTGTAATTCCTCCAAATAAAATTTTCTCTTTGTTTATCCTAAAAAGGATTTAATCCTTTTTTGATACTAATTTAGCTTCGTCCCAAAGCTTGTCTAACTCTTCGAGACTTGTTTCTTTCATATCGAGCCCACGCTCATTAGCCATTTGCTCGACTTTCGAAAACCTGTCAATGAACTTATCAGTTGCACCTGTCAATGCTTCTTCACTATCAACCTTAATAAATCTTGAAACATTTACAACTGAAAAGAGCAAATCGCCAAGTTCTTCACGAGCGTTATCAACCACGCCCATTAAAACTGCTTCTTTAAGTTCATCTATTTCTTCGTGGACTTTTTCAAATGCACCTTCAACTGAATCCCAATCAAAGCCCACTTTTGCGGCTTTTTTCTGAACCTTATCGGCTCTCATTAGTGCAGGGAATTCACGTGGAATTGAAAGCATTGATTCTGTCTGAGTTTTTTGGCTTTTGGTTCGTTTTTTAATAACATCCCAATTTTCGAGAACTTGTTCACTAGTAGTGGCATTCACATCGCCAAAAACATGTGGATGACGTTCAATCATTTTTTTGCAGATGCCGTCAGCAACATCATTTAACTGGAATGTGCCTTTTTCACGCTCAATCTGAGTGTGAAAAACCACCTGCAACAAAACGTCGCCAAGTTCTTCTAAAAGCAAGTCTTTATCATCTTTATTGATTGCCTCGATAACTTCATAAGTTTCTTCGAGAAAATCACGACGAATTGATTTATGGTCTTGCTCTCTATCCCAAGGGCAACCATCAGGTGAACGGAGAATTTCGACAATATCGACTAAATCGTTAACATCATAATTCTCTTTAAACTGAAAGTTATCAATCATTTCTGTCACCCTTTACACTTCATTATTTTACTCTATAAATCCATATTTTGCAAGTAGTTTTGCGATTTTTTCTCCCTTTGGAAGCATATTTACGTCATCTTTTGCTATTCCTTTGATTAAAAGCATAGAAATTAAGTAAACAATGCCACCAAAACCGATTCCCACGCCTAAACAGAGTATGGTTTTGAGTGAATGACCTGCAAGTTGGAATTCTGGGATAAATCGGTTACAAAGGCCAAATGATGTATAAGCGGCAAGTCCGCAAAGCACACCGCAGAAGGCAGGCTTTATGAACACAGATATGAAATTGAGTTTAATCTTTGTTGTAAATATGAGTGCACCCAAATTGATGATTACAATAATTGCATAACAGATAATTGTACCGATTACGGCACCGTTTACATTAATGCTTGGAATTGCAACAAGAATATAGTTTGCAACAAGTTTTGCAATTGCACCCAATGACAATGAAATAAGCGGAATTTTTGCACGGTCAAGTGCCTGAAGCATATTTGTCATTGGTTGTGACAATGACATCAAGAAAATTGAATAGCCATAAACCGCCATAACCGGTGCTGCGATTGAAACACCTGCCGCTGAATTACCACCACCATAGAATGCTGCGAGAATTGGTTGAGCGAGCACGCCCATACCGATACCACAAGGCATTGCGATAATCATTGTTACGCGAAGCACAGATTCAATTGAAATTTTAATCTGTTTTTTATTTTTTATTGCCCATGCTGCAGAAAGAGCAGGGATTGCGCTGATACCAAGTGGCATTGTAATTGATGGAATCAAATTCTTAAAGTCAAGAGAGAGTGAATATGCACCATACAAGAAGTTTTTCACGTCGGCATCAAGCACATTTGCAAGCTCAACTGAATAGAGATTTCGAATATAATCCATATTATTCACAATCATATGTTCAAGTCTGTTTTGAATTGTAATAGCATCAATTAAATTTGTGATACTAAACACCAATGAACTTGCAACAACAGGAATTGCAAATGTGATAAGTTTCTTTGCAACAAGCTTTGAATTCTGTGGTTTCGGTGCTGCTGCCAATTCTGATTTTGTGATATTATCCCCTTTAACTTTATAAAGGATAAAGAGATAAATCATACCCACAACTGTGCCAAGTGTTACACCCGCTGCAGCTGCGGCTGCGGCATAAGGATAAATTGCACTTAATGCTTCTGTTTCGTTTGCAACTGTTCTGCCAAAGACTTCGAGCCCTGCTTCAAAACGAGAATAGCCATAATTGATAACAAACTTTGCACAAACAAGACCGAATGCTAATTTGCCAACCGCTTCAAACACTTGAGAAATAGCTGTTGGTGTCATATTGCGAAGTCCGTTATAATATCCGCGATAACTTGACATTACACAACAGAAGAAAATAGATGGTGTAATAACAAAAATTGCAGGAAGAACATCCATATTCTTCGCTGACAATGCATAAGGATATGCCAAAATGAGCATTGCCAAAGTGCCGAGAATACCCATAATCAAGAATAATCTCTTTGCAACTCTGTGAATGAGTTTAACATCTCTGAAATTGCCCATTGCAAGTTGCTGTGAAACCATTTTTGAGATGGCAACAGGAAGACCTGCCATTGAGATTGTGTAAATAGGGATGTAAAGGTTATAAGCTGAGTCAAAATAACCGCGTCCAACTGTACCAATCATATTGGAAAGTGGGATTTTATAAATAACGCCGATTACCTTAACTATGAGTGTTGCAAGGCTTAAAACCAACGCGCCGTTTAAAAGGCTTTGACTTTTTCTTTTCTTTTCTGCCAAGAGAATAGCACCTACTTTCCTAAAAATTCTCGAAGAAGTGAATCTTCGGGTACTGATGAAATATTTATATCTTCAAATTTTTCTAATGCTTTACAAAGCTTTTTAGCATCATCACGAAACTCGTCTGAAATCTCGCTTTCATAGAGAAGTGGCAACGCCTGACTTTTGAGCACACAACTCTCATACAAATGAATTGTGTTGACTTTTATATCTGCATTATCACGGAACGGGAAGAGATATTTATCTTCACCCGCTGTGACATTTTTCCATAGCTTATATGTGTTATCAACTGAACTGTCACGGAATTTAAAGTCTCTCACCATTCGACGAACAAATCGCATATTTCTCTTATTGAGAATGATGTTGCCCTTGTTATCATAAATACGAGAAGAAACATTGATATAGATTTTCAAGAGCTTACCCTCGATTTTTTCTGTAATGACAGGATTCAACGCATGAAGTCCCTCAATAATTACAACATCTTCTTTGCCGAGAGTGATTTCGTTAAACTCTTTATCACTTCTTTTGCCCGTTGTGAAATCAAAGACAGGATTTTTAACAGTTTCACCCATTAAAAGACGGTTTACACAATCTGTAAACAACGGAAGGTCAAGAGCATAAACTGTTTCATAATCTTGAGTGCCGTCAGGAAGATAAGGAATATCAACACGGTTGAGATAAAAATCATCCAAGCTCAAAACATAGGTTTTAACCCCTTTATTATTCAGTGCTTCACAAAGTTTCTTTGCCGTTGTGGTCTTACCCGCAGAAGAAGGACCTGCAAGCATAACGATGGCACGACCTTTTTCTTCTGAAATGCCCTTTGCTATATCTTCGATTATATTGTTATATCTTTCTTCGCATTTGAGCACAAAATCAGTTGGATTTGTCTTTGCTTGCTCGTTGATATATTCAAGATTATTATTGATATTTGCCATTTTACAACACCTCACATCATAATGAATATGTAATGTAAAATTCGCTTATTCTTTTCTTTCTTTCGATGAGTTCCTTGAAGCCATTGATATATTCAAATGGATATTTGAAATTGAAAATACGCTCAATTTCGTCCCCTTCTGGTGCTTTGAGTTTTGTAACTGCACCACCGCCACAGGACAAAATTGTGTGACATTCTTCCATCATAAATATATTATAAATACATTCAAAGTTTTCTTTGCTCCAACCCACATTTTCTAATGCACCCGCAGATTTTGACTGACGATACATATAATATGGGTGATAAGTACCATTCAACTTTTCATAGGTATAATCAAGCATTTTTGATGCGTTATTTGCATTTTCTGTTGCAATTTTCGGTGTATTCTGACCGATTGTTGACGAGCGTTTCACCGCAAGAGTATGCACAGTGATATTCTCAGGGTCAAGTGCCATTGCAGTGTCAAGTGAATAGCAATATCCCTCGACGCTATCTGTCGGAAGCCCTGCAATTAAATCCATATTGATATTGTTGATACCCAATTTTCGAGCCATTTCAAAAATTCTTATGGTATCTTCTGCACTGTGGCGTCTGCCAACTGTTTCTAAAACAGAATTATTAAAGGTTTGTGGGTTAATGCTTATTCTGTCAACAGGGCTATTTTTAATCACACGAAGTTTTTCTTCGGTAATGGTGTCAGGTCGCCCTGCTTCAACTGTGAATTCACGGCAAGAGTCAAGATTAAAGTTATTATTTATTGCATTTATGACCATTCTAAGTTGCTCTGAACTAAGTGTTGTTGGTGTGCCACCACCGATATAGACACTTTCAAGGTTGAGCCCTATATCCTTTGCGATTTTACCCGTTGTTTCTAACTCTTTTGTAAGGAATTCAACGTATTGTGGTAAGAGATTTTTTGCTTTGTCATTCTCAATTGAATGAGATACAAATGAGCAATAGCTACATCTTGACGGACAAAACGGAATTGACACATATAAACTGAATGAGTCGCTTTTTGATGTTGCGATTATTTTTTCTTCATAATCGGCAACTGTTCTTGCCAAATCAAACTTATCTTTTTTAACTAACAAGTCATTTTTGAAATATTCTTCGGTTTTCTCTCTGCCTATTTTCTTTTCGGTGTTTATAAGCAGTTTTGATGGACGCACCCCTGTGAGCACTCCCCATTTTGGCTCAAAACCTGTGTATTCACTCATAAGAACATAGACCATTCTACCCATTTGCATTTCGTTGTCAGTGCATAATGGTGCTTTGAGAGTTTTCGAAAAATCATCAAGTTTTGCTGTGACGATTATTTCATCACCTAATTCTGTAAGCAAATCAAAATCGTCAGTTTTCTCGTCATAAATCACCTGAATTTTAACATCGGGCATAAAAATACGGACGAGTTTTTCCATTTCATAATGAAATTTATGATTAATAACTAAAAGTTTCATTTTCTTCTGAATCTTGTTCGCATATAGCGGTTATATTGTCTTTCAAAATCAAGGGTTGTTGAATCGTCGTGGCCTGGATAAACTTTATAGTCCCCTTCTAATTCACCAATTCTTGCAAGGGACATAAGTTCTGTTCTTGCGTTGCCACCATAAAGGTCTGTTCGCCCTGCTGTAAGACGAAAAAGTGTATCACCTGAGAAAATTATTCTGTCTTCTTCGAAAATATAGCAAACGCCACCTTTTGTATGACCTGGAGTATGCATAACCTTGATTTTTGTGTTACCAAGCATTATTTCAGAACCATCTTCAACCAAAATATCAGCATAAACGGGCTCGGTGTTTTCACCATAATTCTTCTTTTTATCAAGAAGCATTTCTTCGTCTTCTTTATGAACAACAATCTTTGCGCATGTTTTCTCTTTTACAAGATTTGCACCACCTATATGGTCATAATGACCGTGAGTGATGAGAATATATTTAACATTCTTATCTTTGATTTTCTCTATAAGACTATCTTCACTCAAAGATGGGTCAACAACTGCTGTTTCACCTGTTTCTTCGTCGGTAACGATATATGTGTTTGTTGCAAAGTTGTCGCTATCAATAGCTAAATGTAATTTTACTGAAATCATTTTTTACTTCTCCAAATTTCTGAATCATATAAAATCGTTACAGGGCCGTCGTTTAACAAATCCACTTTCATATCTGCGCCGAAAACACCTTTATAAACATTTTTAACTCCATTTTCAACAAGTTGTTCACAGAAATATTCATAAAGTTCATTTGCCTCAGTTGGTGGTGCAAAGTGGATAAATGATGGTCTGTTACCTTTTTTCACGTCGGCACAGAGTGTAAATTGAGAAATTGCAAGAATTTCACCATCAACCTGCTTGATGTCTAAATTCATTTTGCCCTCGTCGTCTTCAAAAACACGCAATGCAGCGGTTTTCTTTGCAAGAATTTCGGCATCTTCACGAGTGTCGTCATCCATTACACCCAACAAAATCATATATCCTTTTTGAATTTGTGAAACAAGCGCACCATCAACGGTTACACTTGCTCTTGATACTCTTTGAATTACTGCTTTCATAGTTTATCCTTTATCTTTCTACACTTAAAATGCCATCAATTTTGTCGATTTTTGCGATAAGATTTTTAAGATGTTCAATACTTGCCACGTTAACGGTGAGCTCAATAATTGTTCTGCCGTCTTTCATATCGTGAGTACTGATATTTGTAATATTAACACGCATATTTGCAACCTGCATTGCAACCTCTGCCATAAGACCGATTCGAGAAAGGCAAGTGAGTTGAAGTGTTGCCTTGTAATCTTCTTTCACATTCTTATTCCAATATGCGTTAACCCATCGAGCAGGCTCAGCACAATTTGTCACATCTTTTGGCACATTGGTGCAATCTCGTTTGTGGATTGACACACCATGACCACGAGTAATAAAGCCGATAATCTGGTCACCGGGAAGCGGATTACAACATTGTGAGAATTTAATAAGACAGTTGTCAATACCTTCAACTGTAACACCATCATTATTCTTTTTATTGTTATTTTTAACTGGTACAACCTTGATTTCTTGACGGCTCTTATCATAATTTTTCTGATATTCATCTTTGATATATGGCATCATTCGAATAATTGAAAGTCCACCATATCCCAAAGCAGCATAGAAATCGTCAACATTATCCATCTTCTGACGCTCGGCAAGTTTCTTTATGAACTTGTCATAATCTTCATCGTCAAGACGAATATAGTTGCGTCTGAATTCACGCTCGACTTCTGCTTTGCCTTCTATGATATTTTCATCACGTTTCTCTTTCTTAAACCAAGCACGGATTTTGCTTCTTGCCTGGCTTGATTTCGCAATATTAAGCCAGTCACGGCTAGGCCCTTTACCTTGTTGAGATGTGGTGAGAATTTCAACAATTTCACCTGTTTTAACTTCATATTCCAAAGGCACAATTCTTCCGTCAACCTTTGCCCCTGTCATTTTGTGGCCAACCGCAGAGTGAATTGCATAAGCAAAGTCAATTACAGTTGAGCCCTGTGGAATATTAATAACATCACCCTTTGGTGTGTAAACAAATACTTCATCAGGAATAAGGTCGGTTTTGATTGATGACACGATTTCTCGCGCGTCACCTGACTCTTGTTGTGCTTCAAGTACTTCACGAATCCATTGAAGTCGCTCGTCAAAACTCTTTTTGCCACCAGAAACACCTAATTTATATTTCCAGTGTGCCGCGATACCGAATTCGGCAGTCTTGTGCATATCCCAAGTTCTGATTTGCACTTCAAAAGGCACTGCTTTTCGACCGATAACCGTTGTATGAAGTGACTGATACATATTAGGTTTCGGTGTTGAAATATAGTCTTTGAATCGACCTGGCAATGGCTTATACATATCGTGAATTATACCAAGACAGTTATAGCAATCTATAACACTGTCAACGATAATTCTAACCGCATAGATATCATAAATCGCATCAAATTGTTTGCCCTGCATATACATTTTGCGATAAATTCCGTGAACGGATTTGATTCTTCCGCTAATTTTTGCATTAGGAACAACTTGAGTTATTCTTTGGGCAATTTGTTCTTTTGTTTCGTTAAGAAAGTTTTCGCCTGTTTTGTCAGAATCATTTATTCGGTCTTCAATCCCCTTATATGCAACGGGGTCAAGAAAACGGATTGCTCTGTCTTCAAGCTCTTCTTTAACTGAACGGATACCGAGTCTGTGAGAAATTGGTGCAAAAATTTCAAGAGTTTCAAGTGCTTTATCTCTTTGCTTTTGCTCACTAAGATATTCAAGCGTTCTCATATTATGAAGACGGTCGGCAAGTTTAACGATAATAACACGAATGTCTTTTGACATTGCAAGAAGCATTTTTCTTACATTTTCTGCTTGTTGCTCCTCTTTTGATTCATATGAATTAATATGAACTTTACCAAGCTTTGTAACGCCATCAACTAAAACTGCAACTTCTTCGCCAAAGTCTTCTGTAAGTTGCTCGATTGTGTAATGAGTATCTTCAACAACGTCATGCAAAAGTGCTGCAACGAGAGATTGCCAATCCATTCCCAAATCCACGAGAATATCACAAACAGCAAGTGGGTGGATAATATATGGCTCACCTGAACGACGAAGCTGCTCACCATGATATTCATTTGCAATTTTGAATGCTTTATCAATAATCACAAGCTCTTCTTTATTTTGATGAACTGACGCAATTTTTTCGCGCAAGTCATTAAAAATCTTGTTCACATCTGTCGCCATATTCACACCCCCTGCATCTCATTTAATTCTTTTAATATTTCTGAACTTGACAAATCGGCTTTTTTGCCGTTGCCATCAAAAATCAATGTTTCGTTTTCTTTGCGGATTAATCCCAATTCAACAAGCACATCAACAGACACCTGCATTGTGCAATATTTTTCTATTGGGCATTTCGCGCGAATGAGCATTGTTTCGATATCAAAACTCCACACATTATATGATTTTAAAAAGTTAAATACGCCAAGCAAAAATTCTCTTGTTGGTGTTATGAATTTTGCTTCTTGTGGGTTTAATTTTTCACGTCTTTTATATTTTTCATAAAGTTCCATTGATTTAAAAAGCTTATCTTCGTCGACACCAGAAAAACGGATATCACGAATCTGCACACTCGCCTTTATTTCACCACGAAACTCGTTTTTCTCAATTCTCACCGCAAGGTCAACAATGTCACCTTCACGGAATGGGAAATCGTTAAGTGTTGCACCGAATTTCATCGCAGTAAATTGTGTATTTGCTTTTGTAAAACCAAGTCTTAAATGCTTGCCCTCACCAACGGGTTGAATAGTTGAAAGTCGCACGCTAAAAATCCCGAAAAGTGGTTGTGGATTACCTGCACCAAATGGCTCAAGTGTTTCTAATGTTTCAACAAGGGACGCATTGATATATGCAGGATTTAATTTGCAATCCAACATTAAAGTTGGCACAGCATCTTCAATAGTTTTTGCATATTCATTGATTGAAATAAAGAAATTCTCAACATTTTCACGCTTGATGCCAAGTCCCGCAGCCATAGTGTGCCCACCAAAATGAGTAAGCATATCTTCGCAAGACTTAATGGCATCATAAACTGAAAATCCATCAATGCTTCGAGCAGAGCCTGTGCCCTCGTCACCCTCAAAAGTGATTACGATTGTAGGTTTGCCATATTTTTCAGTAATTCTTGCAGCAACGATACCAATAACGCCATGATGCCAACCTTCGCCACAAACAACAATTACCTTTGAATGTTTGAGAATTTCGTTTGACTCAATATGTGCTACGGCAGCTTGCATAATTTCATTTTCAAAGTCGTGGCGTTTGCGATTACAGATATCAACTTGCTCGGCGATATCGAGAGCCAATTTCAAATCTTCACAAAGCAAGAGTTTAAGTGCAGTTTCGGCAGACTCAATTCGACCGGCTGCATTAATTCTTGGTGCAAGAGAAAAAGTAACACCAACTGCATTAAGTGGTTTTTCACTCACCCCTGCGATTTGACGAAGTGCATTGACACCGTTGCAAGGATTTGTGTTAATCTTTGCAACACCATATTTAACGATTGCTCGGTTTTCGTCTTTCAAATCAACAACGTCGGCAACTGTGCCTATCGCTATTATATCTGCATAATTATTCAATATTTCAGAATAGTCGCCTTTTTCTAATGCACAGACAACCTTGAATGCGACGCCAACCCCTGCCCAGTCTTTAAAATGAAGATTGCAATCTTCTCTGTGTGGGTCAACAACTGCAACTGCATTCGGTAAAACATCCCCTACTTTATGGTGGTCTGTTACAACACAGTCTATTCCGAGAGTTTTCGCATAATCTATTTCTTCTATTGCTGAAATTCCGTTATCCACAGTAACAATGAGCTTAACACCCTGCTCATAAAGTTTCTTGATAGCGTCGCAATTCATTCCATAACCCTCTGAAACTCTGTCAGGGATATAATAAATTACATCTGCGTTTCGTGAAGAAAGATATGAATACATAAGTGTTGTTGATGTTACACCATCAGCGTCATAGTCACCAAAAACACAGATTTTTTCTTTTTCTTGGATTGCTTTTTCAATTCGCTCAACTGCTTTGTCCATATCGGTAATAAGATACGGGTCACAGAAACAGAAATCGGGCTCAAAAAATTCTTCAACATCTTCGAAATCTGTAATGCCACGAGAAGCGAGAATCAAAGACACAAAAGGGTCAAGACTATGACTCTCGGCAACTTGTGCTGCCAAGTCTTTATCAATATGTGCTGTCAACCATTTTTTACGGCTCATAAATCTTGCTCCTTTCGTGATTTTTTCAATAATTTTCTAATCTAAAATTATATCATTAAAATGTCTATAATTCAAGGGTTTACAAGGAAAAAAGCACCGCAAAAACGGTGCTTTTTGTGATTATTTATTCTCATTTTCTTCTTTTGTCTTTTTCGAGATAATATATCGTGGTCTTCCCTTGACTTCTTCATAAATTCTTGCGATATAATAACCGATTATTCCAAGTGCCATCATAAGACTTCCACCGATTAAAAGCAAGAGCAAAATAACTGTTGTGAAACCTTCTGCAGATTGCCCTAAAAAGAATCGCACAAGAGTCTGAATTGACATTCCACCTAAGAATAAGAGAAGAATGCTACCAAAAACAGTTATGAGTTGTAATGGTGCAGTTGTGAATGATGTTACATTTGAAATTGCATATTTTGTAAGTCCTTTAAGACTCCATTTACTTTTTCCGTTTGCTCTATCACGTACTTGAAATTCAACTTGGGTTGATTTAAACCCAGACCAGAATGAAAGGGCTCTGAAAAATGTGTTTCTTTCAGGCAATGAAAGAAGTGTGTCGATAACCTTTCTATCAATGAGTTTAAAGTCAGATGTTGACTGCATATCAACGCCGATAAAATAACTCATCATTTTATAAAAACTCTTTGCAAAGAGTTTATAGAAAACGCCTTCGTTACCCCTGTCAGATTTCACGCCTTCAATGACTTCAAAGCCATCTTGCCAGAGTGAATACATCTCGATAATTTTTTCAGGTGGAAACTGCAAATCACAGTCAAGAATAACGGCACAGTCGCCCTTTGACTCTTTAAGACCTGCATAAATTGCTGCCTCTTTGCCGAAATTTCGACTGAATGTAAGCCCCTTGACTTCACTATATTTCTCACTGCATTCACAGATTTTCTCAAAAGTTTTATCTTTTGAGCCGTCGTCAACAAAAATCAATTCGCAAGGAATATTCTCATTTTTGAGAAGCTTTGTAACAGTTTCTGCTGCAAGTCCAATATTCAATTCTTCATTATAAGACGGAATTATTACTGAAAGCACTTTTTCTTCCTCCAAAAAGGTTTATAACTATTTAAATATATCATTTTAGCCTTGTTTTGTCAATGAAACGCACACTCAAAAAAATGTTGAAAATCCTTTAGTTTTATGATAATATTTAACTGATTATATATACTTTATGTTGGGGGTATATTTTTATGAGTAAAAATGGCTTGGCAATTATTATGGCAGGTGCTACCGGCACACTCTTAAAATCAGGAATGCCATCAGTTATGGCAGAGGTTATGGGCAAACCATTGGTTGGCTGTGTTGCATCATCTGTTGTAAATGCAGGAATCAAAAAAATTGTGACAGTTGTTCCATCAAAAGACACATATATCAAGAATTATCTTGCAAAAGAATTCCCTAACAACAAAATTGATACAGTTGAGCAAGAAATCCCACTTGGTACTGCTCACGCTGTTATGCAAGCACTCCCATATATCAATGAAATTGCAGAAGAAGATGGGCACGTGCTCATTTTGAATGGTGACACACCTTTCCTTGATGCTAACACAATTCATGGTGCATTCAACTCTCACCTTGTTTCTGATAATGATATTACAGTCATTACTGCTATTGTTAACAAACCTTTTGGGTATGGCCGAATTATCCGCAATTCTTCAAGGGAGTTTATGGGTATTATTGAAGAGCAAGACGCAGATAGTGATGTTAAGAGAATAAACGAAATCTCATCAGGTACATTCTGGTTCAAAGCATCAAGGCTTAAAGCGATTTTAAATCAACTTCCCCCAAGAGCAAACGGGCATTATAACCTTGTTGACGCAGTTTCAATTCTCATTGAACTTGGCGCAAAAGCAGACACATTCTTTGCACCTCGCTCTGATATTATCTTGGGTGCAAACAACAGATTGCAGCTTATGGAACTTAACACCTATGCTAAAATGCAAGAAATTGAGTTCCACCTTTCTGCCGGTGTTAATATTCCTTATGCAGATGGCGTTATTATTGAGCCAGGCGTTGAAATCGGTATTGATACTCAAATTTTACCTAATACCATTATCAAAGGCAACACAAAAATCGGTAAAAATTGTGTAATTGGTCCTAACTCAATTATCAGTGATAGTGTTATTGAAGATAACGCTAAGCTCAACAATGTTCAATGCTATCAATCAACAGTTAAGAGTGGCGCTGATATTGGTCCATTTGTGCATATCAGACCTAATTCAATTGTGGGTGACAATGTTCACCTTGGCAACTTTGTTGAAGTTAAAAACTCAAAAATCGACGAGGGCACAAAGGTTTCTCACCTTACCTATGTGGGTGACGCAGATGTGGGCAAGCGTGTAAACTTTGGTTGTGGCACAGTTACAGTAAACTATGACGGACGAAACAAGCACCGCACAGTTATTGGTGATGATTGCTTTATCGGTTGCAACACAAACCTTATTGCTCCTGTAGAAATCGGTGACGGCGCTTATACTGCTGCGGGCTCAACAATCACAGATGATGTGCCTGAAGATTCACTTGGAATCGCAAGAGCAAAACAGGTCAACAAAATTGGTTGGCGCATTGCAAATAAAGATAAATACTCAAAATAAAGGAAACACGATATGTTCAACAAATTTAGAAAACAGACAAGCACCGCACCAACTGGTGCACCTGAATATCTTGTTGTGGGACTTGGAAACCCCGGCAATAAATATACACTCACAAGACATAATGCAGGTTTTTTATGCTTGGATATGCTTTCAGATAAATTAAATTTCAGAATTGACAGACTCAAATTCAAATCCCTTGTCTGTGACACCAATATAAACGGTCACCGTTGTATCGTTATGAAGCCACAGACCTTTATGAATAATAGTGGTGAAGCCGTTAGAGAATGTGCATCATTTTATAAAATCCCTGCAGAAAAGGTTATTGTAATCTACGATGACATTTCTCTTGATGTTGGCAAGCTTCGAATCAGAAGAAAAGGCACAGATGGTGGTCACAACGGAATAAAGAGTATTATTTATCACTTAAACTCTGACCAATTTCCACGAATTAAGGTTGGTTGTGGCAAGAAACCACATCCTGAATATGACCTTGCTGACTGGGTGCTTTCCGAATTCAAAAAAGACGAGTTAAAGGCACTTGAGCCTGCATTGGAAAATGCTTGTAAAGCTCTTGAACTTTTACTTGATAACAATACAGAAAAGGCAATGAACTTATATAATAGTTGAGGCAAAAACTATGTCCGCATTCGCAGAAACAATTAAAAATTCTGCAGAATTTCAGGGTGTGCTCAACAGCTTTAAAAAAGGGTTTCTTCCGCAAGGTATCTTGGGATTAACCCCTGTGCAAAAGGCACATATAATTTCTGCGTTAGTGGGGGGTCTTGAAAAAAAGGCCCTTGTTGTCGTGCCCGACGATGCAACTGCTGTGCGACTTTGTGAAGATTTGACCGCTTTCGGCGTGTCTGCTTTGCAATATCCGTCACGCAGTTTTTCTTTTTGTACAACCGACTCACAAAGCTATGAATATGAGCAAAAAAGAATAAAAGTGCTTCGCAGAATGCTCGATAACCGTATTGATATTGTGGTAGCAAGTGCAGAGGCATCAGTTTCATACACCGTACCACCCGAAATATTAAGACAAAAGAGTGTCCTTTTAAAGAAAACCGAAGAAACAACACTTGAGAATATAATTATGTCTTTAAACTGTGCGGGATATACCCGTGTTGACGCAGTTGAGGGTGTTGGGCAATTTTCTGTCCGTGGTGGTATTGTTGACTTCTTTTCACCTGACGACGAAGAGCCTGTGCGCATTGAACTCTGGGGTGACACAGTTGATACAATGTGCCGTTTTGATATAGTGTCACAAAGAAGAACAGTTAATATTGACGAGATTTTAATTGCACCATCAAAAGAGATTATTATTGATAATCCACAAGAATTGATTGAAAAAATTCAAAACCTTGCTTCTTCAATAAGGGGTAAGAAAACTGATATTATCCGTGAAAAGCTCTATGCAGATATTGACCGTCTTAAAGGTGGTTTATCCGTTGGCTCTGCTGACAAATATCTGCCACTTATCTATTCTCCGGCTACAATTTTTGACTATGCAAAAGATTATCTTCTTTTCTGCTTTGAAACCGGTGGAATTAAAGAAAAGGTCTCATCTTCACAGAAACTTTTATATGAAGATATCAAGGCTTGTGTTGATGATGGTACACTTTGCAAGGGACTTGACAAATTCACTCTCACATTCAATGAATTAGTTGAAAAATATGAGCAATTCGGTGCAACTTATGTTGACAATTTCGCTCGTGGTAGCTTTGATACACCTGTTAAATCTCTCACTACATTTAACGGTGGCACTTTGCCAATCTGGAACGGCAAACTTGATGTGCTTATGGAAGACCTTAAACCCGTTTTGTCAAAAGATAGCACAGTTATTGTCTTTGCGGGCACTGAAAAAAGCGCTAAAAATCTTGCAGAAACCTTAACTGACGAAGATTTTACATCAGTTTATTTTTCACACATTCCTGCGAAATTCCCAAAGGGTGCAGTTTGTGTGCTTGCTGGCTCACTCACATCGGGATTTTCATTCCCACGAGAAAAGTTATATATTTTCACATATTCAAAGG
Source organism: Candidatus Fimenecus sp. (assembly GCA_045613685.1). GTDB lineage: Bacteria > Bacillota > Clostridia > Oscillospirales > Acutalibacteraceae > Fimenecus. The sequence continues at coordinate 29,500 of JAZLBL010000041.1, read as the reverse complement.
TTTATCAGACCAAGACAAAAAGACGAAACACCGGCTTTAAGGCGAGAGATACCATCCACTCTCTTGACGAGCTTCGCAAGGGTGATTATATCGTCCATTCAATTCACGGAATCGGTATTTTTGATGGTGTTACTCAACTTGAAGCAAATAAGATTATAAAAGACTATATCAAAATCAAATACGCAAAAAGCGACGTGCTTTATGTGCCTGTTACTCAGCTTGATTTGGTATCTAAATATATTGGTCCACACGAAGACGACGGCAAGGCGTTAAAGCTCAATCGTCTTGGTGGTGGCGAATGGGAAAAGACAAGAAGCAAAGTTCGTTCTGCTGTAAAAGATATGGCAGACCAACTGATTAAACTTTATTCACAGCGTTTGCACAGTGAAGGTTATGCTTTCTCACCTGATATTGATATGCAAACCGACTTTGAACGCAGATTCCCATTTGAAGAAACAGGCGACCAACTTCGTAGCATTGACGAAATCAAAAGTGATATGGAAAAATCATATCCAATGGACAGACTTCTCTGCGGTGATGTTGGTTTTGGTAAAACTGAAGTAGCCCTTCGTGCAGTTTTCAAATGTATTGCAGATGGTAAACAGTGTGCGATTTTAGTACCAACAACTATTCTCGCACTTCAACATTATCAAACAATTTTAAAGCGTTTTGAAGGGTTCCCCATAGAAGCAGAAATGCTTTCTCGATTCAGAACCCCAACACAACGCTCAAAGATAATAAAGAGTATCAATTCGGGATTTATCGACATTATTGTTGGCACCCATTCACTCATTTCAAAGAATGTTAAATTCAAAGATTTGGGACTTTTAATCGTTGACGAAGAACAACGCTTTGGTGTTGCACAAAAAGAAAAGCTCAAAGAAATGTTCCCGGGTGTTGATGTGCTCACACTTTCGGCTACACCTATCCCACGAACACTTAATATGGCTATGTCGGGCATTCGTGATATGTCAGTTATTGAAGAAGCACCGTCTGACAGATTCCCTGTGCAGACCTATGTTGTTGAGCACAATATGGCACTTCTTTGTGAAGCAATGGAAAAAGAGCTTCGTCGTGGTGGTCAGGTTTATTTCTTACACAACCGAGTTGAAACTATTGATGGTGTTGCTCTCTCAATTCAGGAATTCTTGCCTGACGCACGAATTAAAACTGCTCACGGCAAAATGAACGAAGAAGAATTAAGTGAAATCTGGCGCGACCTTATGAATGGTGAAATTGACATTCTTGTCTGCACAACCATTATCGAAACAGGTGTTGATGTGCCTAACGCTAACACACTTATCATTGAAGATGCCGACAAATTAGGTCTTGCTCAACTTCATCAGTTGCGTGGTCGTGTGGGACGAAGTGCAAGACGCGCTAGTGCATATCTCACCTATAAACGAGATAAAAACTTATCAGAAGTGGCATATAAACGTTTACAGGCAATTCGTGAATACACAGAATTCGGCTCGGGCTTTAAAATTGCTATGCGCGACCTTGAAATTCGTGGTGCAGGTAATCTTCTTGGTGCACAACAACACGGGCATTTAGCATCTGTGGGCTATGATATGTATATGAAACTTTTAAGCGAAGCAATAAGTCAGGAAAAAGGTGAAAAACCAAAGCAGAAAGAATGTCTTATTGACCTTCAAATCAATGCTCATATTCCTGATAAATATATCTCTGCACTTTCACAAAGACTCACTGTTTATCGCAGAATTGCAGATATTCGCACATTCCAGGATGCAGAAGATGTGAGAGATGAATTGCGAGACCGTTTCGGTGATGTGCCACCATCTGTTGAAGGGCTCATTGAAGTTTCTCTTTGCAGAAACACGGCCGCATCAATGAATATTTTCGAAATCGGTCAACGTGGTGATATTATTGCACTTTATTGTGAAGATATTGATGCTTCATTGGTACTTGATTTATCATCAATTCTTCGTGGAAGAATCAGTGTTACTCAAAAAGGCAAAAAAAGTATCAATGTCAAAAAGCTTGATAACCAAAACTCTCTTGATACACTCAAAGAGATTTTCGAAGCGATAGAAACCATAAAAACCGAAAGAAAAGGTGATTTAAAATGATTGGTACAATAGTTAATGTATCAACGATACTTGTGGGTAGTATTGTTGGTAGTTTGCTCAAAAAAGGTATCAAAGAAAAATATACAAAATGCCTTATGAATGCCATGGGACTTGCAGCAGCAGGTATCGGTATAAATTCAGTTGTGCAGAATATGCCAAACAGTAAATATCCTGTTTTATTTATTGTTTCACTTGCTCTCGGCTCACTGCTTGGCAATATGATTGACCTTGATAAGCGTTTCAATGCACTGACAGAGAAAAAAGGTAAAAGTGAGTTAGGCAAAGGACTTTCAACGGCAATTCTTCTTTTCTGTATCGGTAGTTTGTCAATTCTTGGTCCTATAAACTCTGCACTTTATAACGACCATACATATCTTTTCACAAATGCAACTCTTGACCTTGTAACGAGTATGGTGCTTGCTTCTACCTATGGAATCGGAATTGCTCTTGCAGCGCCCGTTTTATTCTTGTGGCAGGGCTCAATTTATTTGCTTGCTACATTTTTAGGTGAATTTATGAGCCCCGAGCTTATGTGTGAAATAAGCGTTGTGGGTGGTTTCTTGATTGCATCATCAGGTCTTGCAATTTTAGAAATCAAAAATCTCAAAACACTTAATATGTTACCTGCATTGATTATTCCACCAATCTGGTTTATAATTATGTGGATAATATCATTAATATAAAAAGTTATCGGGGGTTTTACTTATGAAATTGAAGAAATTCTTTAAAGGGTTATTAAAAGTTTTAGCAATTGTTTTATGTGCTTGTCTTGTTTTTGGTTGCATAAACATTGTTATCAACAAATTTTATAACAAGAATAAAATCGAATATGCAGCATCATTTGAGCCAGTCCAGATTGAAAATCAATTAGTGCCTGAAAAAGACAGTGACGGCAACTGGACATTCACCACAGACAGAGAATTAAAAATCATGCATCTCACAGATATTCATCTTGGTGGTGGTTGGCTTTCAGGTAAATTGGACACAATGGCACTTAATGCCGTTGCAAAAATGATAAGCGTTGAAAAACCTGACCTTGTTATTGCTACGGGTGATATTGCATATCCTGCACCTTATGAAACAATGTCATTAAACAACCTTCCACCACACACAGCTTTTGCTACACTTATGGAAAGCCTTGGCGTTTATTGGACGGTTACATTCGGCAACCACGATTCAGAATTTTATAGTCCATACGACAGAGAAGAAATTTCTGAATTTTATAGTAACCCTGACTTTAAATACTGTTTATATCAAGACAACTTAGACCTTTATGGTTGTGGTAACAGCGTTATAAATGTTAAAAATTCACAGGGAATCATCACTCAGTCAATTTTCACAATCGACTCAAATGCATATGTGGGTGACGGTCTCATTGATATGCTCGCCTGGGCTTATGACAACATTCACGAAGACCAGATAGCTTGGTATAAATCAACTGTTATAAAGAATAATCAATATAACCAAAACTTGATTGCTACTCTCGACAACAAAGACGAGCTTAGTAAGAAATTCGAAAAACTCAACACCTTGCTCTTCTTCCATATTCCTGTTGCTGAATATGGTGACGCTTGGTTTGAATACCTTGAAAACGGATATAAAGACACAGAAAACGCAAAACTTATCTATGGCACTGCGGGTGAATCAGGTGACGTGGTTTATAGCAGTGAAATTTCTGACACCCTTTTCGAAACAATGTTAGAACTTGGTGGCAAGCATGGCACTTTCGTTGGTCACGACCATGTAAATAACTTCTCATTTGATTATAAAGGTATTCGCCTTACATATGGTATGAGTATTGACTATCTTGCATATTTCAGAATTCACAAGCTCGGCTCACAGCGTGGTTGCACAATTATTACAGTTAAACCTGACGGTAGCTTTGACTGTATACCAGAAAATTATTATCAGGACAAATATGCCCACGACGCAAGAGAAGAAGTTACAATGCAAGTGTTAAATGAAGAACATAAATAAAGAGAAAATAAAAAAGAGCTCCCTGATGGGAGTTCTTTTTTTGCTCGACAAATTCAAATTTATCTCATTCAATTTCATCAAGGTTTACACCTTTTGTCTCTTTGACTTTTAATGTAAACATTACAGCGGCTACAGAAACTGCAACAACTGAAATGGCAAGGCATACCCACCAGATTGGGAAGAAAATCATACCCACAATAGCAAGAATATATCCCACCGCAAGACCGATAATTACCAAAAGTCCTTCACCGCCAACAACTGATGCACGGATATCTGTTGGCACTTTTTCGGTCATCATAACATTCATATAGTCCCTACCAATCCAATATGAGCCCTGATAAAGACCTGCAAAAGCACCGATTAAATATGGATTCCAACCGCAGAGAATACCAATAACAAAAAGAGTGTATCCTATAACGCAAGTTGTTGAAAAGCCTGTAACTGTCACTTTTCTGCCTAGTTTATCTGCAATAAATCCTGAAAGGAATGTTATTGTTGCATAGACCACGGGAACCATAAAAAGTGCCTTTGTAATGTCAGAAGTAGTCATTCCCACCTTGTGCATTGATGACTCGAAATAAAGTGCAATAGCAGGCATCGCCGAATCAAATATAATGTGTGAAATAATGAGCATTTTTGTGTCTTTATTCGCGAAGATATATTTAATTCCGTTAAACACGCCTGACTGGTTTCGTTGTGCCTGTTTTTGTTGTTTCTGCAACTCTTTTTCTGCTTGTCTTTCTTCATATGGACGACTGAGATATGCAATTCTTTCACTCATAAACACCTTTGTGTCTTTTGCAAAAAGAATAACCAAAAGCACTGCTATAAAGCCTAAAATTGCAGGCACTAAAAAGATGTCACGCCAACGAGTAGCATCATCGCCCATCAACATATCACGAAGTGTTGGAATAAGAATAACGCCTAAAATACCAAAGCTTTTTAAGAAACTATAAATCTTTGCGCGGTGTTTGTGTGGCGCTTCTTCGAGAATATAGATAATCTGAATATCGTGTCCCATAAAGAAACTGATTATGGCAAAGCCCACAAGGAACATTATGTAGCTTGTTGACAAGTGGATTACCAAAAGTCCCGTTGCCATACCCAAAGTTGAAAGCACAAACAAAGGTTTGCGTCCCCATTTATCTGCAAGAGCCTTATAGAATGGAGTTATAAGTCCTAACACATAAGTAAACACGCCTATTGTTGAGTGAAGAGCCAAACCCTCTTGGAATGTATAGAACTTGCCTAAAAATGGGTTATTCACAAAAAATTCTGTAACAAATGATGACTGAACTGTAACTGTTAAGTTACTTGTAACTTCGTCAAGAATATTAACGATAGCAATTAGCATTAAAAGAACAAAGAAATAGCCCTTATAATTACCCTTTGCCTTTGTTTTATTAAGTCGTGTTAACTGATTATTCTCTCTTGATTTAACCTTTTCGATTTTCATATAGCACTCCCCTTTTCTTCATTATATATCACCATTTAAGATTATACAATAAAAATTTAGTGATAAAAAAGTTTTACAAATTGGTGTTTGTTGAATTGTTTTAATGAATAATGAATAATTCTGGAACTGCGTTGCAATTATTGTAGGGGCGATTCACGAATCGCCCGTAAAGGTTACATCTCACATTTGGAACGGGTCATTCGTGAATGACCCCTACATTGTTTGATGGTCGATTTTGGTGAGATATAAATTTTAAAACAGTTCGACAAATTCAAATTTGTGCAACAAAAAAGGGTGAGATTTGATTCTCACCCTTAATTTTATACCATTTTTTCTGAAAGGTTATCGCCACTTAAAATGTGGAAGTGGATGTGCTTTACAGTTTGACCTGCTTTGTCGCCACAGTTGTTGATGATTCTGTAACTGTCAACACCTGCAAGACGAGCAATTTCAGGAATCTTTGCGAAGATATAGCCAACGATTTCACAGTTTTCCATTGTAATGTCATTTGCACTACTTGCAACGTGGTCTTTTGGAATCACAAGCACGTGGACGTCTGCTTGAGGAGCAATATCACGGAATGCGAGAATTTTATCATCCTCATAAACCTTATTTGATGGAATTTCGCCATTTGCGATTTTACAAAAAAGACAATCCATAATAATTTCTCCTTATTTAACCATTGATGCAAGAATTTCTTTTGCAGACATTAAAGCATCATCAATTTTTGCGATTTCTTTACCACCAGCCATAGCCATATCAGGTTTGCCACCGCCTGAGCCACCTGCTACCTTGGCAACTTCACGGACAATATTACCTGCATGAGCGCCACAACTAATTGCATCTTTACCACAAGCACAAGCAAATGAGCAAGTACCCTTTTCTGCATTTGAACCTGCAATAACTGCAACTGTGTTAGGTGCAGAATCTCTTGCAGTTTCTGCCATAGAGCGAAGTCCGTTAGCGTCGAGTTCACCTGCATAATAAACTACAAGCTGAACACCATTAACATCAACAGCACCTGCCATAATACCTGCAGTCTTGAATGAGTTGATTTCTGCTTTAAGACTTGCGATTTCTTTATCTTTTGCTTTAAGGTCGTTTGCTACTGCAACTGCCTTTGTTGGAAGTGCTAATACATTGCCTACCTTAAATGCATCTGCTGTTGCATAAAGAAGGTTATTCTTTTCGTCAATGTATTTAAGAACGTTTTTACCTGTTACAGCTTGAATACGTCTTACACCTGCTGCAACTGATGATTCAGAAACAATCTTGAAAAGACCGATTTTGCCTGTGTTGTCAACGTGAGTACCACCACAGAGCTCTGTTGAGACGTCCCCTGCTTTAACAACACGAACAACATCGCCATATTTTTCACCGAAGAGAGCCATTGCACCCATAGCCTTTGCTTCATCAATAGGCATTTCCTTAATAAGCATTTCTGTTGCATTAAGGATTTCTTCGTTAACAAGGTCTTCTACCTTTTTAAGTTCTTCACCTGTCATACCTGTAAAATGAGTAAAGTCAAAACGAACTTCATTAGCATCTACAAGCTGACCTGCTTGTTCAACGTGAGTGCCAAGAACTGTGCGAAGTGCTGCTTGAAGAAGATGTGCAGATGTATGATTGCGCATTGTAGCTTTTCTATTTTCTTCATCATAAGAAGAAACTGCACTGTCTAAAACCTTAATTGTATCACCATTAAGTGTACCGTGATGAAGAACAACACCGTCAGCATCCTTTGTTGTGTTAGCAACTTCGAATGTGCTATCTCCGATTGTGATAATACCCTTATCCCCTGCTTGTCCACCACTTTCTGCATAAAAAGAAGTCTTATCAAGAACAAGAATTGCATCACCTGATTCTACAAAATCCACTCTTTCTCCGTTTGAAACGAGAGCAAGAATTGTTGCGTCTGTGTTATTTTCTGTGTATCCTGTAAATTCTGTTTTTTGAATATCTTTGAATGAAACGCCTGTGTTTCTCCAGTCAGTTTCAGCACCATCACGCTTAACTGATTTTGCTTTCATTCTTGCTTCTTCAACAAACTTTTTGAAAGCATCTTCGTCAACTGTCATATTGTTTTCAGCAACGATTTCTTTTGTAAGGTCGATTGGGAAACCGAATGTATCCTGAAGTTTGAAAGCATCTTCACCTGAAAGTACGCCATCTTTTGAGTTTGCCATCATTTCGTTAAGCAAACCAAGACCACTATCAATAGTCTTATAGAAACTTTCTTCTTCCATTGCGATAACTTTCTTGATATAATCCTGTTTTTCAACAAGGTTTGGATATGCGTTTGCATTTTCTTTGATTACTGTATCGCAAACTTCTGAAAGGAATGGTCTGTCAATGCCGATAAGTCTGCCATGACGAGCAGCACGACGAAGAAGTCTTCTGAGCACATAACCACGACCTGAATTTGATGGAAGAACACCATCACCAACCATAAATGTTGTGCTACGAATATGGTCAGTAATAACACGAAGAGAAATATCTTTTTTAGCATCCTTATGATATTCGATACCTGAAATATCAATGATGTGCTTCATAATATTCTGAACTGTATCAACCTCAAAGAGATTGTCAACATTCTGCATAATGCAAGCCAAACGCTCAAGACCCATACCTGTATCAATGTTAGGATTTGCAAGACGAGTATAGTTATTGTTACCGTCATTTTCAAACTGAGTGAAAACAAGGTTCCATACTTCAATGAATCTGTCGCATTCGCAACCTACTTTACAGTCAGGGCTACCACAACCCTTATCAGGACCGCGGTCAAAGTAAATTTCTGAACATGGACCGCAAGGACCTGCACCATGTTCCCAGAAGTTATCTTCTTTACCGAAACGAACCATATGTGATGGGTCAACGCCTACTTCTTTTGTCCAGATGTCATATGCTTCGTCATCTTCAAGATAGACGCTTACATAAAGTAATTCTTCAGGAATTTCAAGCACCTTTGTAAAGAATTCCCAAGCCCATGCAGTTGCTTCATGTTTGAAATAATCACCGAATGAGAAGTTACCGAGCATCTCGAAATATGTTCCATGACGAGCAGTTTTACCAACATTCTCAATATCAGGTGTACGGATACATTTCTGACAAGTTGTAACACGATTGTGTGGTGGTGTTACTTCTCCTGTGAAATATTTTTTCATTGGTGTCATACCCGCATTGATAAGAAGAATACTCTTATCCCCCTGTGGCACAAGTGAGAAGCTAGGAAGACGCAAATGGTCTTTGCTTTCAAAGAATGCAAGGTATTTTTCTCTTAATTCATTAAGACCTGTCCATTTCATACAGACTACTCCTATTATATAAAAATTATCCTATAAATTATACAATATATAAAGGTGAGATGTCAATAAAATATCTTTACAAAACTATTGTTTTATGGCGTCAATTCATTTATAATAGACCTATATGTGAATTTGGGGGGCGAGATTTTGAAGCAACGAAATAAAACGAATATTATTTTTGTTCTTTCTGTTTTATTTATGGCATTTTTAATAGCAGTTCCTTTTTTATGTGGCGTAATTAATAAAACTATTTCAAATACACCGGATTTTGTTCAAGGCAAAGCCGATTTTTCAAGCATTAATACGGATGAAAGCCGTGCTATATATCTTTCGGGTGAAGTGCTTCGTTTTGATGGTCATATCATCACCGAGCGTGCAGAATTAAAGGGTAATCTTGTGCAGATTCCCCCATCTTTATCAACACTTTCTACAAGTTCAGAAAGCAATGGTTGTCACTGCTCATATATGATGAACATTAAAGGTCTTGACCTCCAGAATGCCCTTGTTTATATCCCTAACTTTGCAGGCGTTTATCAGGTTTTCATCAATAACGAATTAGTTGCACAAAGCGGCTCTTTCACAGATTCAAAATCCACTGCCAATTTAGAGCTTAATGCTATTCCTGTTCAGTTTGAAAGCGACAAAGAATACAACATTGTTATTGAAGTTTCTTGCGAATTGATGCCGGGCATTTATATGAACCCTGTTATTGCAGACTATAGTTTCACAATGAATTTCTTAGATGTTGCAAAATCAACTCGTTCATTCATTTTCGGCATTGTTTTCTTTCTCGGATTTTTCATTCTTTTCTATTCAATAAAGAATCATAACTTGTTCTCATCAAAATGGTTGCCACTTCTTTGTTTCTTGGTAGCAATAAGAATGATGATTTCAACAGAAGGTTACACGGCTTTCAGATTTTTATTCTCGACAATTAACTATGAGCGAATCACCCTGCTTATTTGTATGTCAACATTCATCATTAAACTTGTGTCGTTGCTCTTCTATTCTGACACACTTGACATGAATATCGGCAAAAAGACATTTATCGCAGTTTCTTTGAGCACTGTGCTTTGCACAATAGTAACATCAATTTTCCCATCAATATTCTTCAACCCATATTACTATATCATTATTCAGGCGGCTACCTTGCCATTTGATATTATTCTTATAAATCACCTTGCAGATAGTGTTGCACGAAAAGTGCCATATTCAACCGCTTATCTTTTCGGTTATATCGCTCTTGTTTCAGGCATTATGATTGACTGTTGCTATACTAACGGACTTATACCATTTGCATCGTCATATTTTATGCCTGTGCTTTTCACAGTGTTTATTCTTATTTTTACAAATGTTTTCTTCGATAAGATTTCAAAGATTCACGAAGCATCGTTAAAGGCTGCCGAATTAGATAAAGAACTCCATATGGCTAACACGGCTGTTATGATTTCTCAAATTCAACCACATTTTCTTTATAATGCTCTCAACACTATCAAATATCTTATTAAACGTGACCCTAAGGCCGCAGAAAAAGCCGTTATTTCTTTTTCTAAATATTTAAGGGGAAATATGGACTCGATTACACAAAAGACGCCTATCCCATTTAAAGAAGAATTAGAGCATATTAAAAACTATTGTGATATTGAGCTTTTAAGGTTTGGTGACAAAATCGAGATTGTCTATGACACCGAGTTTGTTGAATTCAATGTGCCATCGCTTACAATTCAACCACTTGTTGAAAATGCAATCAAGCACGGCGTCACAAAAAAAGCCGAAGGTGGCAAGGTAACACTTTCAACAAGATTTTTAGATGATTACTATTATGTTATAATCGAAGATGATGGTGTCGGCTTTGACCCACAAAATCCCGATTATACACCTGACGATAACCACGCTCACGTAGGTCTTTCAAACGTTACAAACCGACTTAAAACAATGGTGAATGCAGAAGTTTCTATTGATAGTCAGATAGATATAGGCACAAAAATCACCATTAAAATTCCGAAAGGAGAATAACTTATGCGCATAATGATTGTTGACGACGAAAGAATGGCAACAGAAGAACTTTATGATATTTGTGTTTCTCACCATTCAATTCGCGAAGCCGTTACTTTTGATAACCCTGCAGACGCATTAGTTTTTATTGCGCAAAACAATGATATTGATATTGCTTTTCTCGATATTGAAATGCCAATTATGACAGGTCTTGATTTGGCAAAGCGTATTAACACCATAAGTGGTGATACAAAAATCGTTTTTGTCACAGGCTTTAAAGAATATGCCTATGATGCATATCAAGTGAATGCTATCGGTTATATCTTAAAGCCCTATGACGATGAAGCAGTATTTAAAGAAATAGAAAAAGCATTGCGTATGTCTGACACTATTCCAAAGAAAGAAGTTTCAGTTAAAACTTTCGGATATTTTGATATTTTCGTTAATAACAAGCCTGTTTATTTTTCAAGTGCAAAGGCAAAAGAATTTATGGCTTTGCTCGTTGACCGTCAAGGTGGTGCGGTAAGCACTGAGCAAGCCGTTGGCGCTCTTTGGCCTGACAGAGAATATGACGAAACTGTGCAATCTCTTTTCAGAAAAATGCTCAAAAGTCTTCGTCAATCACTTTCTGATGCAGGAATTTCAGATATATTTGTTGACGAGAGAAACCAAAGAAGCATTGATGTTTCAAAATTCTCTTGCGACTATTATAAATTCATTGAAAATCCAAAAGAAAATATCGATTCCTTCCACGGCGAATATATGACCGGCTATGCTTTCGCAAAACCAACAGCAATTAAAATCAAAAACCTTTATTATGCAATAAAAGGAATATAAAAAGGCATAATAAAACCCCATTCTCAGTTGAGAGTGGGGTTAATTTTTATTAAAAGATTTAGACAAATTTGAGTTTGTCGAATTGTTTATGTCATAAATGTGTTTCGCAAGTGTAGGGGCGGATGATTCTCACCTGCCGGTTCGGTCGGTGCTTCTGCTTCGCAGAGGTGTCCACCGGACACCCGCACCCCACATCCGCCCGTTAAGTTTTCATATAGCATTGCGGGACGATGTGGGCATCGTCCCCTACTGTTGATGGTTGATTTTGGTGAGATATAAATTTTAAAACAGTTAAACAAATTCAAATTCATCTAACAAAAAAAGGTGAGAAAAATCTCACCTTTTTTGTTTTATCCTATTGCAATTTTGAAGCAAAGTGGTAAATCTGTCTTGATTTCACCTTTGAGTTTAATTGTGAGTGCCTTTTCATCTCTTGTGAAATTGATTTTTTCATCACTACCTAAAAGTTCAATACTCTCAATTAAATAGTCATGTGGATTATGATGTTTAAGAGTCTTGATTTTAACTGTCTTTGATGGACGCATCTGGAACACATAAAGGAAACCGTCTTTATATGTAAATCTGAAATCTTTATTTGTGAATTTCTTTTCGTCGCCGTCTTGGAAGAAGCCATCTTTAGCATTAACTTTGCCTTCACCAAATTGTTTCCAGAATGTTGTACCATAAATACCTTCACCATTGATTTTAAGCCACTCGCCCATTGTAAGAAGCACTTGAGTTTCTTCATCAGTAATTGTGCCATCAGGTTTTGGACCTATGTTAATAAGTAAATTACCATTTTTTGAAACAATGTCAACAAGGTCGCAAATCACTTGTCTTGCACTCTTGTATTCATTGTCTTTTCTGTAACCCCAAGAGCATTTTCCGATTGCAGTATCTGTCTGCCAATAAATTGGTGAAATGCCTGTTAATGCACCACGCTCAACATCAAAAGTTGCAACATTTGGTGGAAATGCCTCGTGCTTATAATTGATAGTAACTTCTTTGCCCCATTCTTCTGCACGGTTGTAATAATAAGCAGCAAGTTTTTTAAGATATGGTTTAAAGCTGTGGTTATGAATCCACCAGTCGAAATATAATACTAATGGTTGATATTTATCGATAATTTCACAAGTACGGACAAGCCAATCTTCGAGCCATTCTTTGCTTGCACCTTTTGAATATGTGTCCGCAGTGGTTTGATGAATAATCTTTGGGTCGAATTCTTCACAGTAAACCGCAGGACCATAGAAATCACGATAATTATCGTCATTAACATCACTATCACAAAGACGACCCGGATTCATAAAGAAATAATGCTCAGCACGGTGTGTTGATGCACAAAGTGTGAGCCCCTGCTTTTCACACTCTGCTTTAAGTTCACCCACAACATCACGGCAAGGTCCCATTTCTTTTGCATTCCAACGGTTAAACTCCGTGTCATACATAGCAAAGCCGTCGTGATGTTCAGCTACGGGCATAACATACTTCATACCCGCTTTTTTAAAAAGAGATACCCATTCTTTTGCGTTAAACTTTTCCGCCTTGAACATTGGAATAAAGTCTTTATATCCGAAAACATTTTGCTCACCATAAGTTTTTCTGTGGTGTTCAAAATCACGGCAGTCTTTGTCATACATGCCTCTTGAATACCATTCACAGCCATAAGCCGGTACACTGTAAATTCCCCAGTGAATAAACACACCAAGTTTGTCGTGCATATACCAAGAAGGTACTTTGTGTTGTGAAAGTGAAGACCAATCGGCTTTATATTTTCCTTTTTCATTTACCTCGTCAATTAAATTCAAGTATTCTTGTGTTGTCATTTCCGCCACCACCCCATTAAGATAAAATAATTATAACAATAGTAGTGCAATTTTGCAATTATTATGTTAAAATAAATCTAATTTGTGAGGTGTATTTATTTGCAATATTTAATATACTTTTTGTTAGCGCTGTTTGCAACAACCGTCGGCTCACTTACAGGCATGGGTGGCGGTGTTATAATCAAGCCACTTATGGATGTTTTGGGCGACTTTAATGTGCAGACAATCGGCATTGTTTCGTCAATTACCGTGTTTTCAATGGCACTTGTGTCAGTTGGCAAACAGATTAAGGCAAAAACTGAAATACCATTCAAGATGGCAATTCCTTTGGCAATCGGCTCAGTTGCAGGTGGAATAATCGGTGAAAAACTTTTAGATTTTATTGTTGACGCCTTTAAGGTCAATTCTATTGTTACAGTTATTCAGAATATTGTTCTTGCTATTCTTATTCTGTGCGTTTTTCTTTATATGAAGAACAAGCAAAAAATAAAAGGAAAAGAGTTAAACGGTATCCCCGTTTCTCTCGCTGTTGGCGTGTTTTTAGGTATCTGCTCATCATTCTTGGGTATCGGTGGAGGACCCATCAATGTAGCACTTATTATTTATCTGTTTTCGGTAAGCACAAAAACCGCAACTGTTTGTTCACTTGTAACCATTCTTTTTGCACAGATTTCAAAACTTACAACAGTAGCACTCACAACAGGATTCTCGGGCTTTGATTTGTCAGTTGCGCCTATTATGATTATCGGTGCGATTATGGGTGGATTTATCGGTGCAAGTTTTAACAAAAAATGCAAGGAATCAACAGTTGAAAAAGCATTTAACTGCGTACAATTGCTTGTATTGGGAATAACGATTTTCAATATTATAAGAAATATTATATAAAATAAAAGGTGGAGAAAGCTCCACCTTTTTCTTATTTCTTCTTTGCTTTTTCTTTTGCGCGCTTGTCGTTGATAATCTTCATATGCTCTTCTGTGATTAACTCAACATTATTTTCTCTTGCCCAGTCAACACAACCTTTAAGCACCAATGGTAAGAATACACGAGGTACTGCAAGAACTGTTTTGAGAGCTTCATCTGTGAATTTGATTTTATCGTCAACCCTGTCAGCTGCATAGCGCACTGATTCAAGTGATGCTTCTCTCATTTGAAGAAGTTCTGCTCTCATTCTTCTCTTTCTGTGGAACCAAAAATTCTTGCTGTCGCGGTAACCATAGTCAACAGGTAATGCTGGGAAATCCTTTGCTTTGACACCATTGATAATAGCATCACTATATTTTTTCTTCATAAGAATTTTATCAATTTTCAAAATAAAGTGAGCGCCAAATTTGCTTGTGATACCATTGAAATCATGATATGGGCCTTCATATCCATTAAGTTCACCTGGCAAATCTTTATCAGCACCGTCAAGTTCACGCACCCAAGTACATTCGATAACTTCAATAGCATCAGTCAAAACCATTGGACGAAGTTCCCCTGTTTCTTCTTGAAGCAAGCTTGTTTCAAGTTTAAAATTACATTTTGGCATTTTCTCTTCTGGTTTATCACCAGGCCAAGAAAGTTTAACCGCTTCTTTAAAGGTTTTTGGATTATCGTCAATAAAATTGAGTGCACATTTGCCATTGCGAAGAATGTTTTGTGCTGTATTTGATGAATTTCGGCAGCAAAGAAGCATTGCATAATAATCTTTACCTGCCACATAGTATGGTTGAACAAGTGAATATGGTCCTAAATTTGTTGTACCGTCTTCACAAAGTGTACTGATTACAACTGTTGGCATTGGGAAGAACAAAGATGTTTGATAAAAGTTATCTACTATTCTTAAATTTTCAAAACTACTCATAAAAGCATCTCCTTAAACATTTATAAATATATTTTATCACATCTGTTTTTAGTGTCAATAAAAGCGCAAATAAAATCGTTATTTTTTTAACATTTGGGTTGAAAATGGTTATTTGATTTGATACAATATAATGTAATAGATTTGGGGGAATTTTAATGAATAATAATGCTACAATAATTGCCCTTTCGGGTAAAGGTGGAGTTGGTAAAACATCAATTTCTGCTGCGATTGTCAAACTTCTTGTTGAAGCATATCCTGACAAGAAAATTCTTGCTATTGACGCCGACCCTGCCGTTGGACTTTCAACCGCTTTGGGCATTGATGTTAAAACAACAATCGACGACATAAGAAAAGAAATTGTGGATACTGTTGAAGGTGGCGACACAAAAACTGCCATTGAACTTTTGGGCGATGCAAGATATAAGATTTTTGATGCACTCGTTGAAACTGATGGCTTTGCATTCATTGCAGTCGGTCGTCCTGAAAGTGCAGGTTGCTATTGCAAAATCAACACCTATTTAAAAGAAGTAATCAGTATTCTCTCAAATGATTTTGACTATGTTGTTATTGACGGCGAAGCAGGTATTGAGCAGATTAACCGCAGAGTTATGGAAAAGGTTACTCACCTGCTACTCATTACTGATGCAAGTAAAAAAGGCACACAAGTCATCACAACAATCAAAAATGTTGCTGATGAATTGGTTATGTATAAAAAAATCGGTGCAATTGTTAACCGTCTTCCTGACGAAAGCGTTATCCCCCATATAAATACAAATGGTATTCCAGTTTTATCATACATTGAAAATGATAAAAATCTCGCAATTTATGATATTGAGGGCAAAAACATCACAAAACTTCCTGATGATTCAAACGTGGTTGAAGGTGTTAAAAAAGCTCTCATAGAATTAGAAATAATATAAGGAGTAAGGTATGAAAGACTTAAAACATCTTTATGAGTTTGAAAAACTTTTGCAAGATGCAAATAACGAGCTTGTGCAAAAGGCTAAAAACGACGGTGGAATCGCACTTGGTTACACCTGTTATCATATCCCTGAAGTGCTTTTAAACTGTAGCAACTGTTTTTCAGTAAGACTTCGAGCACCACGAACAGGCTCAATGGATATTGCAACTTATTATATGAGCAACTTCCTTTGTGGATATAGTAAAGCAATTCTCGAAAGAGCTATTGAAGGTGGATATAACTTTTTAAACGCTTTGCTTTCATCTGAAACTTGCTCTGAAATGAACAGAACTGCCGAGCATTTTGAGTTGCTCAATTTAGTTCCAAATGATAAATTCTTTGTTACATTTTTAGACGCACCATTCAAAATTGAAGAGCACACAATCAAGCATTATGTTAATCAGACACGAGTTAAAATTCTTGATATGATGAGTTCTGTGTATGGTGTTGACACTTCTGACGAAGCACTTTTAAAAGCCGTTGAAGAGCACAACGAAGTTTGCCGTCTTATGACAGAAATCGGCAATTACAGAAAAGAAGAAAATCCAAGAATCACAGGTTATGAATATCATATTTTAAATCTTGTTACATATTGTTGTCCAAAGGCTTTAATATTGCCTGCACTTCGCGAAACCGCAGAAGAATTAAAGACAAGAGAACCTGACCAAAAGAAAAACTATCGTGCAAAAATCGTGGTAGTTGGCTCTGAAATGGATGACCCTGAATTCACTTCACTTATTGAAGATAGTGGTGCTCTTGTGGTTGCAGACCGTTACTGTTTTGGTGCATTACCTGGCAGAGAAGAAATCATTATTGATAAAGATAAAGACATTCTCACACAGATTTGTACTCACTATATGAAAACAAGTCAATGTCCAAGATATATGAGCCATGAAAAAGTGCAAGAACGTCGTGACTATGTTAAACAGTTGGTTGACGAATACCATGCAGACGGCGTTATGTATGAGCAACTTAAATTCTGCGAATATTGGGGTTATGAACGCTCACTTGCATCATATATTATGAGCAACGATTATGGTGTTCCAACCGCAGCAGTTGACCGTCAGTACACCGCATCTGCATCTGGTCAGTTAAGAACAAGAGTTCAGGCTTTTGTTGAAAGCCTTGAAATCAAGAAAATTCAAAAAGCTAAGGAGGATAAGTCAAATGGATAATTATGGTAAATTATATAAAGAACACACCGCCATATTAAAGCACAGAGAATGGCGTGGTTTTAAAGACACAATGTATGATTATTATCGTTGGCTTATCACTTGGAAAGATATGATTAAAATGGTGCTCAAAGCACCAATATCAACGGTAAAAGGTCTTTGGAGATATAGATGGATGGCGTCTTATCTTTCAACACCATCATTTATTGACCGTCATTGCGCCGGACTTCGTGGTACTCATTTGCGCATTGCACATCTTCACTATAATATGATTGTTAAGCACACAACAAAGCTTATCAACATTTCTTTTCGTGCAGACGAAAAAATCAATCCTAATAACAAACTTTCAAAGAAAATTGTTCTTATGGATGAGATTGTTCCTAACGAAGTTTTCACAGGTTTCCCAAATCTTATTCCAATTCCATTGCAGACATTACCAATTTTCTTATCTTCAATGGTTGACCAACAGATTACACCACCTTATCTCGAAGTAACAGAAAGTTTTGGTGTTCCCGCTGACGTTTGCCCATTGCCAAGTGCAGAAGCAGGCGTTGCGATTGAAGATGATTACCCTAAAATGGGTTGTTGTATGATTGGCACAAATATGCCTTGTGATGGTTCAATTATGAACTCATCATTCCTTGACAGAAGAATTAATCTTCCTACTCATTTCTTTGGTATTCCACTTCGTTATGACGGAGAAGATGTTCAGGAATATGCCGTTGACGAAATCAAGTCACTCATCAAGTTCATTGAAGACCAGACCGGTGAAAAATTCGACTGGGATGCATATTTCAAGAGAATGAAACAATATAACGAACAGTTAGAGTTTGAACGTCAGAAATGGGATATCAACAAAACACCATATCCACAAATGACGGGTGCTGCTTTTTGGCTTTATAGAATTTATTATTTCAACCTTTCAGGTGGTTCAAATGAAAACTTCTTAAAGGTTGACAAAAAAGTTAACAAACTTATGATGAAAGCCTATGAAAAGAAAACTCCTGTTTCAAAAGAAATGCGTCATCGTGCAGTTGTATGGTCTTGTCCTGCTAACTATTATACAAGTTTTGCAAACTGGCTTGAAAACTGTTGGGGTATGAATGTTGTTATGGATATGGAAACAATGATTTCATATCTTGAAATTGACACAGAAGATAAAGAACAGTCCCTTAAAGACTTGGCTAAGACATATCAACGCTCAATCATGCGTAAGCACACTAAGGGTGGCTACAAAAATGTTGTTGATGAACTCTGGCGCATTGTTGAAGAATACAATGCTGATACAGTTATTATGTATGACCAGATTTCTTGTAAGGGTATGGATGGTCTTGCAGGTATTTTTGATGACCAAGCAAGAGAACATAATGTAAACTTTATTTGGGTTAAACAAGACCTTATGGACCCACGCACAATTTCACGAAGAGATATGCGTGAACAGGTTAACAAATATATGCAGACAGTTTTACAAGAAGAGCCACTTGATGCATCTCTTCTTGATTTTGAAGATGATTTGGCTTGGTAAAGGAGATTTAATATGAAATATTTTGGTGGATGCGATGTAGGTTCTACCTACACAAAATGTATTATCCTTGATGAAAACGGCAATATTGTTGCCAATGTTACAAATAGAAGTAAAATCAATCCTGTTCAGAGTGCTGAAATCGCTCTCGACGATGCAGTGGCACAGGTTGAAGGATTAAATTCTGCAAAAGAACTTACATATCTTATCGGTACAGGTTACGGTCGAAATAAAGTTCCTTTTGCTGACGAAAATATTTCTGAAATCAGTTGTCATGCTATGGGTGTGCATGTTACAAACCCTGAAGTTAAAGCAATTATTGATATCGGTGGTCAAGACGTTAAGGGTATTTCAATCGATACAGACGGCACAGTTAAAAACTTTGCCATGAACGATAAATGCGCAGCGGGTACAGGCCGTTTCTATGAAGCAATGGCTAATGCTTTTGAAATGACATTACCTGAATTCTCAAAACTTTCACTTAACGCTAAAAACACTATTCCAATTACTGCACAGTGCACAGTTTTCGCAGAAAGTGAAGTTATTTCACTTGTTGGTGAAGGTAAACCTATGGATGAAATCGCAGCGGGTATTCAGTTAGCAGTTGCAAAGCGTTGCTTTGTTATGGCTAAAAAAGCAGGTGCGACTGATAGCATTACTCTCACAGGTGGTTGCGCTAAAAATGATGGTCTTAAAAAGGCTATTGAAAAAGTGCTTAAAATCACGGTTGTTGAATTAAAGACCGACCCACAGTTAATGGGTGCTTTGGGTGCTGCTGAATATGCTCGTCAAAAGGGACTCGCAAAGGTGGATTAATATGGATATAATTTTAATTATTCTTGGTGTTATTCTCGCACTTTTTGTAATAACTTTCTTGATTTATTGGTTTAACCTTGATATGAAACTTATTAGAGTTGTTTATGACTGGTTGCAGAAACATTATGACAAAATGAAAAAGGATAAAAAATTATAATGGACTTTTTCAATTCATTAATTCAAGATACCCACAATTTGCTCACAAATTACTCTTGCAAATCATTTGAATACAACAGTAATGACGGTTGGGAAGATTTGGGTTATAATCAGGTTGTTCTGCAAAAAGACACGGCTTTTGAGCTTGATGGCGTTGGTTTTAATCTTGTAACATCATCCCCTGTCAATGATGAAATATTGGTTGTTGGTGACAATTGTGCAGAGATTTCGCAAAAGAGAAAATTTGCAAGAATTTCTATTATTGAAATCGACGCAGTTGACGACGAGCAAAAAGCATATAACTTCATCAGAAAAATCGAATATGTTAAATATCATTATTTTCCCGACGGATATATGATTAGAACAGCTTCATCTTCTCATAAAGAAAATGTGCGAGTTTCAAAAACTGCTATTAAAAACGGCATTGATTTTCAGAAAATCGGCAATTTGCTCATAAATAAGTATAAAGAAATTCCAAGTGTTAAGGGTGTTAAGGTTATTTTTATTACTGACCCACAACTTGATTTAAACTCTTTTACTAAAATCTCAGAGAAAAATAACGAAATAACAAAAGCACTCAACCATGTTATGAATACGGTGAATTTTGATTGTGATACCTGCAACCTTAAAGCAATATGTGACGAGGTTGAAGGTATGAGAGAATTGCATTTTAAATCTGCCGAAAAATAAGGTGTTTTATGAATTTACAAGATATTATCAACTTTTTTGATAGTCGTGCAAAAAATTGGGACACAGTAAATACCCAAAACCAACAAGTCATAGATAAAATTTTAGATTTGAGTGACATCAAAGACGGAATTTCTGTGCTTGATGTTGCTTGTGGCACAGGCGTGCTATTTCCCGACTATCAAAAGAGAAATGCAACAGTAACAGGCATTGACATTTCACCTGAAATGGTGAAAATTGCAAAAGAGAAATGCCCTAAATATGAAATTATCTGCGACAATGCAGTGACTTATGATTTCGGTAAACAGTTTGATAGAATAATGATTTTCAATGCATATCCCCATTTTGAAAATCCTGAAGAACTTATTAAAAATCTTGTGAAATCGCTTAAAATTGGTGGTCGGTTATCCGTTGCCCACGGCGCGAGCAGAGAAGAAATTCAAAAATGTCATTCAGGTGATGCAAACGCCATTTCTCTCGACTTGCCAGAAGCAGAAGAAGTTGCAAAACTATTATCAAAATATCTTAAAGTTGATATAATTATTTCAGATTCACAAATGTATATGATTTCTGGTGTTAAAGAGTAAAATAATTGTAAATAAAGAGAAGATTCGCTTTGCACGAATCTTCTCTTTTATATTTTAAGTATGATTAGCTTTAATTATTTTTAAGGATGCAATCAACATTCTTCTAATTGCACCACAATCATTATGCAATTTTTTATATCTTTCTTCCTTGATACAATCTGTTTCAAAAAGAATTTCCAACCAATATTCAGTTTCATAACATTCTTTTTGTGCTATTTCAAGCTTTGATATGAAATCCTTTGTACCTTGTGCGTACTGGGCTTCATGAATATTGGCACCAATAGAGGTTCCAGAACGAAGCATTTGGTTTATTAATGCAGATTCTTTTCGTTCTTGTTTCATTTCTCTGCAAAGAAAAATAATATCCTTAGCAAAATCTTTGCTTTATCTCTCAAAACGCTATCAGCCATAATTATCACCTCTAATATTTTTAGTGTTATTCTGCCTTATGGCAGAGTGATATTTTTACAAAAGTAAAAGTTTTATTGAAACCTATGGTTTCAGTTTTATTTTATTCACCATAAACTTGCACAGCAAATAAAACTATGCAAAGCATAATAAAACTGTGAAGCAATAAAACTCGCCATAAGGCGAATAAAACTGACTTTACAAGTCAATCTCAATTCCAACCGGGCAATGGTCGCTACCCATTATGTCAGTATAAATTGTGCTTTCTTTAAGCTTTGGTGCAATGCGGTCTGAAACCACAAAATAGTCAATGCGCCACCCTACATTCTTTTCTCTTGCGTGGAACATATAACTCCACCAAGAATACTCGATTTTTTCAGGATAAAGATAACGATAAGAATCAGTAAACCCTGCATTTAAAAGCTCTGTAAACTTGTTTCTCTCTTCATCAGTAAACCCTGCATTGTGGTGATTTGTCTTTGGGTTTTTAAGGTCGATTTCTTGGTGGGCAACATTCAAGTCACCACAATAAACCACAGGTTTTTTGCTATCAAGTTTTTGCATATATTCACGCAAAGCATCTTCCCAAGTCATTCGATATTGAAGTCGTGTCAATTCTCTTTGAGAGTTTGGTGTATAAACACAGAGAAGATAGAAATTCTCATATTCAAGAGTGATTGCTCTACCCTCGTGGTCGTGCTCTTCGATACCTAAACCATAACTAACACTTATTGGCTCGTGCTTTGCAAAAACTGCAGTGCCTGAATAGCCCTTTTTCTCTGCGCTATACCAATACTGGTGATAATCAGGGGTTATAAACTCTGCCTGACCCGGTTGCATTTTAGTTTCTTGAATACAGAAAAAATCTGCATCTTCATTTTTAAAAAACTCTTCAAAGCCTTTATTTAAACAAGCTCGAAAGCCGTTAACATTCCAAGATATAAATTTCATAAGTTTTAGTCCTTTGCTTAATATAATATATTTATTTTATCATTTATTTTGATAATATACAACCATTATGTTTGACTTTAATATGGTTTAGATATATAATTTAATACGAACAAAATCTATATAATAAGGGGATTTTTATGGATACTTATGCAAAGCGTTTTAAAATAGAATGTTCTCCCGTTGCAAAGAGTGAGCAGACTATTATTCGTGGTAACACAAGACTTACAGTCATCACACCTTGCCTTTTGAGAGTTGAAAATCAAAAGGACGGAAAATTCTGTGACGAGCCAACACAAAGTGTATGGTTTCGTGATTTCTGTGATGTTTCATTTGAACTTAAAGAAGCAAATGGCAATATCCAAATTAAAACTGAAAAAGCAACTTTTGTTTATTCTCTCAAATCAAAGAAGATGCAAAGCATCACATTAAGTGATGGAAGAATTAATCAGAATTTCAAATTAGGCAACCTTAAAGGCACTTGCCGTACACTTGATATTACTGCGGGTATCATCAAAATGGGTGATGGTGTTTGCTCAAAAGACGGTGTTGCAATTCTTGACGACAGTGAAACACTTGTCCTTAAAGAAGACGGCACAATTTTGCCACGCGACGCAAAAGAAACAGACCAATATTTCTTTGCTTATGGCAATGACTACATAGGTGCTACAACTGACCTTTATAAATTGACAGGTAAAGTGCCACTTATCCCCCGTTATGCTCTTTCTAACTGGTGGAGCAGATATAAGGCATACACTCAAGAAGAATATTTGACTCTTATGGATAAATTCAAGGATGAAGAAGTGCCAATTACAGTTGCAACGGTTGATATGGACTGGCACTGGGTTGACATCAAGTCAAAATTCGGTAAAGATGCTCACAAAATGACAAAGCATCTTAACCTTTGGGAATATATCTATGATATCTGGTCAGCTGGTTGGACTGGTTATAGTTTCAACACAGACCTTTTCCCTGACTATGAAGAATTCTTAAATAAACTCAAAGCAGATAACTATCATATTACATTCAACATTCATCCATCAATGGGTGTTCGTTGGTTTGAAAACCAATATGAAGATATGTGCAAGGCTATGGGACAAAACCCTGCTGAGAAAAAACCTGTTGAATTTGATATTACAGATAAAAAATTCACAGAAAATTATTTTGACATTCTTCACAGACCATTTGAAGAAAAGGGTGTTGACTTCTGGTGGATTGACTGGCAACAGGGCAACAACACAAAAACACCAGGACTTGACCCACTTTGGGCACTTAACCACTATCACTTCCTTGACAATGCAAAAGACAATCACCGTCCGCTCATTCTTTCTCGTTTCTGTGGCGCAGGTAGTCAGCGTTATCCATTAGGTTTCTCAGGTGACACAACACAGACTTGGAAGAGTCTTGATTTCCAACCAGGATTTACTGCAACTGCTTCTAACATTGCTTATCCTTGGTGGAGCCACGATATCGGTGGTCATTGTATGGGTAAACACGATGACGAGCTTTATCTTCGTTGGGTACAGTTGGGTATTTATAGCCCTGTTATGCGACTTCACTCAACAAACAATGAATTCGCAGGTAAAGAGCCTTGGAATTATTGTGGTCCTGTTGAAAGAATTGCAAAAGATGCTCTTCGTTTAAGACATAAGCTTTTACCATATATCTACACAATGAACTATCGCACTCATACAGAATGCAGAGCAATTTGTGAGCCAATGTATTATGCTTATCCAACTGACGAGAATGCATATAACTGCAAAAATGAATTCTTCTTCGGTACTGAAATGATTGTTGCTCCAATCACAGAGCATACATCACTCAAAACTAACCTTGCAGGTGTTAATGTGTGGATTCCTGAAGGACGCTATACAGATATTTTCACAGGTAGAATTTATGAAGGTAATAAGTTCGTTAAGATGTATCGTGATATTGAAAGTATCCCTGTACTTGCTCGTGAAGGTGCGATTATCCCAATGAGTGCAAACGATAGAACTAACGATTGTTCTAACCCTGATATGCTTGAGGTTCTTGTTTATCGTGGTAACAACACATTCACTCTCTATGAAGACGATGGCGAAACACTTTCATATCAAAATGGTGAATATCTTAAAACTGCATTCACAGTTAGTGAAGACGAAAATAAGGTAACCTTTACTATCGCAAAAGCAGAAGGCACAACATCAGTTGTTCCACAAAACAGAACTTATGTAATCAAGTTCAAAGATATTGTCAAAGGTGATATCAGCGCAAATGTTGATTATACTGCATCAAATGACGATACACTTGAAATCAAGGTTACAGCAAGTCCTGATGCAACTGTTGAAATCACTATCGACAACTGTGAGTATCTTAAAAATAAAGATATGAAGAAAGAACTTACAAATGTTATTTCAAAATTCCAGATGTCAACAGATAAAAAGGGTATGATTTTTGGTAGCTTTATTAAAAATGATAAACCACTCAAAAAGGTTGATAAAGACTTTAAAGGACCTATTGAAGAGATTTTAAATCTTAAATACTAAAGAAAAAACGGAGTCAATTGACTCCGTTTTAATTTTGCTTTATTTAATTACCATCTGTTTTCAACATATTCACAGAATGCGTACATATCTTTAATTTCAAGTTTTGTGCCGTCATCCAAAGTAACATCGCCATTCCAGATACCGTGAACCTGGTGTGTGTTCATTCTGCCGATTTTAAGGTCTAAATCTGTGTGATAATCAAAGAATGGTGTCATTGTAAGGTTAAATCTGCCGTCTTCAGAAATAAACTTCCAAGGTTCCATATATTTATCATCTTTAGGGAATGTTTCAACGTCAATCGCACCGAATTTATGTGCATTTCCGTCGAAGAAAAGGCAAGTTTCAGTTGCGTTGCTTTCGTCACCGATAGCCCAAGTGATTTCGAATGAGAATAAGTGCTTATTACCCTTTTCGTCAGGAATATACTGTGCACCTGCACCCCAATACCAAACCATTTCATGAATTGTGTTAACGCGTCCCCAGTCAAGGAATGCAAATGTGTCTTCTTTTGAGAAGTCATAAGTATCGTTGCCGATTCTCATTGTACCTGCACAAGGCATACCAAGCTGTTTTGTTGTCATAAAGTAACGAGTTGGGTCTTCTTTGAATGGAAGAACTGTTGTGATGTTCTCAAATCCTTCAGGAATATCCATTGTGAAATCACATTCAACAACGCCACGGTCTTTTGTTGCACATCTGAACCAAAGTCTTCTTGAAGTTTCTTTTGTGTCAAAGTCAACTTCTGCACCACCGCAATTAAGTTTAAGACGGTTTGGCACGTCGCCTTTCTTTGGTGGAATAAACTTATCGCCTAAGAAGAATTTTGTGCAATCAATTATTTCATTGCCGTGTTCAATGTCAATAAGCTTTGCTGTTACAAAACCTGCCATGCTAAGATTTGCAAAATTGAGTTGAACTGTAAGTTTGCCATTAGAAACCTGATAAAAATCCCATTCTTTTCTTGTAATGAGATGTTTCTTAACAAGATTTCTGTCATACTCAAACACATTATGTCTTGCCCAACCCTTAGCGTTCAATGTGCCGTCAGCATTAAGCAATGGTGTGCTTTCAGTATATTCAATCTGTTTTGATTTTTCAGGCCAATCCTGAAAAGGAACATAGGTTCTTTCCATAAATCCAATCTCCTTGTTAAATTTTTCCTTGAAAATATTATACTGCTAATAAAAAGCCTTTGCAACAGTTTTAACAAAATAATCCAGCGAATTAAAGTGTTTTTTGTGTAGTGCTTTTGGCTTTTACATTGAAGATATGATATAAATATGCTATAATCTATTGAATTTTGATATAGGAGTTTTATTATTGGCTAAAAGAAAATATATTGATATGACTCGTGGACCTTTGTTCCACAACATAATTTCATATACAATTCCAATTATGCTCACAGGATTTTTGCAGTTGCTTTTTAATGCAGCGGACCTTATTATTGTCGGTCAATTTTGTGGAAGCATCTCAGTTGCCGCAGTTGGTGCGACAGGAGCTATCACCAACCTTATTGTAAACCTTTTTATCGGTCTTTCAGTCGGTTCAGGTGTTGCCGTTGCTCAAGCTTTGGGCGCAGAAGATAACAAAAAGGTACATCGTGCAATTCACACGGCAATCCCAACCGCTCTTGTTGGTGGTGTAATTTTAACTATTGTAGGTGTAACACTTTCTGAAACTTTTCTTAAATGGATGGATACACCTGCAAATGTTTTGCCACTTTCCGCACTTTATATGAAAATTTATTTTGCAGGAAGTATCTTTATGATGCTCTATAATTTCTGTGCATCAATTCTTCGCGCAAGTGGTGACACAAAATCCCCTCTTATATTTCTCACTATCGCAGGGGTTATCAATGTAGCCCTTAATGTTATTTTTGTAACAGTTTTTCACCTTAACGTCGCAGGTGTTGCATTGGCAACAACAATTTCACAAGCTGTTTCTGCAATCTTGGTTGTTATTACTCTTGTAAAGAGAAATGATGCTTGTAAATTACAATTCTCAAAAATGCGTTTTTATAAGGATGAACTTTTGCAGATTATTAAAATTGGATTACCAGCGGGTATTCAAGGCTCACTTTTTTCAATATCAAATGTTGTTATTCAGTCTTCAATAAACTCATTTGGTGAAGTAGTTATGTCGGGCAATGCAGCAGCACTTAATATTGAAGGATTTATGTTTGTTTGTCTTAACGCTTTCCATCAGACTGCTCTGAATTTCACAGGACAAAATATCGGTGCTAATCAATATAAAAGAGCAAAAAAGGTTTTCCTTTTATGTTTGTCAAGTGTATTTGTTATCGGCTTGATTGTTTCAATAAGCGTTTATCTTGCAGGTCCTCACCTTTTGAAAATATATCTGCCCGACTCGGTTGAAGCAATAAACTATGGTATGATAAGACTCAAATGCTTGTGCCTTGCCTATTGTCTTTTAGGTATGATGGATGTATCGGGTGGTGGACTTCGTGGTATGGGTGTATCTTTCGCACCAATGATTATTTCAGTTCTTGGTGTTTGTGGTATCCGTATCGGTTGGATATACACAATATTCCAAATCCCAGAATTTCATACCCCTGAATATCTTTATATGTCCTATGCAATATCTTGGGGTGTTACATTTGTAGCACAGACAGTTGCTTATTTTATTACTTATAACAAACGAAAAGGGAAGATTGCAAAATGAATCTAACTAAATATCTATTTTGCTATTTCACAGGCAACGAACCCGAAAATGAATCAGTTCATTTTGCGGTTTCAGAAGACGGATACAATTTTAATGCACTCAACAATAATGAGCCTGTAATTAAACAGACGCTCGGTCATAAATGTTGTCGCGACCCATATATATTTCGTGGTGAAGATGGAGTTTTTCACATTATTGCTACGGATATGCGTTGTTATGATGGTTGGGCAAACAACAACTCAATGGTCGTTTGGGATAGTACCGACCTTATAAATTGGAAAAACGAGAGAATTCTTGATTTTTCACAATATGAAAACACAAAATCTGCAAATCGTGTTTGGGCACCACAAGTAATCTTTGATAAAAACAGACAAGAATATATGATTTATTGGACCCACAACAACGAAGATGAAGGTTGGCACACTATTCCTTGGTATGCTTATACAAAAGATTTCATATCCCTCACCACCGAGCCAAAAATCTTATATAACCCCATAAGTGGTATGGCTGCCATTGATGGTGATATAACTGAAAAAGATGGCAAGTTTTATCTTTTTGTTGCCGACGAAAAGCAAGACGGAATCTGCTATGTTGTTTCAGACAAATTAGAAGGTCCTTACACCGAACCTAAAAACAACAGAATCTCACTTGCTGACACCGCACTTGAAGGACATTGCACATATAAAATTCTTGGCACAGATAAATATGTGCTTATTGCCGACCAATTTAGAGCTGGTGGATATTTTATGCAAGAATCAACAGATTTAATTAATTTCACAAAAGTGGATAAACAAAAACATTCTCTTGACCATTTGCATCCCCGTCATGGCTCAGTTATACATATAACTGATGAAGAATATGAAAGAATAGTTGAATATTACAATAAATAAAGAAAACCACCTGAATAAAAAATAATAATCAGGTGGCTTTTTATTAAATAAAAAAGGGTGCTTTTTCAAGCACCCAACATATTAATAATATCAAATAAAAAAGCAAAAGTCAATAGATTTCAGAAAGTTTTATGAGCATAACACACAAAATCTCTGTATTAAATAAGAAAAATATATTAACTTTGTACAAAATTACATATTGAAATCTGAGTTTTTCCGTGTTATATTATAGACAAGGAAAGGGAAAGGTGATTCCAATGTACTAATTAAACCTAATCCAAACTAAACCAAAAGCTAATAAAAAATAAGGTGGTTATGATGTTCAAGTAAATTCCTAATTTAAAGAAGCTAAATGGTTTAACAAAAAAGATAAGGTGGTTCCAATGTACAATTAGAAACCTGAAACTCAGATAATAAATCTTAGTTTAAAAAATAATAAGGTGTAGCAAGCAGCACAGACGAAAAGCAGTCGCAATTTCCAAAAAGAAACAAGCGAGATAATTAAATATAGATAAATGTTTGCAAACTAAGTTTTATAATTTCGAGTTCCTTGAAAAAATTAAAGAAAGTGAGGTAGCTCAAATGATGTTAGATATCAAGAGTGAACAGAAGTAGCCCCCCGGTCCGTGAAAGGCGTGTAAAGAAACGTCGACCTTGGGGGTTACTTCTTTTTTATTTGTTTTTATTCGTCCTTTGGGGGCGATTTTTTTGTTTGTAAGCAAGTCGATAAATTGGGGTTTGTCGAATTGATTTAATGAAAAGATATTCTCGGCTCCCCTTGTCAGGGGAGCTGTCGCGTAGCGACTGAGGGGTA
>JAZLBL010000040.1:0-16361 GCA_045613685.1 Candidatus Fimenecus sp. | reverse complement strand
TGCAAGTGCACCAACTAATAATGATGTTCGTTTTGGTTATAACCTTGGTGACGAAGCAAGAAGAAAGATGCTTGCTTTCTGGAATATTTATACATTCTTTGATACCTATGCACAGCTTGATAAACCAAACTTTGCTGATTATAAAGTTGATTTCTCAAAACTTACACCAATAGATAAATGGCTTGTTGTTAGAACTAATGAATTTTTAGAAAAAGCAACAGCTTATATGGATGATTATAAGACATCTGCAATGATTAAAGATTTTGAAATCTTTGTTGATGATATTTCAAACTGGTATATCAGAACAAACCGTCGTCGTTTCTGGAAAACAGAAGACCAAGCTGATAAGATGGTTGCTTATTGGACACTCTTCAATGCTCTTAAAGTATGTGTTCAGACTATTGCTCCTGTTACACCATTTATGACAGAATATATCTGGCAGAATCTTATTAAGAAATGCGACCCAACAGTTGCTGAATCAGTTCACCTTAGTGATTGGCCAACAGCTCTTGAAGGTATCAACGATGATGGTGTTATCGAGCAGACTGCTCTTGTTCGTGAAGTTATTGCAACAGCAATGAGACTTCGTAACGAACAGCAGATTAAGGTTCGTCAACCACTTTCAAAACTTTTTGTTTGCTGCAACGCAGAAACTGCTGATAAAATTAAGACTTTTGAGAAAAATATTCTTGATGAACTTAATATTAAAGCAGTTGAATATATTGACGATATTAACGTTCTTGAAGACCAGTTCCTTGCAGTTAACTTCAAAGTTGCAGGTGCAGTTCTTAAACAGAATGTTAACAAGATGAAACAAACTCTTGAGGGTCTTTCAGCAGATGAAATGAAAGCACTTACAACAGCTGTTATTGCAGGTGGTGAAGTGGAAGTTTCTGGTTGGGACGAAAAATTCGATGCATCAATCTTTGCAGTACAGTCAAAGACAAAGGATGGCGTTGTTTCTGCTGAATTTGCTCCTGAAAGCGTTGTTGCTCTCGACATTGTTCTTACTGATGAACTTCTTAAAGAGGGTGTTGTTCGTGATATTATCCGTCAGTGCCAGGTTGCACGTAAAGAAGCAGGATATCAGGTTGAACAGAGAATTATTGCTGCAATCAATGTTGATGATGAGTTCATTATAAACGCACTTACTGAAAAACTTGCATTTATTGCAAGTGAACTTCTCGCAGATAATCTTGTTATTAATGCAGAATTAAAAGCAGATTATTCAAATGAATTCACAGTAAATGACAATAAAGTTACTGTATCAGTAGCTAAAGGAGAATAAAAGATGTTTCAAGTTACAAAAGATATGAATATCGGCGAAATCCTTGATAATGCAAGAGAAACAGTACCATTTTTCTTAAATCTTGGTATGCATTGTCTCGGTTGTCCTTCAGCACGTGGCGAAACAGTTGAACAAGCTTGCATGGTTCACGGTGTTGACCCTGACGAGTTTGTTGAAGGAATTAACACATTCCTTAAAGAAAACTCAAACAAATAATTTAAATCCCCCTGATTAAGGGGGATTTTGTCTAAAAAGAGGTGAGTTATATGAAACTTGATAGCAGATTAATGGCTATTGCTAATCTTGTTCGAAAAGATAAAATATTTGCTGATATTGGCACAGACCATGCATATTTGCCCGTGTATCTTGTTGAAAACGGCATTATAAATAAGGCTATTGCTGCTGATTTGCGCATAGGACCACTTGAAAATGCTAAACTAGCTGTTGAGTCATATAACTATTCTGATAAAATTGAACTTCGTCTTTCTGACGGACTTGATAATTTCAAAGAAAATGAAGTTGAAGAAATTGCTGCTGCCGGAATGGGTGGACTTCTAATTTCATCTTTTATCGAGAGAACAAATTGGTTAAAGAATAGTGATATTCACTTGATTTTACAACCCATGACTCATATTGAAGAATTGCGAAAAGTACTTTTTGATAACGGATTTATCATCGACAATGAGGTTGTTGCAGAAGATGGTGATAAGCTTTACATAATTATTAGTGCATATTTTTATGGTGCTGCAACAGTATACACTGATTTAGACTTAATTGTTGGTAGATTACCACATAATAATGATGATTTATCAAAAAAATATCTCTCAAAGATTTATGAGAAATATAATAAAAAGTTGATTGCACTCAAAAAAGCAGACAAAGAGTGTGGAGATTTAGAAAAAATAGTAGGGGAGTTGAGTAAATGGCAACAGTAAAAGATATCTATAATTTTATTGATAAAATTGCACCTTTTGACACACAGGAAGAATGGGATAATTCTGGTCTTCTTGTTGGTGATAAAAACCAAGTTGTTAATAAAATCTTATTTGCTCTTGATGTCACAACTGATATTGCAAACCAAGCAATTAGTAGCGGTGCAGATTTAATAATTACTCATCATCCTTTGATTTTTAAACCAGTTTCAAATGTTTTAAGTGATACTATTATTTTTAAACTTATTGAAAATAAAATTAGCATAATTTGTGCTCATACAAACTATGATAAAGCAGTTGATGGTGTTAACGATATTCTTTGTAAAAAAGTTGGCTTTAATAAATTTGAAAAAGTTGAAAATACTTGCTTGAATATTGCACATTTTGATAATGCTGTTTCAACTGATTGTTTATTGAAAGATATTAAATCAGTACTTGATGGAGTTATACGACACAATTCCATTGAAAAAAGCATCAAAAAAGTAGCTGTTTGTAGCGGCTCAGGTAGTGATTATCTCCCGTTAGCAAAAGAACTTGGATGTGATGCTTTGCTTACAGGTGATGCTTCACATCACGCTTTTCTTGATGCAAATGAGATGGATATACTGTTGATTTCAGCAGGACATTTTGAAACGGAAAATATTGCAATTAAACCGCTTGCGGATAAAGTAAAAAATGAATTTAACATTGATTATGTTTTAGCAGTTCAAAGCACACCGATACTGGTGATTTAATGAGGTTTTATGGCATTAGACGGAATTACATTAGGGTTAGTTAAAAACGAGCTTAAAAGCTATATTTTAGGCTCTAAAATTGATAAGATACATCAACCTTCAAAAAATGAGTTGGTGTTTATTTTGCGTACCCGAAATGGTGGTTATAGATTATATCTCTCTTGTGATGGCCAAAGTCCAAGAGTGCATTTAACAAGATATAATCTTGAAAATCCTAAAACGCCACCAATGCTTTGTATGTTACTTCGCAAAAGACTTTGTGGAGCAACTCTTGTTGATATCAAACAAGTTAATAATGATAGAATTTTAATTTTAGAGTTTGATGGTACAACTGAAATTGGTGACAAAACTAAATATTATGTAATCTGCGAAATTATGGGCCAGAGAAGTAATATAATACTTTGTGATAATGATTATAGAATTATTGACGCTGTTAAAAGAGTTGACGAAGAAAAGTCAACTGTCCGTGAAATATTACCAGGACTTAAATATGAGTTACCACCAATGCAAGAAAAGTGCAATATTTTGACTGATGATGCACTTGACATTGCAAATAAAATTCTTTCTATGCCTGAAAAACTCCTTTCAAAAGCTATTTTAGAATGTGTTGAAGGCTTTTCACCAATTGTTGCCCGTGAAGTTGCATATAGAACTGTATTTGACGATAAACAAGTTGGTTTGCTTTCCAATATTGAAAATGAAAGACTTACAAATGAAATCGAAACAATAAAAAGAGAAATTTGTAATAATGAGTTTTTATTACTTAATTCTGTTGATGGTGTTCCTTTCGATTTTTCTTTTACAAATATTCGTCAATATGGTAATTCTTTGAATAAAAAATCATATAACTCTATTTCTGAATTGCTTGATGATTTTTATTTTGAAAAAGATAAAATTAACCGCACTAAAAGAAAGGCAGCGGATTTGTTTAAATTATTAAATAGTGCTATAGAAAGAACATCCAGAAAAATTAATAATAGAAGGCTTGAACTTGAAAAAAGTGTCAATCGTGAACAGATTAGAATTTATGCAGAGTTGATTATGGCAAATCAATATCGATTAATAGAAAAGTCACCTGCTTACAAATTAGAAAATTATTACGATGATAACAAAATTATTGAAATTCCAGTAAATCCAGCATTATCACCGTTACAAAATGCCCAGAAGTTTTTTAAAGAATATAAAAAAGCAGCAAATGCTGAAAAAATGCTTTATTCGCTTATAGATGAAGGTGAACAAGAGTTAGTTTATCTTGACACTGTTCTTGATAACTTGACACGTGCAGAAACAGAAAGAGATATTTCAGAAATTCGTGAAGAATTAGAGCAGGGTGGATATATTAAAAAAAGGAAAGGTTATAAAAATAAAAAGGAAAAACCTTTACCACCATTAGAATTTGTGTCTAGTGATGGTTTTAAAATTCTAGTTGGAAGAAATAATATTCAAAATGATATTCTCACATTAAAAACTGCAATGAATTATGATATGTGGTTGCACATTCAGAAATATTCAGGTTCTCACACAATAATCATTGCTGATAAAAAAGATATAACCGATACTACCATTTACGAAGCTGCTTGTATTGCAGCATATTATAGCAAAGTGCAAAACTCATCATCAGTTGCTGTTGATTATACTTTAGTCAAAAATGTTAAAAAACCTGTTGGTTCAAAACCGGGTAAGGTAATTTATAACACATATAACACTATTTATGTAACACCACAGAAAGAGTTAATTGAAAAATTAAGCATAAAATAAACCGGAAAGAAGATTCTTTCCGGTTTCATTTTTTATATCTCATCAGAAACGAGAATCTCGTTATGACGGAATAAAAGTGACAAGCACCAAATTCCTGCTAACGCAACAACTGTATAAATAATTCTACTGAGTATTGCACCTTGACCACCAAAGAGCCAAGCTACAATATCAAATTGGAATAACCCAATAGCACCCCAGTTAATTGCACCGATTATAACAAGAATTAATGAAATTCTGTCAAGCATCATATTCACTCCTTAAAATAAACATTGGATTTACCTGCACGATTATTATGAGTAAAAATATATGCTTTATTCAAGAATTTAAATTTTTGCTTTTTCTTTTAAAATTTCAACTTTATCAGTTTTTTCCCACATTACATCACAATCTGTTCTACCAACATGACCGTAAGCAGCAAGTTGTTTATAGATTGGGTTACGAAGCTTAAGTGTATCAATAATAGCCGCAGGACGAAGGTCAAATACTTCGTTAACAATGTCACCAAGTTCTGAATCCTTGAGTACGCCTGTACCAAATGTGTCAACCATAACTGAAACAGGTTTTGCAACACCGATAGCATAAGCTAACTGGATTTCACACTTTTTAGCAAGTCCTGCAGCAACAATGTTTTTAGCAACATATCTTGCAGCATAAGCAGCTGAACGGTCAACTTTTGTTGGGTCTTTACCTGAGAAAGCGCCACCACCGTGACGAGAATATCCACCATATGTATCAACGATAATTTTACGTCCTGTAAGACCAGAGTCACCCATAGGACCACCAATTACAAATCTGCCTGTTGGGTTAACAAAAATCTTTGTGTTTTCATCAATAAGATTTGCAGGAATAATTGGGTCAATAACATACTTTTTAACATCTTCACGAATTTGTGAAAGCTCAACATCTGCACTGTGTTGTGATGAAACAACAATCGCATCAATTCTAACCGGATTCCTGTCATCATCATATTCAATAGTAACCTGAGTTTTGCCATCTGCACGAAGATAAGCGAGCGTGCCATCTTTTCTGACTTTTGTGAGTTGAACTGCAAGTTTATTAGCAAGTGAAATTGGCATTGGCATAAGTTCAGGCGTTTCATCACAAGCGAAACCAAACATCATACCTTGGTCACCAGCACCATTGAGATTATAGAAATCATCATTACCATCTTTGATTTCCATTGAGTTATCAACACCAAGGGCAATGTCAGCAGACTGTTTATCGAGCGCTACAAGCACCGCACAAGTATTGCCATCAAAGCCTTTTGCACTATCGTCATAACCGATTTCAAGAACTGTATTTCTAACGATTTCAGGGATATTAACCTGTGCCTTTGATGTGATTTCACCCATAACAAGAACTTGTCCTGTTGTTACTGTTGTTTCACAAGCAACACGTGACATTGGGTCTTGTGCGAGCATTGCATCAAGAACTGCGTCAGAAATTTTATCACAGATTTTATCAGGATGTCCTTCTGTAACTGATTCAGATGTAAATAAAAATTTTGCCATATTTGTTTCTCCTTCAAAAAAATCAGGCACCCATAAGGGTGCCGTTTAAAACAACCTTATATCTCGGAAAATCCGCAGGAATTAGCACCACGCTTAAAAGCAGGTTGCCGGGTTTCATAGGGCCGGTCCCTCCACCACTCTGCATAAGGATAATATTTAATTCTTATATATTTTACCACATTTTTGACTATTGTCAACTACATACCAAGTTTTTTAACAATTTTTTCGACAGCAAAATAAACAGGGTAGAATGGGATTACATTAAAGCAAGATTTTACTGTGTTTAATGCTGTTGAGCCCCATACACCAGCCCAATATGTTTCTGACACAAGCGGAATACCCATAATTGTATAGAAAATTGGAGTAAATACAATATTTGCAAGCCAACCTAAAATGATTGTTATTGCGATAGTAATAATTGCTGACAACGCATAAGATTTTACTGAAAATCTCTTTTCTTTGAAGACTTTTGCAAAGAGTTTGCTAAAAAGTGACATTGAAACAACAATTCCGCTTCCAAGAATTACATTCATTATTTCGCCAATACCAAAGGTTGTTGTTTTAGTAAGGTGAATAATATTTTTCACAACTTCAACCAAAATTCCTTGAACAGGGCCAAAAACCATACCTGTAAGTACGGCAGGAAAGTCAGAAAAATCGATTTTCATATAACTTACGCCTGGAATAATGTTAATTTCAGGGAAAGTCATATAAATTACTGTTGCTATCGCTGTCATTAAGGCGGTGATTGTTAAATTAAATGTTTTTTTGTTGTTTGGGTTTGACATATAATCAATTCCTTTCATTTGTGATTAGTTGTCAAACAGAAAATGCCCAGCTAAATATAGCAGGGCAAATGTAACTTTTTTGTAAGTCGCATCTTCTTTCATCCGGACTATACCGTCGGTTTAGGAATTTCACCTAATCAGCATTCGCTCGTGGACTTTAACCACCGGTGGAGAATTTCACTCCGCCCTGAAGACAACTAATTATTAATATTTTATGATTAAATTATAGCACTGTTACTATGTTTGTCAATAGATTTTTTCGATATGTTGAGCATTGAAATTGCAATTATCATAAGGATAGGGAATAGTGCACCAAATCCTAGACCAGTTTTTAAAGCTTCACCTGATGATGAATCCATAGACATTTTTATTGTCATAAAACTAATAAACCAAGGACCTAATGTGCAACCTGTGTCACCCGATAATGCCAGTACGCTATACATTGAGCCACCGCCTTTAGGGAAAAGTCTTGCGGCAAAGCTAAGAGTTGCAGGCCACATAATGCTAACAGTTATACCGGTAATTGCACAGGTCAAAAGTGACATAACTGAGTTATTTATAAAACAAGTGCCTAAATAACAAGTAGCGCAAAGTAATGCAGAAATTGACAACGCTGTTTTAAGGTTAATTTTTTCGCCAATAAAACCAAAAATCATTCGTCCTGTGCCCATAAGCACTGCAAAAAGACAAGGACCTAACAAGTCACCAGTCATTTTAGAAACTTTTAAACCTGCTTCAGCAAAATATGATGACCATTGTGACATTCCAATTTCAGAGGCGCCTGAACAAATCATAATGATAATCAATAATATGAATTGTTTTGAAAATAACATTTTAAAGAAAGGTGTTTTTTCTCCACTTGTCAAGTTTGGTTGCATTGGTACACCAATAAAATTAATTGTATTTATAAGTGGAATAATTGACCAAATAATCGGTGCAATGTACCATAAATTATTACCAAAAACTTTTATCATTATGGTTGTTAGCAACACAACTGTAACCTGACCCCAACAATAGAACGAATGGAGAAGACTCATTTCTGAGGTTTTCTTTTCTCCTGGAATTGACTCAACAATCGGACTAATAATGACTTCTGTGATGCCACTACCAATAGCTGAAAGCATTATTGAAATAACTATACCTAAATATGAATTGCTTAATATATTAGGTAAAATCCCTAAACTTGCAAGACCTATAAAAGCAATACCTTGAGATACGATTGCAAGTGGTTTATATCCAATTCTATCAACAAATTTTATTGACAAAGTGTCTACTGCCAATTGTGTTGCAAAGTTTATTGTTATCAATAATGAAAGTTTTTCTAATGTTATGTTAAATTTATCACTAAAAATAACAAATAAAAGGGGAGCAATGTTATTTATAATTCCTTGAACTAAATATCCCGTATAACACGCAATTTTCGTGCCTGTGAATGTTCTGTTTCTCATTATACTCGTGTAATTATTGCTTCAATATTACCAGAAATCTGGAATTCACCATAATTTGCAGGAATAAAAAGACTATCTCCTTTTTTAATTTCAATATTATCAATTTTACCGTTACCATCAGTAACAAGAACTGAAACAAACGATTTATTGTTGGCGATATCTGTGAATGATTCTGTTACAGTAACTTTTTCAACGTTAAATAAATCGCATTTTGTGAGTAATTGTCTTGAATAACTATCTTTTACAATAAGCTCGCCTTCAGGTTTTGTATCTCTTGTTGGTGGTGTACATGTCGTAACATCAATAGCCTTTTCTGTGTGCAATTCTCTTGGCTTGCCATCAGCACCAAGTCTACCGTAATCATAAACACGATATGTAGTATTTGAGTTTTGTTGAATTTCTGCCAAGAGTATTCCTTTGCCGATTGCATGAAGAGTACCAGCTTCAATAAAGAAAAGGTCACTTTTTTTTACTTTGACTTTATTTACTGCATCAAGAAATGTGTTCTCTTCCACTGCTTTTCTGAATTCTTCACTTGAAAGTTCGCGATTGAAACCATAAATAAGTTCTGCATCATCTTCACAATCGAGAACATACCAACATTCTGTTTTGCCATATTCTTTTTCAACTCGCATTGCATACTCATTATCTGGATGCACTTGTACTGATAAATCGTTTTTAGCATCAATAAGTTTAATGAGAATAGGAAAATATTCGAATTTTTTACCATTTTCTCCGAGAAAATCAGGATTGTTATTTACAACTTCATTTAAAGTTTTTTTTGCAAATGTTCCGTTTAATATTGTGTTTTGCCCATCTTTATGGCAAGAGAGCATCCATCCCTCTGCAAGTTTGTCGAGATTAGACTCAAAACCATATTCATCACGAAGTTTTGTGCCACCCCAAAGATAATCTTTAAAAACAGGATTTAATTTTAAAATTTCCATCATAAAATCTCCTTAAATAAAATCAAATAATTCTAACATATAATGCTGATTTTTTCAATAATTCATTGTAAAATCTATTTATTATGATATAATGTTTTTAATAAATGAATGGAGCAAAAACATGAAACAAAATATTATTTTCTATTTTTCAGACCAACAAAGATATGACACTTTAACTCCTGAAATAATGCCAAACTTAATGGCATTAGCAGATGAAGGCACTTTCTTTGATAATTGTTATACTTGTCAACCAGTTTGTGGACCTGCAAGAGCTAGTTTGCAGACCGGTGTGTATCCAACTGAATGTGGTTGTCATATAAACGGAATACCACTTCGTAACGATGCCAAATCACTTGCGGATTATTTTAATGAAGATGGTTATGATACGGCTTATATAGGTAAATTGCACTTAGCGTCCGGTAAAAATGGTGGAGAAAATATTAGATGCGAAAAAACTGCGATTCCAGAAAACAGGCTTTATGGTTATAAATATTTTCGTGGTGCGGATGTGCTTGAATTTACTTCTCACGGATATGATGGTTATATATTTGATGAAAAAGGAAATAAAATAGATTTTACGGGGTATCGTGCTGACAGAATAAATGATTTTGCAATAGAATATATTGAAAATCATAATGGCGAAAAGCCTTTTTTTCTCTTCGTTTCACAACTTGAGCCACATCATCAGAATGACCATAACAAGTTTGAAGGACCAAAAGATAAGATTGAAAAATACAAAGATTATAGCATACCAGAAGACCTAACTTGTTTTAACGGGAACTATAAAGAGCAATATCCGGATTATCTTGCTGCTATCGAAAGTATTGATGATAATCTCGGTAGACTGATAGATGTGTTAAAGAAAAAAGGAATTTATGATAATACAACCATTATCTATACATCTGACCACGGATGCCATTTCCAAACAAGGAATGGCGAGTATAAAAGAAGTTGTCACGACTCATCGATTCATATCCCACTTGTAATAAAAGGGAAGGGATTCACAAAAGGAAAAATTGAAAATAAAATGGTTAGCTTAATTGACCTACCACCAACAATACTTTATTCGGGTTTAATATATCCCCCTGAACACTATCAAGGAGAAGCTTTACAAGAAAAAGGTGACTATGGTTTTGCTTTTGTTCAAATCAGTGAAAGTCAATGCGGACGAGCTATAAGAACTAAAGATTATACATATTCGGTTTCTTGCGCAAAGTTTTTATCATCAAGTTCAAAAATCTATTTTGAAGATTATCTTTATGATAATACAATAGACGCTGCACAAAAGAATAATCTTATAAAATCAAAAGAATATGTGCAAATAAAAAACTCTTTAAAATCATTGTTGATTAACCAAATTGAAAAAATCGAAGGTAAAACTCCAAGAATTTTACCACGAGTTTTCATAAAACGAAAATAATTGAATAATTTTTTGTTTGATTATTCAAAAATGATGTGCTATTGAGTTTGAATATAATAAATTATGCATTTTTTTGCATTTGTACTTGCAAAAAACGGGTTGGTACTATATAATATATCGAATATATTTTTGGAGGTTATCCCATGCTTTATAATGAAATGAGCAGAGATGAACTTGTTTCTCTTAAAAACGAACTTGAAAAAGAATATGAAGAAATAAAAACACTTGGTTTGTCACTTGATATGTCTCGTGGTAAACCAGGCGCAGACCAACTTGATTTATCAGTTGATATGCTCAATATAATGGTTGATGCTGATGATTGCAAAGCAGATAATGGCTTTGATTGTCGTAACTATGGTGTGCTTGATGGAATCCCTGAGTGTAAAAAACTTTTTGCTGATATGCTTCAGGTTGATGCGAAAAACATAATTATTGGTGGTTCATCAAGTCTTAATCTTATGTATGACTATCTTAATCAGTGCATGTATTTAGGTGTTGCCGGATGCGAACCTTGGTCAAAACAAGGTAAGGTTAAATTTATCTGCAATGTTCCTGGTTATGACAGACATTTTGCTATTACAGAATTCTTTGGTATTGAAATGATTTCTGTTGAAATGGATGATAACGGTCCAAATGTTGAAAAAATCGCAGAGCTTGTTAAAGACCCAATGGTTAAAGGTATGTTCTGTGTACCTAAATATTCTAATCCAACAGGTGTAACTTATAGTGATGAGAAAGTTAGAGCATTAGCAAGTTTAAAACCAGCTGCAAAAGATTTTAGGGTGATTTGGGATAATGCGTATATTGTTCACGAATTAACAGATACACCTGATAAACTTTTGAATATTTTTGATGCTTGCAAAGACTTTGGAACAGAAGATTATTTTGTTGAGTTTACATCTACTTCAAAAATCACATTCCCAGGTGCTGGTGTTTCTGCAATTGCTGCGTCTGATAATAACATTGCAGAAATTAAGAAAAGACTTAATTTTCAGACAATTAGTTATGATAAACTCAATCAACTTAGACATGTAAAATATTTAAAAGACGTTGAAGGAATTAAGTCATATATGCAAAAACATGCAGAAATCATTGCACCAAAATTCCAGATTGTTCTTGATATGCTTGCAAGTGAAATCAAACCTCTTGGTATTGGCAAATGGGTTGAATCTAAGGGTGGATATTTTATCAGTTATGATACTGCTGGCTCTAGTGCAAAGAGAATTGGTGAGCTTTGTAAAGATGCAGGACTTGTACTCACAACTGTAGGTGCGACATATCCTTATGGTATTGACCCTGACGATAAAAATATTCGTATTGCACCAACATTCCCATCAGTTGAAAACTTAAAGAAGGCTATGGAAGTTTTTTGTCTCTGTGCAAAACTTGCTGCGATCGAAGCATTAATATAACCGAGGTGTTACTATGTCGAAAATTACGGAAAATGTGAATAAAGTTGTTTCTGCCGTAATTGTTTCGGCTGGTAATTCAACTCGAATGGGTGGTATAAACAAGCAGTTTTTAAAACTTGATGGTGCGCCTGTTATTGCTAACACTATAAATATGTTTCAAAAATGCCCAATGATTGACGAAATTATTATTGTTACTCGTGAATCTGATATTGACGAAATAGCAAAACTTGTTGAGAAATATAATTTTTCAAAGGTTTTTAATATCGTTTGTGGTGGAGAAACAAGACAATTAAGTGTTTATGAAGGTGTTACTGCAACATCAAATATTGCTGATCTAGTTGTAATTCACGATGGTGCAAGACCACTTGTAACTCTTAAAGTTATTGAAGAAACAATTAAAGTGGCTGCAGAATATGGTGCTGCTGCGACAGGTGTTAAGGTTAAAGATACCGTTAAGGTTGTTGACGACAATGATAATATTATTGATACACCAGACAGAGCTTATATGCGCTTTATTCAGACACCACAGGTCTTTGATAAAAAGTTATATCTCGATGCAGTAAATACAGTAGAAAACAGTAAAGATTTTACCGATGACTGTATGCTTATTGAAGCGTTTGGTAAAACAGTTAAATTTGTTGA
This sequence comes from Candidatus Fimenecus sp., assembly GCA_045613685.1. GTDB lineage: Bacteria > Bacillota > Clostridia > Oscillospirales > Acutalibacteraceae > Fimenecus. The sequence goes on along the minus strand of JAZLBL010000040.1, from coordinate 3,481 downwards.
CGGTGATTACGAAAATATTAAAATCACTACACCTGAAGACATTGAATTAGCAGAAAATTATCTTAATCGTAGGAGAAAATAATATGCTTAGAATAGGTCATGGATATGATGTTCATCGTTTGGTTGAAGGGCGAAAACTAATTCTTGGTGGCGTAGAAATCGAAAATAATGGAATTGGTCTGTTAGGGCATTCAGATGCCGATGTACTGCTTCACGCCATTTCCGATTCTCTTCTTGGTGCATGTGCATTGGGTGATATTGGTAAACATTTTCCTGATACAGATGAAAACTTTAAAGATGCTGATAGTCTTGAACTTTTGAAAAAAGTCGTTGAAATCATAAAATCTTATGGATTTACAATTAATAACATTGATGCAACTGTTATTGCTCAGGCACCAAAACTTGCACCATTTATTGATGATATGAGATTGAATATTTCTAAAGCACTTGGCATACCTATTCGTCAAGTAAGTGTAAAAGCAACTACTGAAGAAAAACTTGGTTTTACAGGTTCAAAAGAAGGTATTTCAGCTCATTGTGTTTGTCTTGTCGAAGATAAAAAGAATATTAAATTTATATAAAAGGGCTCTTATGAGCCTTTTTTTCTTTTTATCATATAGTGTAATAGGGTGATAAATTATGTATAAAATTAAATTTTCTTCTGTTACACATGCCCTAAAAGCAAAAGAGATAATTGAAAATATGGGATATAAAGCAAAAATAAATAAAAATACAAATCCCACAAAAAATGAGGGTTGTGGATACAGTATAAACTTTATTGGTGATATAAGCCGTGTTACTATAAGACTTGATGTTAACAAGGTAAAATATTTAGGATATGAGTTGGTTCGATGATATATTTAGATAATAGTGCAACAACCTATCCTAAGCCAAAAACTGTTGTCGATTCTTTTAAAAAATCGTTTTATGACTATGGAGCTAACGCTGGTCGTGGATTTTATAATATGGCAATAGATACAACTGAACAGATTTTTAATGTGAGAAAGGATTTATGTGATTTTTTTGATTGCAATAATCCCGAAAATGTAGTTTTCACTTATAATTGCACTATGGCTTTAAATATGGCGATTAAAGGTATAGCTAAAAAAGGTGGTCACTTTATAATATCTGATTTAGAGCATAACTCTGTTTTGAGAACTGTTGAAAAACTAAAATTCGATGGAATTTGTGATTATTCTATTGCTCAGGTTGATTGTGATGATATTAGAACAATTCAAAATTTTTCTGATTACATTAGAAAAAACACTATTGCAATTATTTGTACTGGTGCATCAAATGTTTTTGGAATAATAACACCATATAAAAGGCTCTCACAATTAGCGCATAAGAATAAAATATTATTTGTTCTAGATGCTGCACAAATTGGTGGAATAATTCCAATAAGTATGAACAAAGACAATATAGATATTCTTTGTTGCGCGGGTCATAAAGGACTGTATGGTTCAACTGGCACTGGTTTTATGATTATTAAAGACAATATTGTTATGAATACAATAATTGAAGGTGGGACAGGAAGCGATTCGGTGTTAGCTGTTCAACCAGATATTGTTCCTGATAGATTTGAGAGTGGTACACCAAATGTTCAAGGTATAATTGCATTGGGATATGGATTGGATTTTGTTAACAAAATTGGTGTTAAGAAAATATATAATCACGAGAAAAAACTTATTCAATATTTATATAAAGAACTTGTGAATGTTTGCAATATAAACTTATATAATAATGGTTATGAAAGTTATGCTCCAATATTATCATTTAATATCGAAAATGTGCATAGTGAAGATGTTGCAGAGAAATTATCTAATTATAATATTGCTGTTAGAGCGGGCTTGCATTGTGCTCCATTAGCTCATAAAAAGATGAATACAATTGAAAGTGGAACTGTTAGAATTTCACCATCGGTTTTTACGCAAAAAAAAGATATAGATTTTCTAATAAAATGTGTCAGAAAAATTGCAAAATGAAATTACTTGTGATACAATATATTGTGAATATGTATATCTGTATGCTTTTATACGGATATTTGCAATATATTGTATTTTTTTATGAGAGTGAGAGTGTGTTTTTTATGTTTATTGAAGCTTTTGAACAGTTCAAAAAAGCTATCTTTTCTTTTGATAGCATAAGTGATTTTCTTGATATAGTTTTAGTTGCTTTTGTTATTTTCAGTGTTATTAGTTTAATTAAAGAAACACGAGCAATCCAGTTGGCAAAAGGCTTGATAATTCTCGTTTGTATATATGCAATTGTTAGCCTTGCGAATATGGAAGTTAGCAAATATATTCTTAATTTCATTTTTAACAATTTGTTTATAATTATTGTAATTATTTTTGCACCTGAATTAAGACATATTCTTGAACGAGTTGGTAAGAGTTCGGTTTCAAAGTTTAATATATTTAATTTGAAGAATAAAATTGATTTTGAAAAACAAGAAGACACAATGAATTCGATTAATAGCATTTGTAAAGCCTGTGTTGATATGAGTGACAAAAAAATTGGTGCTTTAATTGTTTTTGAAAAAGAATCTTTGTTAGGTGAAATTACAAAAACAGGAACAACTCTTGATGCAAAAGTAACAACTGAATTAATTGAAAATATTTTCTTTCCAAAAGCACCTATGCATGATGGTGCAATAGTTATTAAAGATGGGCGAGTTACAGCAGCTGGTTGTATTCTTCCACTTACTTCAAATGATAATTTGAGCAGCGAATTGGGAACTCGTCACAGAGCAGCTATTGGTATGTCGGAAACAAGTGATGCAGTTATTGCTGTGGTTTCGGAAGAAACTGGTGCAATTTCAATCGCAGAAAACGGAAAATTAATGCGTGATGTTTCTGATGGTGTGCTTCGAGAAGTATTAATGACTAATTTTGTTAAAACTAATAGCAAAGATGACAGTAAAATCAAAAAGATATTAAGAGGTGGAAAAAATGAAGAATAAAAACAGCAAAAAGTTTTCTTTTGAAAATATTCTTGATAATAACCGCTTCTTAATGGTTATATCATTTATAATTTCTTTGGGACTTTGGGTTTGGGTTGCTATTGATAAAAGCCCAGAAATTCAAACGGTGATTACAAATGTACCGGTAAAAATTAATCTTGAAAATAGTATTCCACAACAGCTTGGATTGCAAATATTTGGCAAATCAGAATTTACTGTTGATGTTACAGTAACTGGTAAGAAGTATATTTTGTCAAATCTTAAAGCCGAAGATATTCAAGTTGAAGCAAACACTAACTATGTTGATAGTGCAGGTACAAAAACGCTTCAACTAAAGGTTGCTCCAGCAGACAGTTCTGACGAATTTATAATTTCTTCTGTTTCGTCAACCTATATTGAAGTGTTCTTTGATACATATAAAGAGGTTGAATTATCATTAACTGGTGATGTTTCAACTAATCTTAGAAGTATTATTCCAGATGGATGTATAATGGGTGATATTGTTTTTTCAAAAAATAC